>CAZAQY010000271.1:0-11216 GCA_964486845.1 uncultured Pirellulaceae bacterium
TGTTGGGGCTGGGTCTGCTGGTCCTCGGTTCCCGCTGGCTGGTCGAGGGCGCAGTGGCCATTGCCACCGCGCTGGGTGTGAGCGAACTGCTGATCGGCCTGACGGTGGTGGCCGTAGGCACATCGTTGCCGGAAATGGCCACCACCGTCGCCGCCGCCGCGCGGGGGCAGCGCGACATCGCGGTGGGGAACGTCGTCGGCAGCTGCATTTTCAACATCATTTCGGTGCTGGGCGTGAGCAGTTTGGTCAGCCCCGACGGCATCCGAGTCTCGCCTCAGGCCCTGCAATTCGATATTCCGGTGATGATCGGCGTCTCGATAGCTTGCCTGCCCGTGTTCTACACCGGCGGCACGGTCAGCCGCTGGGAGGGGGCCTTGTTCTTTGGCTATTATGTCGCCTACACGATTTATCTGATTCTCCATGCGACCGGAAATGGCGCTTTGCCAATGTTCCAGGACGCCATGCTTTGGTTCGTGATTCCGCTGACCGCCGTGACCCTGACGGTCCATGGCTGGCACTGTTTCCACAGCAAGCGGGTACATCCGTGAGTGACAAGCAATGAGTGGTGTCACGTTCCTGTGGTTCATCTTGGGATTGGCGGCGCTGGTGGTCGGCGCCGAGTGGCTGGTGCGCGGATCCGCGCGGCTGGCGGCGGCCGTGGGCATATCGCCCCTGGTCATCGGGCTGACCGTGGTGGCCTTCGGCACAAGTTCGCCGGAGTTGGCGGTGAGCGTTCAAGCGTCCTGGTCCGGCCAAGCGGACTTGGCGCTGGGCAACGTCGTCGGCAGCAATGTGTTCAACGTGCTGTTGATCCTCGGCATCTCGGCGGTGATTACGCCCTTGGCGGTCGCCCGGCAGTTGTTGCGTTTGGATGTGCCGATCATGATCGTTGTCTCCGCGCTGACTTGGGCCTTGGGACTCGACGGCGCGATCGGGCGGAGCGACGGCCTGTTGTTCGTGATGGGACTGGTCCTCTATACCGGTTGGCTGATTCGCACGAGCCGGCGTGAAGTCGCGGCGGAAAAGGCGGTCTCGCAGCCCGCGGAGTCCGTTGCTCCGACTGCCGGTCGGGTGGTGATCGACCTCGTGCTGATCGTCGGCGGGTTAGCCGCTCTGGTCCTGGGGTCCCGCTGGCTGGTCCAAGGCGCGGTCGCGTTCGCCACGGCCTGGGGCGTTAGCGAACTGATCATCGGGCTCACCATCGTGGCCGCCGGCACGTCGCTGCCGGAGGTCGCGGCCTCGATCATGGCCGCGATTCGCGGCCAACGGGACATTGCGGTCGGAAACGTGGTGGGCAGCAACATCTTCAACGTCCTGGCGGTCCTGGGGCTGAGCAGCCTGACAAGCAGCGACGGCGTGCGGGTTTCGGCGGAAGCCATCGACTTTGATATCCCCGTGATGATCGCCGTGGCCGTGGCCTGTCTGCCCATTTTCTACACCGGCGGCACGATCAGCCGCTGGGAAGGCTGGTTGTTCCTGGGCTACTATGCAATCTACACGACCTATTTGACCCTGAATGCGATCCGGCACGGCGCGCTGGCCACGTTCCAAGCCGCGCTGCTGTGGTTCGTGATTCCCTTGACCGTCGTCACGCTGGCCGTTAGTGTTGGGCAGGCGATCAAACGGAGGGCGCAGGAAAGACGATGAACCGGGCGTACGCACACTTTCCCAAGGCGGCTTGTCCTGCAACGCGTCTTGTCTCCGCCGCTGCGTGGTTGGGGATGGCCATCGGCGTGTTGTTCGTGGGCGCTGCATCTGCCGGCGAACCGGGCGGGTACTTTGGCATCCAGGTGGTGGACGATCAGACCGGCCGCGGGGTGCCGTTGGTCGAGTTAGAGACGGTGAATCATCTGTGCTGGGTGACCGACAGCGGCGGTTGGGCGGCGATCCACGAACCGGGGCTGATGGGACAGCGGGTCTTTTTCTTTGTCCGCAGCCACGGCTACGAGTTTCCCAAAGACGGCTTCGGGTTCGCCGGCGTCCGCCTGCAACTGGTGGCCGGCCAGAAGGCCACGATCAAGATCAAGCGGCATAACATCGCCGAGCGGCTGTATCGGGTGACGGGCGAAGGCATCTATCGCGACAGCGTGCTGCTGGGCGAACCGACGCCGCTGGCACAGCCGCTAGGCAGCGGCATGGTGGCAGGGCAGGATTCGGCGTTCGCCGAATTGTATCAAGGCAAGGTTATATGGTTCTGGGGCGACACGTCGCGGATGAGCTATCCGTTAGGGCACTTCTGGATGGCGGCGGCCGTGTCGGAATTGCCCGGACAAGGGGGCTTGGATCCGGCACAGGGAGTCAATCTGCGTTACTTCACGGACCAGGACGGATTCAGCCGGCCGGTGGCCCGTTTGGGCGTGGAGAAGGGTCTGATCTGGGCCGATGGTTTTCTGGTTCTGCCCGACGAAACGGGGCGCGAGCGGTTGGTCTGCCATTACGCTCACATGGAGTCCCTGTCGAAGATGCTCGACCACGGTCTGGCCGTGTTCCACGACGAGAAGCAGGAGTTCGAGCGGCTGAAGACCCTGGAGATGAAAGACGGCCCGCTGTTTCCGGGCCAGGGGCACCCGATCCGGCATCGCGAGGGCGGCGTGGACTACGTGTACTTCGGCGAAGTGTTTCCCAACGTGCGGGTCCAGGCCGATTGGAAGCATTATCTCGATCCGTCGTCCTACGAAGCCTACACGTGCCTGGATGAAGCGGCTGACTCGGGTCAAGCGGAGTTGCTGCGGGAGCCGGACGGCAAGGTGCGTTACGAGTGGCGGCAGAACACGAAGCCGGTCGACGGCAACGCGGAAAGGAAACTAGTTGACGCGGGCCGGCTGCCAGCCGAGCAGACGCGGTTCCTGCCGGTTGATGTCGACACCGGCAAGCCGGTTCTGATGCACCGCGGCACGGTGCGCTTCAACTCGCATCGCCAGCGGTGGATCATGATCGCCGGACAAGTGTACGGCTCTTCGATGCTGGGCGAAATCTGGTATGCCGAGGCCCCGGAGCCCACCGGCCCGTGGCGGAGGGCCAAGAGGATCGTCACCCACGATCGATACAGTTTCTACAATCCCGTGCATCACCCGTTCTTCGATCAAGAGGGCGGACGGGTGATCTATTTCGAGGGGACGTACACCCAGACATTCTCCGGCAACCCTGTGGCCACGCCGCGCTACGATTACAACCAGATCATGTACCGGCTGGATTTGGCCGACCCGCGGTTGGAAGCGGTGAGGGACTCAGGCAGTGGAAAGAGATAATCCACCGGCGAAGTCGCCTTCTGGCTTGGGCGCAGTCAGCCGCAACCGATCCCATCTTCCGGTCAGGCCCTCTTTTTGTCATTCTTTTGCGATCAGTGTTTGTCGATGTCTTGTGTCTCGGCGGCGCATACGGAGAACGCGTATGTTGACAGCCTCAGGCAGCGCAAGCAGCAGTTTGCGGGCCGAATACAACCTGGCGTACGTTTGGACGATCTGCCTGGTCGCCGCCCTGGGCGGGCTGCTGTTCGGTTACGACTGGGTCGTGATCGGCGGCGCGAAGCCGTTTTTTGAAGCGTATTTTGAGGTGCGCAGCGAGGCTCTGAGGGGCTGGGCCAACAGTTGCGCCTTGTTGGGATGCCTGCTGGGGTCGTTGATCTCCGGTGGCTTGAGCGACCAGTTGGGACGCAAGAAATTGCTGCTGGCCTCCGCCGTCCTGTTCGCGGTCTCGTCGGTCCTCACCGGCTGGGCTCCCTCGTTCCCGTCGTTCGTCGTCTGGCGGATCGCCGGCGGCGTAGCGATCGGCATGGCCTCGAACCTGTCGCCCATGTACATCGCCGAGGTCGCCCCGGCGCGGATTCGCGGCCGCCTGGTGGCGGTGAACCAGTTGACGATCGTGATCGGCATCCTGGCCGCCCAGTTGGCGAACTACTACATCGCCCGCGGTTCGCCTCAGCCGTCCGAAGAGATCGTCCAGCAGGTCATGCAGCGCGAGCATCTGGAACGGGATGCGGCCGTCAAGACGGCCTCGGCCGAAGTGATCCGGCCCTCGTGGTACGGGCGATACGCCTGGCGCTGGATGTTCACCGCCGTGACCGTGCCTTCGTTGTTGTTCCTCGTGGGTGCCTCGCTGATCCCGGAGAGCCCGCGCTGGTTGGTCAAGAACGGCTGCGCCGAACAGGCTCGCCGGATCCTGGCCCGGATCGGCGGCGAGCAACATGCCGCAACCGAAGTCGCCGACATTCAACAGACCATCGCCGGCCACGAAATCCAGCGCGTCCGCTTCAGCGATTTGTTGGAGCCGAAGATGCTCCGGATCCTGCTGGTCGGCGTGGCGCTGGCCGTGCTACAGCAGTGGAGCGGCATCAACTCGATCTTCAACTATGCCGAAGAGATTTACCGCTCCGCCGGCTACGGCATCAGCGGCATCATGTTCAACATCGTGATCACCGGCGCGATCAACCTGGTCTGCACCCTGGTGGCGATCGGCACCGTGGATCATTTCGGCCGGCGCCGCCTGATGCTCGTCGGCTGTGCCGGCATCGGCCTTTCTCACGCCTTGATCGGCATCGCCTACTATCTCGGCTGGAAGGGGCTGAGCGTCTTGATTTTCACGCTCTGTGCGTTGGGGTGCTACGGCGTCTCGCTGGCGCCCGTGACGTGGGTGTTGATTGCCGAGATCTTCCCGAACCGGATTCGCGGCGCCGCCATTTCGGTGGCCGTTTCGGCGTTGTGGATCGCCTGCTTCATCCTGACGTTCCTGTTCCCGATCCTCACCGGCAAGGTGGGCATGGCGGCAACGTTTTGGCTGTACGCCGGGATCTGCGTATTGGGATTCGTGTTTGTTTTCCTGCGCGTGCCGGAGACCAAAGGCAAGGCACTGGAACAGATCGAGCGGGAACTGATAGACTAAGCGAGCGGAAGTTGACAGATAAATGGTGTGACAGAAAAATGGTCGCCAGAGAGTCATTCCCCCTCGGCCCTTCATTTTTCTGTCACCCCATTTTTCTGTTCGCCGTCTTACATTTTCCTGATTCTTTGAACCTCGAAGGAGCAACCATGATCACGCGACTCGCCCTCACCAGTCTGTTTTCTGTACTTCTGTTGGCCGGCAGTGGAGCGCGCGCGACCGAACCGCAGACGCCGCGTGCCGCGGCCGAAACTTCCCAGCAGCGCGACGCGCGGATGCAGTGGTGGCGCGAGGCGCGGTTTGGCATGTTCGTACACTGGGGCTTGTACTCCGGTCTGGCCGGAACCTGGGAAGGCAAGCCCGTGGGCACGCGAGGCGGAATGGAATGGATCCAGCAGCGTGTCAAGGCCGACACGGGCACGTACGCGAAGCGCGCGATTCCCTTGTTCAAGCCACGGGAGGGATTTTCCCGCCAGTGGGCTCAACTGGCCAAGGAGGCCGGCTGCCGCTACGTGGTCTTCACCAGCAAGCACCATGAAGGCTTCGCACTGCACGACTCGAAGGTCAGCGACTACGACGCCGGTTCCGTGCTGCATCGCGATCTGGTCAAGGAAATCGTCGACGCCTGCCGGGCCGAGGGCCTGCGAGTCGGCTTCTACCACTCGGTGATCGACTGGCACCATGACCAGTACGCGTACGAGCTGTCGAAGCAGTTGCCGCATCCGCTGAAGGGCCAGCCGTATCCGAACGGCCAGCGGGACCACGCGAAGTACGTCGAGTACCTGCACGCCCAGGTACACGAACTCGTGTCCAACTACGGCCCGGTGGACATCCTGTGGTGGGATTACAGCTCGCAGGATTTCCAGGGAGAGGAAGCCTGGCGGGCGTTCGAGTTGATGGCGAACGTGCGGGTCAAGCAGCCGAAGATCGTCATGAACAACCGGCTGTTCCGCATCCCGGAGGCCGGTTTCACGGGAATGGGCACCGCGGCTATCGCCAGCCGACTCGATCCCAAGTACGGCGATTTCATCACGCCGGAACAGCACATTCCGGCCACCGGCATGCCCGGCGTGGATTGGGAAACGTGCATGACGATGAACACCACTTGGGGCTTCAGCCAGCACGACCACGCCTGGAAATCGGACGAGACGCTGATCCGCAACTTGATCGACATCGCCAGCAAGGGCGGCAACTATCTGTTGAACATCGGCCCCAAGGGGGATGGCAGCGTGCCGCCGGAGAGCGCCCAGTCGATGAAGGCGATCGGCGCTTGGATGAAGACCAACGGCGAGTCGATCTACGCCACGGCGGCCAGTCCCTTCGAGAGACTCGACTGGGGCCGCTGCACGCAGAAGCAACTGCCCGGCGGCAAGACGCGGCTGTACTTGCACGTCTTCAACTGGCCCCAGGACGGCAAACTCGTGGTGCCCCTGGTCACCGACTCGTCGGCGACCGCGAGACGGTTGGCCGACGGCAAGTCGCTGGTGGTAACGGCCGGCGACAACCAGACCACGGTTGCCGTCGGAGCTGAATCGCTGGACAAGATTGCCACGGTGATTGAGTTGAACCTCGACGGCCCGCCCAAGGTCGCCAAGCCTGCGCCGTGAGCATCGTTCCAGAAACAAGTGAGCGGAATGGCGCTAGCCACCGGTTCCGGCTTGGCCGCAATACCGGCGGCTAGTGCCTTGCCGCTCACGTGTCATCTGACAGTTATCGATTCCTTTGAGCACCGAAGCGCCCGAACCCGACGATGCGGATCCCTCCTTCGAGGCAGCCCGGAGGGCACTTTCGTTAAGGTTCACGGGAGTCGATTGTATCGCTAACGCGGTTGCGGTAGACTGAAATTGCACCCTTTCGTGACCGGTCGTTCGGTTCTCGGTCACCGGAAAGCACAACGATGTCCGCACTGCACTTGTATGTCGGCTGGTGCGCGATTCTGGCAGGGCTGCTTGCCGGGACCGTGCTGGGGTTGTTCTTTCACGGCGACGAGTGGCTGGGCGGGTATCATTCCTGGCGGCGGCGACTGCTGAGGCTGACTCATATTTCCCTCGTCGGCACCGGGCTGTTGAATCTGGCCGCGGCCGCCACGGCGACGCAACTCGGCTTGGCTGCGGTGCCCTGCATCGCGTCGACGTTGTTGATTGCGGGCGCGGTCACCATGCCGGCCGTCTGCGGCTTGTCGGCCTGGAAGCCTCTGTTTCGTCACTTGTTCTTTGTCCCGGTGCTCAGTCTGGTTGTCGGCGTGGCGGATCTTCTCTGGGAGGGACTGTTGCGATGAGAATCGGACTGGTGGCGATGAGCGGCATACGGGCCTGCGACCCGGAGTTATTGCGATTGGGGCTGGCGCTGCCGGGGTTCGTCGAGCGGAGCAAGACGATCGCCTCGCTGCCGAGCCTGGGATTGTTGACGCTCGCCGGGATGACGCCCGCCCCGCACGAGTGCGTTTACGTGGAAGTCGAGGGCATCCGCCAACTGGAACGGCCGCCCGATGGCTTCGATTTGGTGGCCATTTCCAGCTTCAGCGCCCAGATCGCCGAGGCATACGATCTGGCAGACCAGTATCGGGCGCGCGGCGTGCCGGTGGTGCTGGGCGGGCTGCACGTCACGGCGTTGCCGGACGAAGCCGCCCAGCGTGCGGACGCGGTGGTGGTCGGCGAGGGCGAACCCGTCTGGCCTGCAGTCCTGCAGGACGCGGAAGCCGGCCGGTTGCAGCGCTGTTACTGCTCCGATGGCGGTTACTCGCTGGACCAGTCGCCGATGCCGGCTTTCGAGTTGCTCGACTTGGCCAAGTACAACCGGCTGACGGTTCAAGCCAGCCGCGGCTGCCCGTGGCACTGCGAGTTCTGCGCCAGTTCGATCCTGTTGAGCCCACGGTACAAGCAGAAGCCCGTGGAACGGGTCCTGGCGGAGATCGACCGCATCCGCAGCTTGTGGCCGCGGCCGTTCATCGAATTGGCGGACGACAACGCGTTCGTGAACAAGCGATATTGGAAGCCGTTGTTGGCCGAGTTGCGCGGCCGGCACGTCCGCTGGTTTGCCGAAACCGACCTGTCGGTCCACGAAGACGAAGAACTGCTGGGCTTGATGCGCGACAGCGGCTGTGCGGAAGTCCTGATCGGCTTCGAAAGCCCCAGCGCGGACGCGCTGGCCGGGGTGGAGCTGAGAAGCGACTGGAAACGAAAACGGTGGCCCGAGTACCGGCAGGCCGTCGCGCGGATCCAGTCGCACGGCATCCGCGTCAACGGCTGCTTCGTGCTGGGGCTGGACGGGCACACGCCTGCGGTGTTCGACGCGGTCTACGATTTCGCGCTCGAGACGGAGTTGTTCGACGTACAGATTACGATCCAGACGCCGTTCCCCGGCACGCCGCTGTACGATCGGCTGCAGCGCGAGGGCCGGCTGCTGTGCGCCGGGCAATGGGAGCGCTGTACGTTGTTCGATGTCAATTATCGCCCGCAGCCGATGACGGTCGAAGAGCTGCGCGCGGGTCTGCACGACTTGGCCGTGCGGCTGTACGGCGAGGAGCTGACCAAGTGGCGTCGAGAGAATTTCCACCGGAAATACCTTCGTCCAAGCAAACACGTTGAGGAGACGGAACCATGAGTGCACCCAAATGGATCTCGCCGCTGTTCTGGCTGGCGGCGGCATACGACGGCCTGTTGGGGCTGGCTTTCCTGGCAGTGCCCGGCCGGCTGTTCGATCTGTGCCAGGTGACGCCGCCGAATCACGTGGGTTACGTCCAGTTTCCGGCCGCGTTGCTGCTGGTCTTTGGACTGATGTTCGTCGCCATTGCGCTGGACCCTACCGGCCGCCGGCAGCTGATCGTGTACGGCATTCTGCTCAAGGCGGCCTATTGCGGCGTGGCGGGCTTTCACTGGGCCGTGGCCGGCATCCCCGGCATGTGGAAGCCGTTTGTGGTGATCGACCTGGTGATGGGCGTGCTCTTCGCGTGGGCTTACTTTGCCGCGCGGGTCCGGGCGACGTAGCATTCCAGCGCGGCCGCAGCCCAGGACGCGCGCACGGCGCGGCTTGTTTTGCCTTTTGTCCCGGCCGCGTTGATGGGGTTCAAAAAGGGTCGAAAAATCCTGCGATGGGCTATTGCAGCGTTGGGCACAAAGGCTATGATAATGGCAGAGAGACGGCGGGTGGGCCCGAACTGAAATGTCCCACCTGGACTGGACCGGTGACGCGAGCTTTCGAGTAAGCGTCGCACCAACTATTCCGTAAAGTGGAGGACCCATCGGACGCTGCTCGTCGCTTGACCGCGCTTTCCTTTTCTGACGCCCTCGGTCGCCGCTGTCATGGTGGTGACTAGGGTCGCAGACGCCCAAACGGCGTCGTTTGAAAGGTCGGCCGAATGTCGAGTCGCACTGAGTCTCTCTCGCCCGGCGTGAACGCTGGGCGTTTTTTTTGCGCCCTGGCACCGTGAGTTTTCCGATGAAGCTGCCCACCGAAGGCGCCCGCTGGTTTGTGCAGGTCCGGTGGGTCGCCTGCGCGATTGTGTTCGGCGCCGTGGGTCTGGCTTGGACGCTGGGAGTGATCGAGGCCCCCTGGCCCTTGTTCTGGGTGGGCGTGGGCATGGTGGCGTGCAATTCGGCGTTTGGGCTCTACCAGCGTTACTGGAGTTCGACGCGCGGGAACGTCGATCGGCACATCGCCGTGCAGATCCTGTGCGATGTGTCCGCGCTGGGGCTGCTGTTGTATTTTTCTGACCTCACGCGGAACCCGTTTCTGTATTTTTTCTCGCTGCCGATGATCATCGCGGGCACGTACCTGCGGGGCCGGACCCCCTACTATTTCGGCGCTTTCGTGACGCTGATGATCGGGGGTGCGATGTGGCTGGAGTATCAAGGTTACATCCCGCGTTACCCGGTGCGGTTTGCCGGCCAGTCGCCGCCGTCTTTGGTGGGCGATTACCTGATCGCGACCTTTCTGGCCTTCGCCAGCACGTTGTGGATCACGCTGTACTTCGCCAAGTCGATTCGCTCCTACGTCGACCGGGCTCACGAAGAACTCCGGCAGAAGGAAAAGATGGTCGGCATCGGCCAGTTGGTGGCGGGGATCGGGCACCAGATCGCCAACCCCTTGGACGGCGTGCAGAATTGTCTGCGGAGGATCGGCGAGCGGGTCAAGGACGACCCCCGGTTGACCGAGTACGTCCAGTTGATGGAAGAGGCGCTGGACCGCATCGAAAAAACGACGAAGCGCGTGCAGTCGTTCGCCCGCCCGCGGGGCGTCGAGTTGCAGGACACGCCGGTCAACGCCGCCGTCGAGGCGACGCTACAGTTGCTCGGTCCGCAACACAAGGAAGGGATCACGATCCAGACGGAACTGGGGGACGTGCCGTTGGTGCGCGGCGACGCCTACACATTGCAGGAAGTGCTCCTCAACCTGTGCCTGAACGCCATCGCGGCCATGCCCGACGGGGGCGTGCTCAAGCTCCGCACGTATGCCCTGGGACCTCGCGACGATTTCAATCCAGGCGACGTGGCCGTGGAGGTTTCCGACAACGGCGTGGGAATTCCGCGGGGGAACCTGGAAAAAATCTTCGAGCCGTTTTTCACCACCCGCGCGGACTCGGGCGGCACCGGCCTGGGCTTGGGACTGTGCCGGATGCTGATCTCGGAGATGGACGGCCGGATTCAAGTCTGCTCGGAGCTGAACCAGGGCACGACGTTCACCGTGGTCCTGCCCCGTGCCCCGCACGCCGCGAGGGAAGCGGCCCGAGGCTAGATGGCCTTGCGCGATTCCGGGACGTGCCAGTTGCACCGCGGTCTCCCGACCGCTCGACGGGGCCGGCCACAGTTCTCTCAATGCCGCCGCTGAGACCTGCGGTCGGCCGTTTCGGCGAGGTCGGGAGACCTGCGCCGAACATCTGCCACGCGGACATGGAACACGGCCACGCTGCCAAACGAACGACGCTGGATCGACGACGGGATCGCGCCCGATCGCCGCCACACGGACCTCAACGACGCCTCGAAACGGACCACACTCGGCTCGCTGCCCTGCACCAGGCACCAGGCTTCTCTGCCGGCCAGAACGCGACGGCGTGCCTCGGCCGACAGCACGGCGGGCGGCGAGACCGGCAGCGGAAACAGCGAATCCCGCGGGCGATCGAGACGGTACAGCCCCAGCACCGGCAGCAGGCAGAACTCGCGGCGGAGAAGATCCTCGCTGGCGTACCATTGCTCCGCTTCGACCAATCCGCTGCGGACGAAGACCGGCGTGGCGCCGCCCGCACGTTCGTTGACGTACGCCGCCGCCGACCGCCAGTCCTGGTTGCGATCGCCCACCACACGGCCGTCTTGCCGCCATTGGCGGACCATGCCGCCGTGGAACAC
>CAZAQY010000272.1:0-11175 GCA_964486845.1 uncultured Pirellulaceae bacterium
AACCCGCGACGCGGGGAGAAGTGTTGGCCGGCATCGACGTTCTGGTCCGCGATGGTTTCCAGCAGCTCAAGGGACGCCGCGTCGGCCTGATCACCAACCAGACCGGTGTCAACCGGGACGGCGTGAGCACCGTGGAACTGCTGCGGCGCGCGGAGGGAGTGCAATTGAAGGCGCTGTTCAGCCCCGAACACGGCTTGGAGGGCAAGCTGGACGCGGCCGTCGCGGACACGGAGGACGCCCGCACGGGACTGCCCGTGTTCAGCCTGTACGGCGAGAACCGCACGCCGGCGGCCAAGAGCCTGGAGGGACTGGATACGTTGGTGTTTGACATCCAGGACATCGGAGCGCGGTTCTACACCTACATTTCGACGATGGGAAATGCCATGCGGTCGGCAGCCGAGCACAAACTGCGGTTCGTGGTCCTGGACCGCCCCAATCCCATCAACGGCGTGGATGTTGCGGGGCCGGTCTTGGACGACGGCCGCCAGTCCTTCGTCGGCTTTCACACCCTGCCGGTGCGGCACGGCATGACGGTCGGCGAGTTGGCGGCGATGTTCAACGACGAACTGAAATGGGGGGCTGACCTGCACATCATCCCCGTCGAAGGCTGGCGGCGACAGGACTATTTCGATCGCACCGGACTGCTGTGGGTCAACCCGTCGCCGAACATGCGCAGCTTGGCCCAGGCCGTGTTGTATCCCGGCATCGGACTGCTGGAAACGACGAATCTGTCCGTGGGCCGCGGCACGGACACACCCTTCGAGGTGATCGGCGCTCCCTGGCTGGACGGCATCCAACTGGCGGGAACGCTCAACCACAGCGGCCTGGAAGGCGTCCGTTTCGTACCCGTCCGCTTTACCCCAACCAGCAGCAAACACGCCGGGGCGTTGTGTGGCGGCGTGAACATCACAGTCATCGACCGCAGCCGTTTCCGCCCGGTGCGCACGGGCCTGGAGATCGCCCGTCAACTGCATCGGCTGTATCCAAAGGACTGGGACGCGCAGAAGTTCAACGGTTTGCTCGCCGACCGCCAGACGCTGGAATTCGTGTTGGCCGGCAAGTCTGTCGACGAAATGGAATCCGGCTGGGCTGCCGAACTCGACGAATTCTTGACTCGTCGCAGCCGCTTTCTGAAGTACTAAGCGACGGTCTGTGCAGATGGGCAAAAGCACGTAGAGGCGGGGATTTTTCAAGACGTTCGGCCGGAGGCCAGTTGCCCTGCGGTGCAGAATTTGCGATCATTTCGAGATTGGATGCAGGTCTGAAGAAGTCTCTTGGAGAAAGAGCAGCCCATGACGGCATTCCCAGAAGTCAGCAAGATTCGTTACGAAGGTCCCAAATCGAAGAACCCGCTCGCCTTTCGCTGGTACGACGAAAACGAGGTCGTCGAAAGCAAAACGATGAAGGACCACTTCCGTTTCAGCGTCGTCTACTGGCACACCTTCCGCGGCACGGGGTTGGATCCTTTCGGGCCGGGCACGATGGTTCGTCCTTGGGAAGACGGCACCGACTCGCTGGAGAATGCCAAGAAACGCGTTCGCGTGGCGTTCGAGTTCATGGAAAAGCTGGGGGCGCCGTTCTACGCCTTTCACGACCGCGACGTGGCGCCGGAGGGCAAGACGCTGGCCGAATCGAACAAGAACCTCGACGAAATCGTCAAGGTGCTGAAGGAGGAACAGACTCGGACAGGGATTCAACTGTTGTGGGGAACCGCGAACCTGTTCAGCAACCCACGATACATGCACGGCGCGTCGACCAGCTGCAATGCCGACGCCTTTGCCTTCGCAGCCGCTCAAGTCAAAAAGTGCTTGGAAGTCACCAAGGAACTCGGCGGAGTCAACTACGTGTTCTGGGGCGGTCGCGAGGGCTACCAGAACTTGTTCAACACCGATCTGAAGCGCGAGTTGGACCACATGGGCCGCTTTATGCACTTGGCGGTCGACTACGCCAAGGAGATCGGGTTCACGGGGCAGTTTCTGATCGAACCCAAACCGAAAGAGCCGACCAAGCACCAGTATGACTCGGATGCCGCCGCCTGCATCAATTTTCTGCGGGCCTACGATCTGCTGGATCATTTCAAACTGAACATCGAGACCAACCACGCGACCCTGGCCGGCCACACGATGATGCACGAACTGGACTATGCCGGCGGCCAAGGCGCGCTGGGTTCGATCGACGCCAACACGGGCGACATGCTGCTGGGCTGGGACACGGATCAATTCCCGACCAGCTACTACCTGACCGCGGAGGTCATGCTGATCCTGCTCAAGTACGGCGGTCTGGCGCCGGGCGGCGTGAACTTTGACGCCAAGGTGCGGCGCGAGAGCTTCGAACCGATCGACCTGTTCCACGCCCACATCGGCGGTATGGACACGTTTGCCCGCGGCCTGAAGATCGCGGCCGCCATCCGCGCGGACGGTGAATTGGCCGCCTTCGTCAAGGACCGCTACAGCAGCTGGGACACCGGAATCGGCGCCGAGATCGAATCCGGCAAGGCCGATTTCAAGTCGCTGGAAGCGTACATGCTGAAGAAGGGCGACATCACGCCCAACCGCAGCGGCCGCCAAGAGATGCTGGAGAACTTGATCAACCGGTATTTTTGATCCCGCCTGGAATTGCAGATCAGGGCTCCGTGCCACACCCGTCAACCGAAAGGACAGCCATGCACACCTCACGTCGTACGTTCCTCAAGCGGGCCGCCGCGTCGGCGACCGTCGCGCCCTTCATTCTGTCGTCGCGCATTTGGGCCGCGGAGACCAAGCCCAACTCGCGGCTCACGATGGGCTTCATCGGCATGGGCAAGCAGAACCGCGGCCTGCTGGGCGGTTTCCTGGGACAGGAGACCAAGGTGCTGGCCGTTTGCGACGTCGATACCACCCGTCGTGAAGCCGCCCAGAAACGGGTGGACGAGTATTACGCGCAGAAGGGCGAGCAGGGCGGCTCGTGCGCGGCGTACAACGACTTCCGGGAACTGATCCAGCGCAAGGACATCGACGCGGTCTGCATCGCCACCCCGGACCACTGGCATGCCATCATCACGGTGGAAGCGCTGCGGGCGGGCAAGGACGTGTACTGCGAGAAGCCGCTGACGCATAACATTCATGAAGCGGTCGAGGTGATCCGCGCGGTAGACGCCACCGGCCGCATCCTGCAAACCGGCTCGATGCAGCGGTCCTCGAAGGAATTCCGCGTGGCCTGCGAACTGGTGCGCAACGGGGCCATCGGCAAAGTCGAACGCGTCGAGTGCAGCTTTGGCGATCCGGGCATTCCCTGCAACTTGGCCGAGGAACCGATGGAACCGGGATTGGATTGGAACCTGTGGGTGGGGCCTGCCCCGATGCGGCCCTACAACTCGGTGCTCAGCCCGCGGGGCGTCCACGACCATTTCCCGAACTGGCGCGCCTACCGCGAATTCGGCGGCGGCATGGTCACCGACTGGGGCGCCCACCATCTGGACATCGCCCAGTGGGGCCTGGGCATGGACGACAGCGGTCCGGTCGAAGTGCTGCCGCCGGAAACGCCGGACGCGAAGCGCGGCGCCAAGCTGGTGTATGCCAACGGAGTGACGGTCGAGCACAAGAACGGCTTCGGCGCGCATTTCTACGGCACGGAGGGCGAAGTCCAGGTCAACCGCGGCAAGTTCACTTTCAAACGCGGCGCCGAGATGATCGCGTCCTTCACCGGCAGCGAGGAGGAGCGGAAGAAGACCTCCTGCGCGGCCCAAGTGCAAATCGCGGAACGTGACTTCCTGAAGGACGCAAAGATCAAGCTGTACGACAGCAAGAACCAGTTGTGGGATTTCTTGGAATGCGTCCAGTCGCGCAAGAAACCCATCTGCAACGAACAGGTGGGCGGGCGCAGTGCGATCTGCTGCCACTTGATGAATCAGGCTTACTATCACGGCCAAAAGCTCAAATGGGACCCCGCCAGGTTCGTCTTTGTGGAAGGCACGGGCGATCCCGCGTGGCTGACCCGCGACTACCGCAGTCCGTGGAGCGTTTGAGCCGCTCCGCAAAAGGGACGCCTACAAACACGTCATCTTCTGCGGGCGGCTTTCCCCGACCACAGGCCTCGCGATTGCTCCTTGGCCTCGCTTTCCGCCGCGCGCAGACGCCGGGTCATGGCGTCGGAATCTCCGGGAAAAGTCGAAACCAACGCCATCCCGGCGCGGACCAGTTCCTCGTTCAACATCCGTTCGTCCACAAAGACGTAGGCCAGGTAGCGGTCGTACGGATCCAATCGCCGCTTGTCAAACCGCAGTCGGACTTGGCGCCCGGCGACGAATCTCTTGGTGAATTCCGTCGCCTCGGGGCCCCAAGGCTCCACGGGGCGATCCGGTTTGACGCTTTCCGGGCAGTCGATGCCCAGCAGGCGGACCCGGATTTCGCGGGCGCGGCCACGCGATGCGGAGGACGGCGGGCGAACGTCCAGCGTGTCGCCGTCCACCACGCGGGACACGTCGTAAGTGCCTTCGGCCAAAGGCGGCCGGCGGGCGGGATGCGGGACATCTCGCCAACGGTCAAATCCCCAGCGGACGAGCACCAGCGCAGCGATCAGCGCCGCCAGCAGCAAAGTGCGCCGGGGACGGCGGCGGAATCGGCGTCGAGGTCTGAACATGACAGGCTCCAACGCGGTCAGTTGGGGCTAAAGCCGACGTGCAAGGCCGATTCCACGCCCAACGGATCTTGGATGAACCAGCGAAAGCAGTTCGAGCAGAGGTCGAAACGCAGTTGCTGAGGAGTCTCGTCCAGCAACGAATCCTCGTCGTCCAAGTCCAGCGATTGCAGCAACTCGTCGATTTCCCCCAACTGGTCGCGGTCGTCGTCCAGTTCGTCGCTGGGCAACGGGTCCAGAACCGCTTGCGCTTCGATGCGCACCACGTGCCGAATTTCCCTGGTCGGGTCAATGATCCGCTTACAGCGGTCGCATGAATAGTGAATCATCTGACGTCCCTTCGAGTGACGGCGATAGGATGGGGATGGGCCTGGGCCTCCTCTCCCAAGCATTTCCCGCCTGCATCCTAATCCCCGCCCCCGGCGGCTGACAAGTCGAATTGACAAGATACCGCCGATGCTAATGCCAAAGAGAACTTGTTTTGCGCAAAGGGGACTTGACGGCGGACGGTTTCTGCTGCACGTGCTGACTCAAGCGTAGGCCGGAACAAGTCCTCGCAGTTCCGGCACGGCAATTCGCATCCAGCGGGCTTCCCTGCCGGAACTGCGAAGACTTGTTCCGGCCTACCGTCCAACCAGGTTGGTTGGTTCTGCGGGCCGTGTTACAATGCCCGCATGAAGCGACGTCTGGCTCAGTTGCCACTGCACTCCGGCAAAGCGCCGCCCTGGTTGTTCCAGCGCATGACCAAACTGGCCGGCGCCATCACGATGGCGATCGTGGACGAGTTCGGACCGGACGAGATGCTGCGGCGATTGGCCGATCCGTGGTGGTTTCAGGCGTTCGGTTGCGTGCTCGGTTTCGACTGGCACAGTTCCGGAGTGACGACCGTCACGTGCGGCGCGATGAAGGAGGCGGCCAAGCGGTTCGGCCCCGACTTGGGGATCATCGTCGCGGGAGGCAAAGGCGGCGTCAGCCGCAAGACGCCGCAGGAGATTGCCGACGCCGCTGAGCGGCATGCGATCGCCGGCGGCGAGCATCTGATCTACGCCTCGCGAATGAGCGCCAAAGTCGACTCGGCGGCCGTGCAGGACGGTTTCGACCTCTACCACCATGCGTTCTTCTTCACGCCCCACGGCCCCTGGTGTGTGGTCCAGCAAGGGATGAACGAACAAAGCGGCTGGGCGCGCCGCTATCACTGGCTGGGCGAAACGGTGGACGATTTCGTTTGCGAGCCGCATGCCGCGATTCAGGATTTGTCCGGCGCCGAGACCAACGCGGCGCCCAGCGGCAGCGTCAAACGGCAGTTGCTGCTGAATATGGTCGCTCGCGAAGCGGAAGACAACCGCCGAGCCAGCGTCGAGGTGGTGCAGCAAAGACCGGAGAGCATCCTGCAGGAGGTCGAGATCTTGACGGAAGGCCCCACGTTGTTCGCCCCCCGACGGCACCGCGTGCTGCCCGCCGATGTCAACTTGCCGCGACTGCGGAAGATCGTGATGGAGACCCACGAGCAGCACCCGCAGGACTTCGAATCGCTGCTGGGCCTGCGTGGCGTCGGCCCGGCGGCGGTCCGCAGCCTGTCGCTGCTGGCCGAGATCATTTTCAGCGCCCCGCCGTCCCATCGCGATCTCGCCGAGCAGGCGCCTCCGGCCGATGGCGAATCGGCAGACACGCGGCGTTGGGCCGACTACTCGTACGCCCACGGCGGCAAGGACGGGATCCCGTTCCCGGTCGACCGCGAGACCTACGACCGCAACATCGCCGTGCTGACCGACGCCGTGCGGAAAGCGCGCCTGGGCGAGAACGACAAATTCGACGCCCTGCGACGGTTGGGCAAGCTGGAATCTGGGCCGGCCGGAGTTGCCGACGGGCCTCGAACATCCAGAAAGTGAGGACTGACTGACAGAAAAATGGCGTGACAGAAAGATCACGTGCAGGCGAAGCGAACGCAAAAACATGGAATTGCGTTTGGTCCTGCGGACGCATCTTCTTCATGTACTCGTCTTTCTGTCACCTCATCTTTCTGTCAGCCGCTTCCAGCTTTCTGACGAAGTGGTCGGAGCGTTGGCGAGGCGTCCCCCAGGTTGCCCCGAGACGTTCTGCGACGGGCCCGCCTCTTGCAACTTCTGCAGCAGCACGGCCTTGGTGTAGAACCCCATCAACACGATCGGCTGCTGAGCCTGGCCGGCGGGGAAGATGGCCACGACCGGGACCTGTTTGCTGCCCAGCGACTCCAGTTTGCGGCTGATTTCGGCGTCCCCTTTTGTCCAGTCCGCCTGCAACGCCACCACGCCGTTGCCCCGCAGCACATCGCGCACCTCCTGCGTGTCCAGCACTGTCGCTTCCAGCATTTTGCAGGTCGGGCACCAGTCGGCCGTAAAGTCGACCAGCACCGTTCGGTTGTCGCTCGTCAGTTGATCCAACCGACGATCGCTGTAGGGCAGCCAGCGGATGGCCGTCGTGTGCTGCGTGATCTCGGACGAGTTCAGGATTTCGTCGCCGCCGGAGTGCAAAGCGGATTGTTGCTGGACGTACTTTTCCAGGCGGTGCTCCATAATCCCGCGCAATCCGTACACCTCGCTGCCGTTGATCGTCGTCTTGCCGGTGAACGCCAGCAGGGCAGACAGGGCGACCAGGGCTGTGCCGCTCAGCCAGCCGCGCAGCCGGACCGGGAATTCGCTGGTGATGGGGATCCGGCCGATCCACCAGCACGCGGCCCCCACGCCTAACAATAGAGCCACGGCGGGCAAGACGTTCGCCCAATCGGTAAAGCTGAGCAGGTAGATCACCGTGCCCAGCAGAACCAGTCCCATCAACCGCTCGAAGGTCTCCATCCAGGCGCCGGGGCGCGGTAGCAGTCCGAGCGTTTTCGGGAAGGCGCCGATCATCAGGTAGGGACTCGCCATCCCCAACCCGACCATCGCAAAGATCATGTAGACGACGCTCGCCGGCTTGCCCTGACAATAGCCCAGGGCGATGGCCACCCCCGGACCGCTGCACGGCGTGGCCAGGATCGTGGTGATGATGCCCTTGGCAAACGCACCGGCTGGACCTTCCTTTTCCGCCAGTTCCGTGGCCGTGTCGCTGACGGCAAAGCCGGGGATCGGCAACTGCCAGACGCCCAGGAAACTCAGTCCCATCGCGAACACGATGGCGGCCAGCGTGAGCGTGACCGTTTCGCTGCTGAATTGCTCGCCCCAACCCACGTTCCACACGACAAGCAACGTCGCCAACACGAGAAACACGGAAATCAATCCCAGCGAATACCAGACGTTCAAGGCAAGCACCCTCGCGCGGCTCTCCCCGGCCTGCTGAACGAAAGCCATGACCTTCAGGCCGATCACGGGAAGCACACAGGGCATGATGTTCAGGATCAGGCCACCCAGGAAGGCGTAGGCCAGAACCAGGGACAAAGGCGTCTGGCCGTTGATCTGCGACGGCGGGGCGACTCCAACGGCTGGCGGCGCCGACGCGTCTGCCATCGGGCCGTCCGACTTCGGGACCGCCGACTTGGGGGCCGCTGCACTCCGTGCTTCTGGCGCTTCTGGCAAGCTGGCAGCCGCCAATCGTGCCGCTTCTGCATATCGTTCGTCCGTAAAGGCCAGTGGCCGGCGCTCTCCGCTCGCCGCTGCTCCCACGCTCACGCTCGCGGTGAATTTTGCCGCCAGCGGGCGGTCGCAGCCGGTTTCCGTGCAAGTCTGATAACCCACGATTCCGGCGACCGTGTACTCGCCCGCAACTGCCTCGGCAGGCACAACGATCTCGGCCGTCCAAGTGACCGACTTCTCGTGGTAGCTGACCGCCGGCTGCTCGCCATCGGGCTGTTTGACAATGGGATTTTGGGAAGCGACGACAGGCCCTGGCACCCATGCGGCGGGCTCCGTGATCACGATCAGCGTGGGCTTGGCCACCAGTTGCGGATCGCGCGGCGCGTATGCGTACACGTGCCAGCCGGGGTCGAGCGTCGCTGTGATCGCCAGCCGGACCTTCCCTCCCGGCGCCGCCGCTGCCGGCTCCAAATGACCGTTCAGGGCGACGTGCGCGCGATCCGCGCGAAACACGTCGGCCACCGGCTCCGAATCCGTGATGGTTGCCTTCGCACTCGCCTCAGGCTGCTCCGCTTGGTCGAGGAAGCCGCCGAAGGCGATCTCGATCTTCCTGCCAAAAATCGGTTTGCAGCCAACCTCGTCGCTGCAGATTTGGCCGTCAAACTGGACCTCGAACTTCAGCCTCTCCGGGTCCACTCCCTCAGCCAATTCGATGGGCGCGGACCAGATGACTTCACCGTAGTGCTCGCGAAGCGGCACATCAAAGAACTCGACCTTGCGGACTTCGGGTTGCTTGTCGGGACGGAATTCCCCGGTCAAACGGACATGGCCGCCGGCCAGAACCGTGATCTTCGTCGGTCCGGGGCCGCCCGCCTGGTCCATGGCGTACACGTGCCATTTCGGCGCGAGTGTGGCACGAATCTCGATCACGCCGGCACGCTGGCCGCGATTCGCCTTGAAGCTTCCCTCCAGCTTCAATTCGTCCTGGCCGCCGCTTCCACCCAAAACCCCCCCGAAACCGGGCAAATTGCCCGGCTCACTGAACGTGCCCGGTGAGGCTGGCTGGCCGCCTTCCTGCCCCGCCAGCCACGACACGGGGACCATCACCGCGACGCTCGCAACGAGAAGAAACCAGCATCCACGAATGCTTGCCATCGTCATCCGTAATTTCCTGTCAGATAAGGAGTTTTCTCTTTTCAGCATCCTATCGAATTGAACGCCGCAGGGTCAATGCGGCCGCCCACTTGCCAAACCTGCCGCTGGCGGGTCTAACTCCTTGTATTAGACCCGCCAAATCGCTTGGCGTGACAACGGGATGCCACGGATCGGGGAAAGTAGCCATCACGCTCCGCGTGATGATCGCAAACAAGACCTGGACAGTCATTGAGGCACCGATCCTACAGCTGCTGACGGAATTCGGCCGGAACGCGATACTGTGCCGAAAGAGTTTGCAGAAAACGACTTAACCTATGACCGATTCTCCCACTTCGCGGAAACGAGCAGTGGTCGTTGGAGGTGGAATCTCCGGACTAGCAGCCGCTCATCGTCTGCACGAGCTGGCGCCGGATATTGAGGTGCTTTTGTTCGAGGCTGCGCCTCGTCTGGGCGGCGTGTTGGAGACGGTGCGGCAAGACGACTTTCTGATCGAACGCGGTGCGGACAATTTCATCACCAACCTGCCGTGGGGCGTCGATCTGTGCCGCCGCCTGGGGCTGGGAGACCAGTTGCTGCAAACCAACCATCAACACCGGCACGCCTTCGTGGTCCGCCGTGGCCGGTTGCAGCGGATTCCGGAAGGGTTCATCATCATGGCCCCCAGCCGGATCTGGCCGATCGTGAGCACTCCGATCCTCAGCCCGTGGGGCAAGCTGCGGATGGCCTGGGAGTACTTCGTGCCCAAGCGTCAGCAGGAAGGCGACGAAAGCCTGGCCTCGTTCGTGACCCGGCGATTCGGCCGGGAGACGTACGAGCGGCTGGTCCAGCCACTGATCGGCGGCATCTACACCGGGGACCCGGAGAAACTGAGTGTGCGGGCGACCATGCCGCGTTTTCAAGACATGGAGCGCGATCACGGTAGCTTGATCCGCGCCGTCTGGAAGCAAGCGGCTCGGCAGCGTTCCCAAATGCAGGGCAGCAGCGGGGCCCGCTACAGCATGTTCGTGACGCTGCGGGACGGGATCTCCAGTCTGATCGACGCGCTCGCCAACCGACTGCCTCCGGATAGCATCCGCATCTCCACCCCCGTGACCCGCTTGGCCTGCGACCCCGCCGGCGGTTGGACGGTGTCGGTCGGCGGGGCGCAGGCAGAGACGCTGCACTGCGACGCCGTCGTTCTGGCGCCAAAGGCAACGGCCGCATCGCGTCTGGTCGCGGATCTGCACCCGCAATTCTCTCGAACCCTGGCGGAGATTCCGCACGCCAGTTGCAGCGTCGTCTCGCTCGGCTATCGGCGAGACCAGATCTCGCATCCGATGGACGGATTCGGGTTCGTCGCGCCGCACTCGGAGCATCGCCAAGTGCTTTCGGGCAGCTTCTCCAGCGTCAAGTATCCGGGACGAGCGCCGGAGGGTGGCGCACTGGTCCGCGCCTTCATCGGGGGAGAATTACAGCCGGAATTAGCGTCTCTGCCCGACAACGAACTATTGACCATCGCCCGCGACGAGTTGGGGCAACTGCTGGGCATCTCCGGCGAGCCGACGCTGGTCCTGATCAGCCGCTATGAGCAAGCCATGCCGCAGTACTACGTGGGGCACGGCGAGCGCGTGCAGCAGATCGAGGCTGGGCTGAAAGACTTGCCGGGCCTGTTCTTCACCGGCAACGCCTTCGGCGGCGTCGGGATCCCCTACTGCATCCACAAGAGCGAGAAGGTCGCCGCACAGGTCGTCGCCCAGTTGCGCGGCGAACCTGTCGACGCCTAAGAGGCGGTGGACCCGACACCTGCCGGCAAGGCGCAAACGAACTTCACGGATCCCGAGGCGAAAATCATGAAGACCAGCAACAAGGGATTCGACTATTG
>CAZAQY010000273.1:0-11154 GCA_964486845.1 uncultured Pirellulaceae bacterium
CGCTTCAACATTGCTTCGCTCGCCGCGTGACCCACAAATTCTGCTGACGAGCCTTCATTTCCAAGCAGGACCGTCGCTTTTCTGGCGCTCCTCGGAAAGAAGGAAGCCCCACGTGTTCATGCGCATAACTGGTCCCGTTCTATCTGAGCGGAGGAGATACGAGCCGGGTCCACACAACCGAGCAAGCCAGGGTCCGTTTTTGTGAACGGCATAGCATCTCGATGTGATACCTTCCAGCGTGCCCGGCGAGACGGCGTCCGGCTCTGCTGGCGAGCAACCGGACAAGGGATAGCCGGGCCGAGGGTGCGCATCGGGCGTGATCCAGCCCTGGCAGGACCTCCTGCCAGGGGCGTTTTTCTCGACGCCAAAGACGCACCCTCGTTCATGCCTGCTTAAACGCACCGTTGGAGCGGACGTGAACCAACCAGCGGCATCTTTGAACCTCGAGGCGCAACGCGGCCGAGCGGCTCCGTTTTGAACATTTCGATTTTGGATTTTGAAGTCGTTTCGGATTTCGGATTTCGAGATTCGGCTTTGGTTGCGGCTCCGCACGCGATAGTTGGTTGGAGGCGCAGCCTCGCTAGAGTCATCTGGCGGCCGCCCGATAGCGGCTGCCGTTCGGCGAGTGGAGTCGAGCCGTCTCCAGCGTTGTCGGGCGCTCAAAAGGGATCGTCGCGCAGTGCATCGCGTCGGGGACGTTGACAAGTCGCATGCCGCAGCTTAGGCTGTTGTGAGGCACACGAATCCAGGGGTGCTCTTATTCTGCGGAGGGTTTTCAAATGGAACTGACGGCCGTCTACATCCAAGTGCCCGAAGGCTATATCGGGTTCGTGGAGGAACTGCCTGGCGCGAACACGCAGGGCGATACTCTCGACGAGGTTCGCGAGAACTTGAAGGAAGCCGTACAATTGGTCCTGGAAGCCAATCGCGAGTTGGCAGAAAGGTCGTTGGTCGGTCAGGACGTGTCCAAAGAACCGTTTGTCTTGACGGTGGCATGAAACGACAAGACCTGATCCGGCACGTCGAGTCACACGGTTGCCGTCTGCTTCGTGAAGGCGGCAAACACAGTGTGTACTACAATCCGGAGAACAACCAGACATCTGCCATTCCACGCCATCGCGAGATCAACGGGTTCCTGGCGCGCAAGATCTGTCGGGACCTTGGGATTCCGGAACCGTGATCGCCGAACCAGCAATTCCCGGTCACGAGGTTGGTTCTCGCTGCTGAACAGAAACCACCAAGGTGGCAACAATGGCGGTGATGACGATGTTCTACAAGACCGAAAACGGGGCCCACGTCGCCGACGTCTACATGAGCCTCATTTACACCTGCGAACTCTGCAGAGCCAATCCATTCGACTACCTGACGGAACTGCAGCGACACGCCCCAGAGGTCGCCGCCAACCCTGCCTGTTGGATGCCCTGGAACTACCGGGACACGCTGGCCGTCGCCCCCTCCACCACCGGCCCGCCTGCGGAGAGCGGTCCGTTCCTCTCACCGTCCCCGCTCCCGTCCCTCGCTCCTTCGCTCGTCGAAGCGAAGTGCTGCAACCTCCGGTCAATCTTTCCGCGAACCGTCGTGCTTCCGTCCGCGGCAACCATCGCCCGCCACTCGCGACCCCCCGCCGTGACCATTTTTCGGCCCGCGCACCTCTGCCGAAAGATCACGGCCGCCTGGACGTCGATTTCAGCCCCACGCTGCCCGGCTCGCTGACCATCCTGAACGGCATCGCAATCCGGCAGCTGCGCTGATGAGTCGTGTTCGATGCGATTAGTTGCACGAATCCATTGATGTTCGGCGGCAGAACCATTAGGAAACGCTTCGCGTTGCGTGGGAATGGTGTGATTGTGCCAATCGGTCAGGCGGCACAGTCGGGCGGAACTAACTGGATATCGATGCCGCCCGAAACCAGCAGAGAGGAACCCGTGATGTTGCGGGCATTGGAGGAAGCGAGAAACGCCGCGGCCTGGCCGGTATCCTCAGGGCTGGACTCCCGCCCCAAGGGCACGTTTTGGCAACGTCGCCGCTTGGTCTCCTCCGGCAGCGTGTTCCAACGCTCGGTGTGGATGTATCCGGGAACCACGCAATTGACTCGAATCTGGTGTTCGGCCAGTTCCACGGCCAGCACTTCGTCGAAAAACGCGATCGGCATGTCCAGGAAGCGGTGGCCGAGGCCCAGGTGACAGGCGTTGTTCACCAACACGTCCAGCCCGCCCACCTGTTGCCCGATGAACTCAAACGCGCGAGCCACATCGTCCTCGCAAGCCACGTCGGCCGCGATCGGCACATATCGGCCCCCGTTTGCTGCCCGCTCCTTTTGTCAGGCCCGCGGCTCACGGCGACTCGATCGGCTCGCTCCGTGTGTAGGCGCCCAGGATCTCCAGTCGTTTCGTCTTCCGCCGCAGGGCCTCCAACGCGCGTTTGACTTTCGTATCTTCGTGGTGTCCCTCCAACTCGACGAAGAACAGGTATTCGTTCTCCGTGTTGGGCATGGGGAAGGACTCGATCCAGGTCAAATTCAGCCGGTTGCGTTTGAAAATCGCGGTGGCATCGGCCAGAGAACCAGGAACATGCGAGATCTCGAACATCAACGCCGTCTTGTCGCGACCGGTTCGCCGTCCTTCGTGGTCGCTGATGACGGCAAATCGCGTAATGTTATTCTTGTTGTCCTCGATCTTCTCGGCGATGGCGTTCAAGCCGTAGTTCGTTGCCGCCTGCAGACTGGCGATGGCCGCCGCCCCGGGTTTTTCGGCCGCCAATTGCGCGGCGGCCGCGGTGCTGGTCATCTCCACCGTCCGCGCCAACGGCAGGTGTTTGGCGAGCCAGTCACGGCACTGGGACAGGGCCTGCGGCTTGCTGTACACCTCCTTGACTTCACTCCGTTCGCAGCGGCCCAGCAAGTAATGGTGGATCCGCAACTGGACTTCACCACAAATCCTGGCCGGCAGGCGCGTGAACATCCCCAGGGTATCGACGACGCGGCCGTCGGTCGAATTCTCGATGGGTACCACGCCAAAATCGACGTGCTTGCGGCTGAGTTCCTCGAACACCGCTGCGATGGTGGCCACCGGCACGAGTTCCGTGCCGGTGCCAAATCGCTCGATGGCGGCCAGATGGCTGTAGCTGTACGTCGGTCCCAGGTAGGCGACCCGCAAAGGCTTAAGCAGCGAGCGGGCGCCGCTCACCAGTTCTCGCAGGACCGCGCGCACCGTTCGCTCGGACAGCGGTCCCTTGTGCGATTGCAGGGCCTGCTGTGTCAGCCGCTGGTCGCTTTCCAGGTCGTACAGCGGCCCTCCTTGTTCGTGCCGCAGTCGGCTCAGCTTGCTGCTGCACCGAGCGAACTCGTGAAGCTGTTTGACCAGGTCTCGCCCCAGTTTGTCCACCTTGCGCCGCAGCAGGTTTGCAGTCGCCTGCGAATCCGCTTTCTTCTCGGGTGTGCGTTTTTGCATCTTCCAGCGCTCCCCATCGGATCGGGATGTGAACGGTGTCGCGATCGGCTCGCGGCCTTCGATGTTTGGGCAAGATAATAACGACCGTTCGCAGCCTCGGAAAGCTGCCGAAGGCCGAAACTCGGCCGCCCACCCCCGCGCCTTCCGTGATCCGGACAAGTCAAGTTCAGACGCGGGAAGACAACTTGGACTCAAATCTTTCCTGTCCCAGATGTTAAGTCACGTGCCCCAACCTGCCTCACGAAAGGTGCCAAAATGGCAGATGCCTGACGATCCGCGGCACTCTGCGACAGAATCGGGATTCCAGAAAAACTCGTAACTCTCTATCTAATAACAGGTTACTGGGCTCCAGTCGCTGCATGGCACGTACTTTGCTTTGTCTCCCGATGACGTGTTCTGTCATTGAGAGCCTGTCGGGAAATGCACAACCACCACCGTGACGCGGGTAGAAGCGGCACGATAACAAGTCAGTTTTTAGATACGGGCAGAAAGGAGCAGTTTCCATGGCGCAGGGCGAAAAAATCATCGGGATCGACCTCGGTACCACCAATTCTGTGGTCGCCATCATGGAGGGGTCGGAAGTGAAAGTCATCCCGAACGCGGAAGGCAACCGGCTGACGCCCAGCGTAGTCGCGTTTGCGGATCGTGGCGAAACGCTGGTCGGAGAACCCGCGCGTCGCCAAGCGGTGACCAATCCGCACCGCACCGTGTACTCGATCAAGCGTTTCATGGGCCGGCGTCACAACGAAGTGGAAGCGGAAGAGAAGATCGTGCCCTACAAGGTGGTCGGCGGCGCAAGCGACTACGTCCAGGTGGAGATCGACGGCAAGAACTATACGCCGCAAGAGATCTCGGCCAAGACGCTGCGGAAGCTGAAAGAGGCGGCCGAATCCTATTTGGGGCACAAGGTCAATAAGGCCGTCATTACCGTTCCCGCGTACTTCAACGACGCGCAACGGCAGGCGACCAAGGACGCCGGCCAGATCGCGGGCATGGAAGTCGCCCGGATCATTAACGAGCCGACGGCAGCGGCGATGGCCTACGGCCTGGACAAGAAAGTCAGCGAGAAAATCGTCGTGTTCGACCTGGGCGGCGGTACGTTTGACGTTTCCGTGCTCCGCGTCGACGAAGAGGAAGGCCACAAGGTGTTCGAAGTGGTCAGCACCAGCGGCGACACGCACTTGGGCGGCGATGACTTCGACCAGCGCTTGATCAACTACGTGGCGGACGTGTTCAAGCGCGACAACGGCATCGATCTGCGCAAGGACGTGATGGCCCTGCAGCGGCTGCTGGAAGCCTGCGAGAAGGCCAAGAAAGAACTCAGCAGCGTGCCGCAGACGGACATCAATCTGCCCTTCATCACGGCGGACGCATCGGGGCCCAAGCACCTGCAGATCACGATCACGCGATCGAAGTTCGAGGAGTTGATCGACGACTTGATCGAACGCTGTCGCGGACCGGTCAACCGAGCGCTGAGGGACGCCAAGTTCACGCCGCGCGATATCGACGAAGTGGTGTTGGTCGGCGGGGCGACGCGCGTGCCCAAAGTCCAGGCGATGGTCCGCGAAGTCTTTGGAAAGGAACCGCACAAAGGCGTCAATCCGGATGAGGTCGTAGCGGTTGGCGCGGCGATTCAAGGCAGCGTGCTGGCCGGAGACCGCCGGGACGTGCTGCTGCTGGATGTCACGCCCCTCACGTTGGGCATCGAAACCGAGGGCGGGATCATGACGCCGCTGGTCGAACGCAACACGACGATTCCCACGGAGAAGAAACAGGTCTTCAGCACGGCGGCCGACAACCAGATGGCCGTGACGGTGAAAGTCTACCAGGGCGAACGCAAGATGGCGGCCGACAACCGCTTGCTGGGCGAGTTCAACTTGGAGGGCATCCCGCCCGCGCCGCGCGGCGTGCCGCAGATCGAGGTCAAGTTCGACATCGACCAGAACGGCATTCTGAACGTGGGCGCGCGGGACCTCGGCACCGGCAAGGAGGCTTCGGTCCGCATCGAGCAGTCCTCCGGCCTGTCGGATGCGGAAATCGAGCGCATCCGCAAGGCGGCGGAAGAACACGCGGAAGAAGACCGGCGCAAATTCGAGTTGGTCGAGGCCCGCAACCAGGCAGACCAGATGTGCTACCAGCTGGAGAAGCTGATGAAGGAGCACGCCGACAAGATCGGCGCCAAGGACCGGGAACCGCTGGAAAAAGCGATCGAGAAAGTCCGCGCGGTGGCCAAGAGTGACGACGTGGCCGCGATCAAATCCGCGGTCAGTGATCTGGAGCAGGCCTCGCACGCGTTCAGCAAAATGCTGTACCAGAAGCAGACCGCTGCCGGTGCGCAGTCGGCGGGGCCTGAGAAGCCGGCGGGCGGCGGCCAGGACGACGCGATCGACGCGGAATTCGAGGTCAAGCAGTGAACTTCCGATTTGACAAATTGACCGTCAAGGCCCAGGAAGCCGTCGCCGGCGCTCAGAACCTGGCCCAGGAACGAGGGCACCCCGAGCTGGATTCGCTGCACCTGCTGGCCACGCTGGTCACCCAGCGCGACGGCATCGTCAAGCCGATCCTCGACAAGATCGGCGTCAACGCGGGCCAGCTGAATGGGCTGCTGGACTCGGAGTTATCGCGCCTGCCGAAAGTCACCGGCGGCGCTGCGCCGGCGCCAAATCAGGCGTTGCAGCAAGTTCTGCAGGCCTGTACGCGCGAAGCCGAGGCCATGAAGGACGACTTTGTCTCCACGGAACATCTGCTGCTGGCGTTGACCAAGACGCCCTGCAAAGCGCAGAACCTGCTGCAGATCAACGGCGTCCGCGAGGCTGACGTGTTGGCCGCCCTGCGCACGGTCCGCGGCAGCAGCCGAGTGACGGACCAGAGCCCCGAGGACAAGTTCCAGGCTTTGCAGCGGTACGGCATCGACCTGGTGGAGCGCGCCGGCCAAGGCAAGCTGGATCCGGTGATCGGGCGCGACAGCGAAATCCGCCGCGTGATCCAGGTGCTGTCCCGCCGCACCAAGAACAATCCCGTGTTGATCGGCGAGCCCGGCGTAGGCAAGACGGCGATCGCCGAAGGTCTGGCGCTGCGCATCGTGCAAGGCGATGTGCCCCAGAGCCTGAAGAACAAACGTGTCATCGCCCTGGACATGGGCGCGATGATCGCCGGCACCAAGTTCCGCGGCGAATTCGAGGACCGGCTGAAGGCCGTGCTCCGGGAAGTGCAGGACGCCGGCGGCAACGTGATCATGTTCATCGACGAACTGCACACGGTGGTCGGCGCCGGACGCGCCGAGGGCGGCACCGACGCCGCTAATCTGCTCAAGCCCGCGCTGGCCCGCGGCGAATTGCGCTGCATCGGCGCTACGACGCTGGACGAGTACCGCCAATACATCGAAAAGGACGCTGCGCTGGAGCGTCGCTTTCAACCGGTGTACATCGGCGAGCCGACGGTCGAGGACACGATCGCCATCCTCCGCGGTCTCAAACCGCGCTACGAAACGCACCACGGCGTCAAGATCAAGGATTCGGCGCTGGTGGCGGCGGCGGAACTCTCGCACCGCTACATCAGCGATCGGTTCCTGCCCGACAAGGCCATCGACCTGGTGGACGAAGCGGCCAGCCGTCTGGCCATGGAGTTGGAAAGCGTCCCGACGGCGATCGACGAAGTCCAGCGGCGGTTGCGGCAACTGCAGCTGGCCGCGCGCCAGTTGTCCGAAGAGACCGAGGAGACCGCCCAGGACCGGCTCGCGGAAATCGAGGAGGAGATCACCGAGTTGAAACGCAAGGAGGC
Organism: uncultured Pirellulaceae bacterium; assembly: GCA_964486845.1. Taxonomy (GTDB): domain Bacteria; phylum Planctomycetota; class Planctomycetia; order Pirellulales; family Pirellulaceae; genus Anammoximicrobium. The sequence goes on from CAZAQY010000273.1 coordinate 7,230, forward strand.
CAGCCTGCGCGAGCAATGGGAGGCGGAGAAGTTGGGCCTGGGCGACGTGCAAAAAATCCGTCAGGAGGCCGCCCAGGTCGAACTGGCTTTCTCCCAACTGGACGCGGCCATCAAGGAAAAGCAATCGTCCGGCATTCCGGTCGGCGAAGACGAGTACCAGAAACTGTACGAACTGGACGTCAAACGCCGCCACCTGCGGCAACGCATCGAGGCCGCCGAAGAAGAAGGCGAGGTCAAGCCGGAGTCCCAGCGGCGGCTGCTGCGGCAGGAGGTCACGGAGGAGGAGATCGCCGAGGTCGTCAGCGCCTGGACCGGCGTCCCGGTCAGCCGCATGATGGAGACCGAACGCGCCAAGCTGCTGGTGTTGGAGGACCGGATTCACCAGCGGTTGGTCGGCCAGGACGAGGCCGTCGAGGCGGTCGCCAACGCCGTCCGCCGCAGCCGCAGCGGATTGCAGGATCCCCAGCGGCCGATCGGCTCGTTTCTGTTCCTGGGTCCGACCGGCGTCGGCAAGACCGAACTGTGCAAGGCACTGGCCGAAGTGCTGTTCGATGACGAAAACGCGATGGTCCGGCTGGACATGAGCGAATTCATGGAACGCCACACGGTCAGCCGCTTGATCGGCGCCCCGCCCGGCTACATCGGCTACGAGGAAGGCGGCAGGCTGACCGAAGCTGTCCGGCGACGGCCCTACTGCGTGATCTTGCTGGACGAGATGGAAAAGGCCCACCGCGACGTGTTCAATATCCTGCTGCAGGTGCTGGACGACGGCCGCCTGAGCGACAATCAGGGGCACACGGTCAACTTCGCCAACACCATCGTGGTGATGACCAGCAACGTCGGCAGCCAACTGATCCAGCAGATCTCGCGGGAAGGCGGCGACGAGGAGGAGATCCGCACCGGCGTCATGGAGGCGGTCCGCGCGCAATTCCTGCCCGAATTCCTGAACCGGATCGACGAGACGATCATCTTCCATCCGCTCAATCGCCACGAGATCCGCCGGATCGTCGATCTGCAGCTGGAACTGCTGCGAAAGAAACTGGCGCAGCAAGGCGTCTCGCTGACCGTCACCGAACCGGCAAGAAATCTGATGGCGGCCTTGGGTTTCGATCCGACTTACGGCGCGCGCCCGTTGCGGCGCGTGATCCAGCAGCGGGTCCAGAATCCCTTGGCCAGCGAACTGCTCAAGGGCGAGATCCGCGAAGGCGGCGGCGTCCGCGTCGACTGCCAGAACGACGAATTCGTCTTCGAACGCGTGGAACCGGGGCAGTCCGTGGTCGAGACCGTGGCGGTGCAGTAGAACGTTCCGGGGCCATGCAAACTTGTTGGGTTATTGCACCATCGGCTCGCCCCAACAGGCCCAGTCGCAGTTGAAGGCGCCGTCTGAGTCGGTCACCAGGCTGAGCACGACCGGTTTCCCGGCCAGGTCCGAGAGGTCGGTCGATAAAGTCTCCCACGTGCCGGGCACCATGCGTCGCCTGGCCAGTTCCACACCGTTGGCTTCGACCGCAAAAATGACGCCTTCCGAGGTCGATCCGTCGCGCACGCCGATCGCGCAGGACAAGTGCGCGGGCCGCTTCGGCAGGGCAATCGGCAGATAGGCGACCGTGCGCCCGTGGTTGGGCGGGTGGACGAACAGGCCCTTCTTCGTCACTCCGCCCACCGTCAGCCGTTCGGGACGCACGGCCGCATGTTCCGGCCCGGTCAGTTCTCGCCCGGAATCGTCCACGAAGATGACCGTTCGAGGCTGGTCCGCGAGTTGGGTCGGCAGCGTGATTTCGGGCGGCTGTCGGCGGAGCAGAAAGACCGAGCCGGGCTGCAGAGCGTCCACCGTCAGCACGGGGCCCTCGCAGCGGATCGGCTGCAGGCCGCGACGATCGACGGCAATGCCATAGCCAGCTTGACCCGCAAACCCGACTGGGGCCGGCCGCTGGCCGCGACGTTCGATCCGTGGCCGGGTCCAGCGCGCCCAGTCGTGGCTGGGCGATCGTTCGGGACCGGGATCCACGGCCAATTCCACTGTGACCGTCTGGCTGGCCAAGGAAGTGATGTCCAACTCGATCTCCCGCAGGTCTTCTGACGCGTGGTGCCACCGCTGCTCCAGTTGCGTCGAGCCTGCGCCGGCCGCCATGCTGAACGTCACGCCGTCCGATCGGTTCGCCTGCATGGCCCCGCGTGCCAGGCTGATCTGGCTGACCAGGCACAGTTGTGGTGCGGCGGGCAGATCCACCCGGAATCGGGCGTAGGCCACACCCGTCCCGCCGGACTGCGTGGCTCCGATTGCCGGGGCTTCCCAACGGCCTTCCACGGTGGATGTGCGGCCAGGACGCCGTCGCCCTGGTCCTGGAACGCGCCACCGTCCTCGGCCATGCCCGGGCCGATCCACTGGCTGGGCGGGCCGTCAAATGGGCGCGATCCGCATGCGGCGTTGTCCATCCGCGCGATCAGATCTGCGACGACGATCTCCCGGCTGCGCGAACGGAACACGGCCAACTCGTCACGCGTCACCACGGCCTCGCAAATCACATCGTCGGGCAGCACCGCGACGTAAAAAGCGTTTGCATCTCGCGGCTCGCCAAAAAACGGATACCAACGTTCCGGATCCAAGCCCAGCAGCCGCTGATCGCCGTAAGCCCGCCAACCTGGAATCGTTCCCGCCGTCGCCAGCTGCCCCACGCCCGTTACCGTGCGGCTGATCTCGCGGCTCTCGCACAGAAAGCGGCCATCCACCGTGCGCACAGCTCGCCGGCCATCGGCGGCCCGGAACGGGAACGCCACGTCCGCGGGCCAGGGGCTTTCCAGGTCGATCTGCAGGCGGTTGCGCAGCCAGAATTCCGCTTCGTCGAAGAATTGCCGGGAGAAGTCCGTGGGATTGTACAGCTGGGGCAGAGCCGGCTTCAGCGTCGGGATCACACCCCAGTGTTCATAGGCCTCGTTCCACGCCGCGTACATCTATCATCTGGCCCACAAAATGCTCGCGCCACGCCTTGCACGCCGGATTGATGTAGGCAAAGCGGATTTCCGGTTCGGCGCGGTCCCAGACCCACCACTGCCGCTCGTGTTCGCCCCAGGGACTGCGGACCTGAGGTCAAGCCGTCGAACGGTGCGTAGTTGATCGTCACCAACGTCAATTGCCAGCCGTCGCGGTGCCGCTGGACCACCAGCCGCTTGAACCGTCCCCGCGCGTCGTCGGCCCAGACGTAGAACCCGCGGTTGTCGCCCTCGACGATGACCAATTGGGCCTCCCAGCCGATCGGATAATCGAACTGATGCCTGCGCCCGGGCACTTCGTCCAGCGAAAGCGCCTGCTGGGTCCGGGTCAGGACGACCGTGGGAACCTGCCGGCCGGCAGCCCGCCGCCGGCGAGCCCACTCAAGCAGCCGATCGAACTTGGCCTTGAGTCGAATCCGCTTGGCGATCCGCGCCGGCCAGTCGGCGAAGTCACTGCGCAAGAACTCGGCCAGCGCTTCCGCGTCGTCTTGCGCGCTGGGCCCGGCGAATTGGAATTCGAGGGTTCCTCGGTCCATAACACCTCCGGAGGTGAAAGATCGCGTTTGTCATACCGCACGCGGTTGCCGCTGACACAAGCCCGACGCGCAAGCAAGGGAGGCAGGTCGTTCCCTCGCTTGCGCTTCGGGCTAGCCCGGATTCCCATAGGGCGAATTGACCTAAAGTTCTTGGCAATTCGGGAGCGGCCGTCAGGCGGCGTTTTTAGGTGAATGGTTAACACCATACGCTGGCCTCAGCCGAATTGGAACTGGAGACGTCGCCGACCGAGCCACGGGATGGGGAGAGCGATCTGGTCGAATCCCGCGGCGACACGGTACGGACTGTGGGCGCGTTTCTGGAACGTCACCACGAGGCAAATAATACCGCCCGTCCGGATGTTTTCCCTGGTCGTTGCGGACCACGGTGGGATAACCCA
>CAZAQY010000274.1:0-11154 GCA_964486845.1 uncultured Pirellulaceae bacterium
AGCTGGGCAAAACCTGGCTGTAGTGACCTGACAATTGTGATTTCCGGCACTAGTGATGCACAAACCCTGGGAACATTCCGAGCGGATCTACCGGATGTTCAATGACGGCAGGATTACTTCGAACGGACTGAGTGCCCGCCTCAGGGCCGCACTCGACGACGCCCGCGAACTGGAAAAACTCGCCAATCGAAAAGGTATCCCGATCACGGAGCCTTTTGCTGGATCCGAACTGCGCACTTGTGGGGGAATCTTGACCGTGCTGGGGCCGACTCAGCAGTATTACGAAGTCCTGCTGACTGATTTTCGGTCTACGCCCGAAAAGAAGGAGGCGTACTCGCTGGCGGCCAACCTGCTGAGAACGTTGCAGGAAGGCGCCGTTGCTGTCGCGCAGCGAGTCCGGGAGTCCTTCGGTGTGGAGACGCTTGAAGAGCCGGACGACGACGCGATCAGCGCCGAGAACAACTCGTCAGCAATTCTGCTGCTGCAGATCGACGGGCATCAGATGCTCTTCACCGGTGATGCTGGCGTTCCTGCTTTGGAACGTGCGGATGATTGGGCCGAAGAATGTGGAATCACGTTGTCCGCCAGTGGTTTCAGCCAAGTTCTGCACCACGGCAGCCGGCGCAACGTCGGCCCTTCCATCCTGGACCGTATCGTGGGACCGAGACGGCAATTCGACGTCCCTGACAAGGTTGCATTTGTTTCGGCAGCGAAAGATGCACCCAAACATCCGTCGCGAAGGGTGACGAACGCGTATCGACGGCGAGGAGCACGGGTCATCACAACGGAAGGAGTAGCCATCTGGCATCACAGTCCCGATGCGCCTTATCGTTCCGACTATTCGGCAGCAAACCCGCTGCCGCTGTACACCGAAGTCGAGGAGGACTGAAGCCATGGATATTGGAAAGTCCTTCGATCGGTATGTCTGGCAGGCCCGCGTCGTACCGGTGTTGCTCGTCGTATTTCCGCTGGCATCCCTGGTTGTCGTTTGGCTACCGGAAGACAACGCCGGATGGCGACTCCTGTCCGGCCTGGTCTCGCTGGTGCTGTTATCCCTGCTCGCCCAGATCGGACGAGATGCTGGCAAGCGACGAGAACCGGATCTGTTCCGCAAGTGGGACGGCAAACCGTCCGTTCGCAAACTTCGCCACCGTGATAGCGATTTGCCATGGATCACGTTGGAACGGCTCCGGACGAAGTTGGCGACGGATGTAGGCATCCCGTGCCCGACCAAAACCGAAGAGCACACCGACGGAGCCGCGGCAGACGAGGTTTATTTCGCCTGCGTGGACCACCTTCGGGAAGCGACCCGAGGCGACAAGCTTTTGTTGGCGGAGAACATCGGCTACGGATTTCGCAGAAACCTGTGGGGCATGCGTACTGCTGGCGTGGCCATGGCGGTGGGTGGCGTGATCGGTGCGGGGATTGGTACGGCCTTGACGTGGGGGACCTCGGATATGGTCGTTCCAGCCACCATCACGCTGCTAAACGCGGCCCTGGCTTCGCTGTGGGTTCTGCGAGTGAACGACGGCTGGGTCAAAGAAGCGGCCGAAGGGTATGCCGATCGACTCGTTCGGGCTTACCTAGCGAAAGCGGAGGCGAATTCCAATGCTGCGGCATAGTCCCCATACTTAATCGGATTTGTTCGCCGCAGGGACGCGGCGACGCTCCGGTCGCCCAAGGAATACAGTCACGGCCATGACGCATAGCGTACTTTACAAGCTCGGCGACATCGCGGAAATCGCCATTGGTTACCAGCACCGCGAAAGGGTGTCGCATGTCGAGCATGGGACCCACCGGCTGATCCAGGGCAAGGACATCGTGCGCAGCGAGGAATTGGCTGACGATTCCGACCACCAATCGGGCTGGCGCGTGCTGACGCAAGAACTGGACCGGGTTACGCCCAAGGGAAACGCCGGCCGATATCGGATCCAGCCGGGTGACCTGTTGTTTGTCTCGCGCGGCACCACCAACATCGCCGTTCCCCTAGTCGAGCCGTTTGTGAAGCCGATGCCGTTCGACTGGGATACGCTGATACCGGCATACGTTTTCTATATTCTTCGACCGGACCACCAGCGTGTTCTCCCCGAGTACCTCGCCTGGTTCATCAACCAACGGCCGGCACAAGCCTTTCTTGCCCGACATTCACGAGGCACGCTGGTGAAGCTGCTGCCGAAGAGCGTTTTCGAGGAACTGGAGGTTCCGGTGCCGCCGCTGGAAAAACAACGACTTATCGTCGAACTGGAGCACCTGCGAGCACGCGAAGAATTCCTGCTGAAACAACTGGCCGACGCCCGGCGGCGGCTGGTCCAACGGACATGCCTGGCTGCCGTCAACGACTAATTTGCAGATAATCTTCATTGCCAACAAGGATCACCACCGTGGCCGACAATATCAACCAGAAGGAAATCAACGACGTGCTCTGGCGAGCCTGCGACACGTTTCGCGGCGTGATCGATGCTTCGCAGTACAAGGACTACATCCTGGTGATGCTGTTCCTGAAGTACCTGTCGGATCTGTGGACCGATCTGAAGGACGAATTGAACCGCAAGTACAAGAACGACAAGACGCGAGTCGAGCGGGCACTGGCCCGCGAACGATTCGTTGTGCCGGCGGAGTCGCATTTCGAATTCCTCTACAGCAAACGCCGTGAGGCGAATATCGGCGATCTGATCAACATGGCCTTGGCCGATATTGAAGACAAGAACCGGGGCAAGCTGGAAGGTGTGTTCCGCAACATCGACTTTAACAGCGAAGCCAACCTGGGGAAGCCCAAGGACCGCAACGCCCGGCTGATTCACTTGCTGGAAGATTTTCACGACCCACGATTGGACCTGCGGCCGTCGCGGATCGGCGGTCTGGATGTCATCGGCAACGCCTACGAATTCCTGATTGGCAACTTCGCCTCCGACGCCGGCAAGAAGGCGGGCGAGTTTTACACGCCGCCGGAAGTCTCGCTGTTGCTCACGCAATTGCTTCAGCCGCAGCGGGGGAATCGCATCGGCGATCCGGCCTGCGGATCGGGTTCGCTGCTGATCAAGATGGGGCAAGCCGTGCCGGCCAACGCCAAAGGCGAGCGCGATGTCTCGCTTTACGGCATGGAAGCCAACGGGGCGACGTGGGCCCTGTGCAAGATGAACATGTTCCTGCATGGGTTCGATCAGGCCCGGGTCGAATGGTGCGATACGCTCCGCAGTCCGGCCTTGGTCGAGAAAGACGCCCTGATGAAATTCGACGTGGTGGTTGCCAATCCGCCGTTTTCCCTGGACAAGTGGGGTGACATCAAGGATCCGAAAGACGACAAGCCGTACAATCGGTTCCATCGTGGCGTGCCTCCGAAGAGCAAGGGGGACTACGCCTTTATCAGCCACATGATCGAGACCACGGTCGCCGACACGGGCAAGGTGGGCGTGATCTGCCCGCATGGCGTGCTGTTCCGCGGCGGTCAGGAAGGTGTCATCCGCCGCAAGCTGATCGAAGAGAATCTGCTGGATGCCGTGATCGGCCTGCCGGCGAACCTGTTCTACGGTACGGGAATCCCCGCCGCGATCCTGATCTTCGACCGGGGCCGCACGGCGAAGAAGCGGAAGGAAGTATTATTCATTGACGCCAGCCGCGAGTTTGCGCAGGAAAAGCGGCAGAACCGCCTGCGTGACGACGACCTGGCCAGGATCGTGAAGACCTATTCGGCCTACAAGTCGGTCGAGAAATACGCCTACCGGGCTTCCTTGAAGGAGATCGCGGAAAACGAATTCAATCTCAACATTCCCCGTTACGTCGACACGTTCGAGGGTGAGGAAGAAATCGACATCGAAGCCGTGCAGCAGGAAATCGACGGCATCGAGATCGAGTTGGCCAAGACGCGGAAACAGATGGCGGGCTACCTGAAGGAGTTGGGCTATGGCTCGTAAGAAAGCAGCCAAGAAGACTAGACCGAACGCCGCCAAGAGTAAAGTGGTAAGGAAAAAGGGGGCCGGGGGCGGAACTTGTCACCTCAAAGTCCGGCCTGCCCGCCGGTTACCACGAACTACTGGAAGAGTTGAAAACCCGCGTCCGGTCGGCGCAGCTCAAGGCAGCGGTAGCGGTCAATCGCGAGCTGATTCAACTGTATTGGGACATCGGCCGGCTGATCGTCGAGCGGCAGGATGAAGAGGGCTGGGGCAAGAACGTGGTTGAGCGACTAGCGGATGACATCCAGCGAGAGTTCCCAGGATTGGGCGGATTCTCGCGATCCAATGTGTTCCGCATGCGGGCGTTTTACACCGCGTATGCCAAGGCTGAGGCAGTTCAGCCGCGGGCTGCGACAGAATCTCGCGGCAAGAAAGTCGCACAAGCTGTGCGACAATTGGCAGTCGAAAAAGTCGCACAGGCTGTGCGACAAATCGAGCATTCGGATGTGCCCGAGACCCTTGCTGGGATTCCCTGGGGACACAACATCGTCTTGCTGCAAAAACTGACGGACAACCCAGAACGACTCTGGTACGCTGCCAAGGCCGTCGAACACGGTTGGAGCCGGGCAGTTCTGACGGTGCAGATCGAGACGGATCTCTACGGGCGGCAGGGCAAGGCAGTGACCAATTTTTCCGCGACCCTCCCCTCGCCGCAATCGGACCTGGCCCAGCAGACGCTCAAAGACCCGTATGTCTTCGACTTCCTGACGCTCAGCGAAGGGGCCCACGAACGCGAACTGGAAAGCGGCCTCGTGGATCACGTCCAGAAATTCTTATTGGAACTGGGGGCCGGGTTTGCCTTTGTCGGTCGCCAGGTTCATCTTGCCGTCGGGGACGACGACTTCTATCTCGACCTGCTGTTTTATCATTTGAAGCTGCGATGCTTCGTCGTCATCGACTTGAAAATGCAAAAGTTCACGCCCGAGGACGCCGGCAAACTGAACTTCTACTTGTCGGCGGTCGATTCGCAGCTTCGGCACCCGGACGACGAGCCGGCGATTGGGCTGGTGCTATGCAAGACCCGCGATCGCGTGATTGCCGAATACGCCCTGCGCGACATCAACAAACCGATCGGCGTGGCCGAGTGGCAAACCAAACTGGTTCATTCGCTGCCGGAACCCCTTCGGAGCAATCTGCCGACGATCGAGGAGATTGAAGCTGAATTGGGAGGGGACGCGTAACCGATGGCACGAACTCGACTACATCAGCGGAACAGCCGACACAAACCTGAGGCATGCGAAGCTGGCGACACACTGAAGCTTGGGGAAGTATTCTCATCCATCACGTGCGGAGTCAGCGTGAACGGCGAAGATCGACCTGCCCAACGAGGCGAGGCAGGCGTGCTACGGCTAAGCTCCGTCAACGGTGGCGTATTTCGCCCACACGAAAACAAAGCAGTCCTGGGAAACGGGCGGGATCGCCTTGGAGCCAATGTGACAGCGGGAACAATCCTGATTAGCCGTTCGAATACGCTGGAACTCGTCGGCGCGGCAGCTCTCGTCGAAGCGGATTGTCCGGACCTTTATCTCCCCGACTTGCTTTGGCAAGCGGAGATTCGTGACCACCAGAAGACTGATCCGAAGTGGCTCAGTTATGTCCTCGCCTCGGATGAAGTTCGCGCGGAGATCAAAGCGAGAGCGAGTGGGACCAGCGGCAGCATGAAAAAGTTGTCGATGGCTTCCTTTCGGGGAATCATGATTCGACGACCTCCTCTCGCCGAGCAGAAAGCGATTGCAGTGGTGTTGTCGGCGTGGGATCGGGCGATTGGGCAGACCGCCGCGTTAATCGCCGCGAAAGAACGTCTCAAACAGGGCTTGATGCAGCAACTATTGTCCGGCCAGCGGCGGTTGCGAGGCTTCCGCGACCCGTGGCAGAGACTCCATCTCGGTGACTTGTTCACAGAACGACGCGAGCCGGGACAGAACGGCTGGCCGACGCTTTCCGTCACGCTTGACTCCGGCATCGTGCGACGCGAGTCGTTAGACAACCCTGTCCGAACTTCACTGGAGCATGAACAGCACCTCTTGGTGCGAAACGGCGATATTGCCTACAACATGATGCGAATGTGGCAGGGTGGTTCCGGGATGGCGATGGAAGACGGAGTAGTGAGTCCCGCATATGTTGTGTGCGCGCCAACCCAGGAAATTGACTCCCGATTCGCACATCACCTATTCCGATCGCCCCGCATGATATATCTGTTCTGGGCTTTCTCGTACGGCCTGACCGACGATCGACGGCGACTGTATTACGACGAGTTTGCTCGTGTACCGGTCAGCATACCGTCCCTGAAGGAACAGCGGCGCATCGCAGCGTTGTTCGACTGTCTTGAATCGGAAGTCGCGTTGCTCCAGCAGCGACGCGAATCCATCGCTCGACAAAAACGTGGCCTGATGCAGCAACTGCTGACGGGCAAGGTCCGGGTGCCGAAGTCGCTCCTGAAGAAAGGGGCCAAGTCATGAGCAGCCTGCCTGACACTCGCGAAGAATTGATCTCGCAAATTCCTGCCCTGCAACTGCTGATCAACCTGGGCTGGGAGTACCTCACGCCGGCGGAGGCGTTGGACGCCCGCGGCGGGAAGACGGCGAGCGTCTTTCTGGATCGAGTGTTGGAAGACCAATTGCGGGCCATCAACCGGATCGAATTTCGCGGCCATACCGAACCGTTCTCGGAAGGCAATATCGCCACAGCGATCCGACGACTCAAGGACGAACGATTCGACGGGCTGATTCGGACGAACGAAAAGCTGTACGACCGGCTGACGCTCGGTACCACGCTGCCACAGACCATCGCCGGCGACACCAAGAGTTTTCCGCTGCACTACATCGACTGGAAGAACCCGGCCAACAACCGCTTCCACGTCACCGCCGAGTTCGAAGTCGCCCGCACCGGCAGCCAGGAGACTCGGCGGCCGGACATCGTGTTGTTCGTCAACGGCATTCCCGTGGCCGTGATCGAGAACAAGTCGCCCAACGCCAAAGTTGAAGGGGGTGGCTCGCCGGTCGAGCAGGCGATTTCGCAGATGCTCCGCAACCAGGGCGTCCACGAAATTCCCCGGCTGTTCGTCTTCGTCCAACTCGTACTGGCGCTCGCTGTCGGCGAAGCGAAATACGCCACCGTCGGCACCAGCGCCAAGTATTGGGCCGTCTGGAAGGAAGAGAACCTCGACAAAGAGGCTCTCAGCAAACTTGTCGGCCAGCCACTTGCCCCGGATGTCCAGGACCGGCTGTTTTCCGGCGGATTCGCCGAGGCCCGTCCGTACTTCGACAAGCTCGCCGGAAAGAAGGGCCGCGAGATCACGGAACAAGATGCGGCGATTTTCTCGCTCTGTCGCCCTGAGCGGTTGCTTGAACTGGCCCAGCGGTATCTGCTGTTCGACGGCGGCGACAAGAAAATCGCCCGCTACCAGCAGTACTTCTGTGTCCGCCAGATTCTCGACCGCATCCAGCACCGCGATCAGGACGGCAGCCGCCGCGGCGGTGTCGTATGGCACACGCAAGGGAGCGGCAAGTCGCTGACGATGGTCATGCTGGCCAAGGGACTGGCGCTCGACCTGCCTGGCCAAGGGGCCGACGATTTCAAAGTGGTGCTCGTTACCGACCGCATCGACCTGGACGACCAGATTTACGGCACGTTCAAGAATTGCGGTACCACACCCGTGCAGGCCACAACGGGTAGACACCTGGCCAAGCTGCTCGACGGCCATCAGAGCCGGATCATCACCACGGTGATCGACAAATTCGAGACGGCGCTTCAGGTTGTCCTGAAAATTGAAGGCGACAACATCTTCGCCCTGGTGGACGAAAGCCATCGCGGCCATTTCGGCGAAACCCACACGCGGATGCGGCGAGTGATGCCGCACGCCTGCTTCATCGGCTTTACAGGCACGCCCGTCGTCAAACGGGAAAAGACGACCATCGGCAAATTCGGTGGATTGATTCACTGCTACACGATTACCCAGGCGGTTAAGGACAAGGCGGTCGTCGAGTTGCTCTATGAAGGCCGCGAAGTTCCGCAGACCGTGGATGCGGCTCAGGTTGACCGGTGGTTTGAGGAATGGACCGACGGGCTTACCAAGAAGCAAAAGGCCGATTTGAAGAAAAAATATGCGACGTCGGGCAGCCTGAACAAGACCGAACAGCGAGTGATGGCGATCGCCTGGGACATCAGCAAGCATTACGCCCAGAACTGGAAGGGGACTCCGTTCAAGGCCCAGCTTGTGGCCCCCGATAAGGCAACCGCGTTGCTCTACAAGCGGTTTCTGGACGAATTCGGCAAGGTCACGAGTGAAGTCCTGATTTCCGGCCCTGATGAACGCGAGGGTTACGAGGAAGTCGATCAGGCCGAGGAGTTGACCGAGGACGACAAGGCCAAGGTTGTCGCGTTTTGGAACCGGATGATGGCCAAGCACGGTGGCGCCGCGGAATACCAGCGGAATCTGATCAACGCTTTCAGCCACAGTGAAGACCCCGAAATCATCATCGTGGTCCATAAGCTGCTGACCGGATTCGACGCGCCGCGCAATACCGTCCTGTATCTCTGCCGTCCGCTCAGGGACCACACGTTGCTGCAGGCGATCGCGCGCGTCAACCGACTTTACGAGGGTAAGGAGTTCGGCTACATCATCGACTATGTCGGCGTGTTGCAGAATCTGGACAAGGCGCTGGACGTTTACGGGAAGCTGGCCGATTTCGATGAAGCGGACCTCGCGGGGACCGTGATTCCGATTACCGATGAAATCGCCAAGCTTGCGCAGCGTCATTCAGACGTGCGGGAACTCTTCAACGCACTCCCGAACAACCAGGACCAGGAAGCCTACGAACGGCTGCTTGCCGACGAAGCGTTGCGGGAACGATTCTACCAGCGGCTTTCGGTGTTCTCCCGAACGCTGGGACTGGCATTATCGACCGTTTCCTTTCACGAGCAGACTCCCGCTTCGCGAGTCAACCGGTACAAGGAGGATCTGAAATTCTTTCAAATGCTCCGGCGGAGTGTGCAGCGACGCTATCAAGAGGTCATCAACTACGATGAGTACGACGCGCGAATTCGCAAGCTGCTGAACCAGCACGTCGGCACGTCGGAGGTCGAATTGGTGGTGCAGCCGCTCAATCTATTTGACGCGACCCAGCGCGAAGCGGAATTGGCCAGGCTGGGGAGCGATGCGTCGAAGGCCGATGCGATCGCCCATCAAACCAAGAAGGTGATTTCGACCAAGATGCAGGAAGATCCTGCGTTCTACAAGAAGTTTTCACGCATGCTCCAGGACGTGATCGACGATTGGCGGGCACGCCGCTTGTCCGACGCGGAGTACCTGGCCACCGTCCGAGACATCAGCGATAAGGTGGTGAACCGCAGTGGCGACAATCTTCCGGAGCGAATCTCCTATGAAGAAGTCGCGCCAGCGTACTTCGGGGAAGTCCGGGAAGTCTTGGAGAACTACAAGGTAGGCGGCTTCGACGCCGTGGAATGCTCCGCCGACGCGGCTTTGGCCATCGACCGCATCGTGTTGGAACGTCGTTGCGTCGACTGGACCCACAACGACGACGTCCAGAATCGTATGAAGACCGAGATCGAAGACTTACTCTTCGAGCTGAAGGAGGAGCACAACATTCCGCTGACGCTGGAAGACATCGACCAGATTCTGGATCGTTGCATCGACATTGCCCGAGTGAGGCGATCCCAATGACCACTAGCCAGGCCGACAGGATGACCGGCCCGCAAACGCTGGCCTACGGCACTGAGACGATCGACTTCAGTCTCAGTTTCTCACCGCGCCGCCGCCTGACAATTGCCGTTGAGCCGAACGGCAACGTGATCGTGAAAGCGCCGACGGAGGCAACGCTGGAAACTGTGCGGGAGCAGATTCAGCGTAAAGCCGGCTGGATTATCCGCCAGCGAGACGCCTTCGCCGCCTTCGGCCCCTCCATGCCACCCAAGAAATACGTCAGCGGCGAAACGCATCGCTATCTTGGTCGCCAGTACCGCCTGCGTGTGACGCATGGGGCAACGCCGAGCGTTAAGCTCATCGGCCGCTACTTCGAGGTCGTCAGTCCCGACAAGACAGATTCCATGACCATCCAATGCCAGCTTGACGGCTGGTACCGTCGCCGAGCCCAACGCATCTTTGCGGATCGACTGCAGTATTGCCTTTCGTCGTCGTGGTTCCGGTCTCTCGCAACGCCCGGCTGGACCATTCGCAAGATGAAACGCCGCTGGGGAAGTTGTACCAAGGAGGGAACCATCCTGCTGAATCTGCTCCTGATTCAGGTATCGCCGCGTTGCATCGAATACGTCATCACACACGAACTGTGCCACCTGATCGTCCACAACCACGGCCCGCAGTTCTACCGCCTGCTCGACCGCGCAGTGCCGGACTGGCGGGAAAGAAAGCGTAAGCTGGAGTCTTTCACAACATAATGGATCGCTGGGCTCACTTGCCGCCCGAATTGACTTGAAGACAATCACGTGCCACATCCCTAACGCAAGGGCGACGCCACGACCGCTTGCACGACGTTCGCTCAGGGATAGCTGCCAACCCCCGCCGGCAAGGGGGATGGCAGGCGTTACTTTCCTGTCCAGACGTACATATTCCGAAAAACCTCCGAGATATTCCGAATCGTTCGGAATAAGTTCCGGAGGATCCGCCAGTCCGCCCCCTCATCGCGTTACCACCCGGCTGCTTCTCCAAGTTGGACCGTCCAAGCTCCCGCGGACCGCGTTCATCATCGCGTCGCTGACAGCGGCCGCGGCTTGGCGGCTCCCCCCACCCCACGGCAAGGCCGTGCCAGGCTGGGCCTGATCACTTGCCTTGCTTCGCTTCCCCCGCCGGCGGCCAAGCTGCAGCCGGCGTCCGTCGCTTTCCGCTCGTGCGGGCCCAAACGCTGGGCGAAGGCCCGCCCGAGCGGGAAGCGAAGTCGGGCAACCGGTAACGCGATGATGAACGCGGTCCGGCGGGCATGCCGGACCCACAACGTGGATGGAGGAAGCATGACAACAACACCGAAACTCATCGAACTGCTGGACGGCGGAATCCTCGTGGACGTGAGCCCATTCGCACGAGAAACACGCATCCCTTGCGCCGTGGCGTTGACCCGATCTGTCTGGCAGACGTGCGTTTCCGCACCATCGAGGAACTCCGACCGTGACGAGACGGCGTGGCTGCGAGACATCCTTGGGTCCCTGGCGTTGGCCATGCCGACATGGGCCG
>CAZAQY010000275.1:0-1699 GCA_964486845.1 uncultured Pirellulaceae bacterium
CCGTCACGCGCTGATAACCCGGGGCCACCAACGAGCGGGACGTGCCGAAGTCAAATCGCTTCTCGAAGCGGTACGTCACGCAGTTGTCGCTGCTCTCGGAAGAGGTACTGGGGCGTCCTGACAGGCCGAGCGCTGCGCCGGCTCGAACGCTCGCTACGACGGTACCGTTGCCAAGCATGCCGTTGACCGCGACTTGATAGGTCGTTCCGCTGCCGCTCACCGTCGCCGTGAGACCAGCCGGTCCGCTTGGCGCCGTGCCACCCAGAATTAGATCCTGGGCGGTAAAGCCGCTGACCGGTTCGCTGAACACCACCGTGAAGAGGACGGGGGCGGTCGTCGCCGGATCGGCCTGGCTCGCCGCCTTATTGATGGTCACCGTGGGATCGGCAGTCACCGCCGGCACCTCGGTCACCACCAGTCCGGCGATCGCCACGTTCCTATCCACGCCGCCGAGGTCATACAAATCCAGGTGCAGCTTGCCGTCCTTGACCTGCACGACGTAGGTCTGCCAGAGCAGCGTCCTGGCGGCGGTGGTGATGGGATCGACCGCGATCCCCTCCAGGGAGAGTCCCATGTGATCGTGCGCGTATCCGCCGGCATCGCCCAGCCGCACACTGACGCGATAGCTGCCGTTGGGGAGGTCGACGACAAACGTGCCCTTGGTCAGCAGGTTCAAGTCTCGGTCGAGAGCCGTCCCGCTGCTGCGATCGACGCTGGAGACGGTTCCCGCGGTCCAACCGTAGCCCAGTCCCGGCGTGTACTTGGTGTTGCCCGTGACGCGCAGGAAGTCGAGCTCGACGGGCGACTTCAACGTCCCAAAGTCGAGTCTCTTTTCCAGCGGCAATTGCACCGTAACCACGGAACTGGCCTGCGGGTGCGGCGCGTGTTCGAAGGCCTGGACATGTACGGTCTGGCCCGACAGTGCGCGGGGCACGTCGAACAAGGCGACCGCGCGGCCGGAGGGATGGATCACACCTTGGGCGAAGAACACGGGATCGGTCACGTCCAGGGTGACGCCGAACTGGGGCTGCGGGTTGGTCCCACGCTGTCTTCCGTAGACGAAATCCACCACGCCGCCGGGCGTGCCACAGGCGGCCACAAAGCGATTCTCGGCGACCGTCAACGTGAGCGGTCCACCGCAAACACAATAGCCCGTGTACACCGGATAGTCTTCCACTTCGCCGTCGGGGGCCGGGCCGTCGTAGCTCAGGCCGCCCAGGCTGCTGATGCGGAAGCGGGCGAACGTCTTGGCGTCCGGTACACTCGCCGGCACGGGGAAGCGCAAGCGGTTGTCGCCGGCCACCACGGCGACGCCGTCGAGAATCTTCTCATCGAGGCCGGAGAAGTCGCCGTCGCCGTTGAAGTCGACGAAGGCATCGATTTTGCCTGGCGCGGAAGCGTTGACCGTGACGGTGGCCCACTCCCCCGGCCGCAACAGCGGGATCGTCACGCCGTCCTCGTCGGGGTCGCTCAAGCCGTTGAGCGGCGTGCGGGCATCGGGCTCGGCGGCGCGCAGCGCGCCCAGCCACGGACCCGCGGCGACATGCCGCGCCCCGTTGCTGATGAACAGCGTCCGGTAGGAATCCGGCGCGTCACCGAAGTCCGAGGCGGTCCCCAGCACGGCGATCGTGAACTTGGCCGTGCTGCTGCTGCCGTCCGTGCTGGCCGCCCGGACGGTGATCGTGTGGCTGGCGGCGGC
>CAZAQY010000275.1:1799-11119 GCA_964486845.1 uncultured Pirellulaceae bacterium
GGCGATTGCGAACCGCCCGCCCGCGTCGTCCGTCAGGCTGTACGTGATGGTGTTGTTCGTCGCATCGGCGTCTGTCGCCGAGGCCGTCACGCCCACGACCGTCCCGGCCGGCGAGTTCTCCGCTACTTCGTTGGCCGCCCCGTTGACGTCCGTCACCGGCCCGACATCGAACTCGTCCACGTCCAGCACGGCGATCGTGAAGTTGGCCGTGCTGCTGCTGCCGTCCGCGCTGGCCGCCCGGACCGTGATCGTGTGGCTGGCCGCGGCCTCCCGATTTAGGCTCGCCCCCGCCGCCACCGTCACCACCCCGCTGCTGCTGGCGATTGCGAACCGCCCGCCCGCGTCGTCCGTCAGGCTGTACGTGATGGTGTTGTTCGTCGCATCGGCGTCTGTCGCCGAGGCCGTCACGCCCACGACCGTCCCGGCCGGCGAGTTCTCCGCTACTTCGTTGGCCGCCCCGTTGACGTCCGTCACCGGCCCGACGTCGAACTCGTCCACGTCCAGCACGGCGATCGTGAAGTTGGCCGTGCTGCTGCCGTCCGTGCTGGCCGCCCGGACGGTGATCGTGTGGCTGGCGGCGGCCTCCCGGTCCAGGCTCGCCCCCGCCGCCACCGTCACCACTCCGCTGCTGCCGGCGATTGCGAACCGCCCGCCCGCGTCGTCCGTCAGGCTGTACGTGATGGTGTTGTTCGTCGCATCGGCGTCTGTCGCCGAGGCCGTCACGCCCACGACCGTCCCGGCCGGCGAGTTCTCCGCTACTTCGTTGGCCGCCCCGTTGACGTCCGTCACCGGCCCGACATCGAACTCGTCCACGTCCAGCACGGCGACGCTCAGATTCTGCACCGCCGTGCGGCCCGTTCCGTCGCTGACGGTCACCTGCACGACATAGACGTTGTCCGTGTCGGCATCGGTCGGGGTTTCGTAGTCCGGGGCTGCCCTGAACGTCAACTCGCCCGTGCTGCCCGCGATCGAGAACCGGGCCTCATCCGCCCCGCCGCTGATCGAGAAAGTCAGCGTCTGGGGCGGCAGATCGGCGTCCGTGGCCGTCACGGTCAAGACCCCCGTCGTATTCTCGGGCACGTTGGCGGTGTCGGCCGAAGTGATCACCGGGTCGTTGTCGTTGCCCGTCTGGTTCACCATCACCGAGGCAATGGCTCGCGCCCGCGCGCCGGTGGAGTCGGCGATCTCGTAGGCGAACAGGTCGAGACCATGGAAGCCGCGCATCGGGGTGTAGGTGGCCGATCCGGTGTCCGGGGCCACGGTCACCGAACCCCGGCGCGGCGGAGAAACGACGCGCACGGAGCGGAGGTCGAGGTTTCCATCCGGATCGACGTCGTTGGTGGCCAGTTCGATCGTCACGGGCACGGCTTCTCGCGTGCTGGCCGAGTCGTCGGCGGCAACAGGCGGCTCGTTCGTCACCTGGATGGTGACCAGCGCGGTGTCGCAGAGGCCCGTCGCGTCGCACACCTGATAGGTGAACCGATCGCTGCCGGTGAAATCGGCACGCGGCTCGTACGTGATGGCGCCAGTAGCCGCATCCACTGTCGCGCGGCCGTTCTCCGCGTCGGTCACGACGCGCAGCGTGCTGGGGACGAGAGCGCCGTCGGCATCGAAGTCGTTGGCTAAGACCGCAACCGTAACGGCCCGGTTGACGCGCGTCTGGGCGACGTCGTCGTTCGCCACCGGGGCATTAGGTACGGGCAGGACTGTCAGGGTGACCATCGCTCGATCACAGGCGTCTTGAGTGTCGCAGACCTCGTAGGTAAGTAAATCGTCGCCGAAGAAGGCCGGGGCCGGCGAGTACCGAATCACGCCGGCTGCGTCCACGGTTGCCGATCCGCTGGCGGGCGCCAACACGATCCGCACGGTGGAAGGATCCAGGTTGCCATCGACATCGCGATCGTTGGCCGTGACGTCGATGGTCACCGGCGTGTCTTCGCTGGTGGTGGCGGCATCGTTTTCCGCAGTGGGCCGGTGATTGACCGGCAGGATCTCGATCGTGACGGCGGCCGCAGCCGTGAGCCCCGTCGGTCCGGTGATCTGGTACGAGAAACGATCGGTTCCCGTGAACGCCGGTTCCGGGACGTAGGTCACCACGCCGGAGTCGGGATCGACGCTGGCTTGTCCCAGGGTGGGCTCGGTAAGGAACGTGATCGTGGCCGGGTCGACGTACCCGCTGCGGTCGCTGTCATTGGCGGTCACATGGATGGCCACGGGGACACCTTGCTTGGTGGTGGCGAAATCATCCCTGGCAACGGGTGAAGCAGGACCGGGAACGACAAACACCGAGACGGTGGCCGTGGTCGCGAGCCCTGCGAGGTCGCATGCCCTGTACGTGAAACTGTCTGGTCCCGAAAACTCTGGCCATGGCATGTACGAAAACGAGCCGTCCTCGTGAAACTCAAAAGCCTTCGAACGTGAGGGGCCGGCGACAAGTACCGCACAGAGCCGGTCACCGTCGGGATCGGTGTCGTTGGCGAGCACGCCGGTCGCCGCGACATTCAGCACGGAACCCTGCGCGACCGTGTAGCCGTCGTCCGTGGCAACCGGCGGGTGATTGATCTGGTCAGGGTTCTGATTCAGCCACAGCGTTGGACGGACGAAGTGTGTGAGAACGGCGTCGACGTCGCCGTCGCTATCGACATCCCCCAATGTCACGTGCCGCACTGAGGAGCTTTGGGGAACCTCCTCGGCAACATCAAGCTGTTGCGGGCTTTCCCTGAAGCGGCCTTGGCCGTCGTTCAACCAGACCCATCTCCCCACGACAGCATCCAGGTCGCCATCGCCATCCAGGTCACCCAACTCGGCGACGTCACGGCCATACCACGATGAGCCCTGGATTCGCCGTTCCAGTCGTTGGCCGCTGTCGCGGAAGTGACCCTGGCCATCATTGAACCACACTTCTTCTCGGAAAAAGAAAAAACCACCCCGAAAATACGCGCGCGTGAGGAACGCGTCGAGATCTCGGTCGCCGTCGAGATCCGCCAGTCGCACGCCGGTGCTACTCCCCGACGGCGGTCGCCAACCGCTGTCGTGGAAGCGACCGAAGCCATCGTTCAACCAGACGCTGTCGGTGCTGCCCGAGATCGTTCCCGATGGATTCGCGAGATAGGCATCCAGGTCCCCATCGCCGTCCACGTCGCCCAGAGCGATGTCGCTGGTCCGCGACACGGAGCCGCCGCCCAACCCTGGACCAATCGTGAATCGCCCCGAACCGTCGTTGAGCCAAAGCTCGTTGCTGCAGCCTTCACACCGTTGCACGAAGACCGCGTCCAGGTCCCCGTCACCGTCCACGTCCCCCAACCTGACCGGGCCACCTTCTTCTCGGCGCGATGGGTACTCGATGCCAGTGTCAGTGAAGTGGCCCTCCCCGTCGTTCAGCCACACCTTGACCGAGGCATCGAAAGAAGAAGACGGGTAGGCGGAGAGCAGAATGTCGATCGCTCCGTCGCCATTCAGGTCGCCCAGCACGGGGTATCCTCGATCCATCCGCTGCGCGCCGGGCTCGTAATCGCCGCGTCCGTTGTTGAACGAAACCCGCACGCCTGCGTTCTGTCCGAAGACGAGGTCCAGGTCGCCATCGGAGTCCATGTCTGCAACGGCCGACGTCCACACCCCGGCGCTGGTAAAGTACTGCTGAATGGGACCCGATCCGATGAGGAGTCCGTACGGGGGACTGGGGTGGTTTTCCAACAGCACCGTCCGGCCATCCCAGCTCAGGTCACTCGCGACGATCGCATCGAGATCTCCATCGCCGTCCACGTCGGCGACCGCTTGGCCGCCGGTGCTTGTTCCGGAGCTCTGGTAGCTCGACATGCCGTAGGCTCAAACCGCGGGTTGAAAGCGACCTTGCCCGTCATTCAACCAGAGTGTGCCTGGGTTGAAGGAGCCACTTGCGCGGCGCGCCACGAGTGCGTCGAGATCGCCATCTCCGTCGAAATCAGCGACATCGACAGCCGCTCCCTCAGTGAGCGAGGTTTGGAATTCGCCAGTCCGGTTGAACTGACCGTGGCCGTCGTTGAGCCACACCGAATCCGGTCCGGTACCGACAAGAAAGACGTCCAGGCTGCCGTCGCCGTCCACGTCGGCCAAGGCCACTTTGCGAGTGCCGGCGGGCCCGACGCGCTGTCCGCTGTCGCTGAACCGGCCTTGGCCATCGTTCAACCAGAGCTCGCCAGCTCCCTCGAAGTTGCTCACGAACGCATCGAGATCGCCATCTCCATCCAGATCGCCCAAGGCTACGTCACGGCCCAATCCCAGGGTCTCGCCACAGGGACACGGTCCGTCACTGCTGTCGCTCGATTCCAATCTCTGGCTGCTGTCCGTAAACTGTCCCTGTCCGTCGTTCAGCCAAACGGAATTCGCCTGGCCGTTCGCATGGGCCACGAAGGCATCCAGGTCGCCGTCGCCGTCGAGGTCCCCGAGAGACACGGCCAGCGTCTGTTCGCCCCCAAGGCGCTGCCCGCTGTCGGTGAAGTACCCGTGGCCATCGTTGAAGTAGACACGATTGCCTTGCCCGAATGTTGCCACGAAGGCATCGGCATCACCGTCGCCGTCGAGGTCCTCCAAGACCACGTCCCGGCCGTCAAAGGGACCAAGCCGCTGGCCCGTGTCGATGAAGTGTTCGTTTCCAGATCCATTGTTCAACCAGACGGTGCTCGGCTCCGGGAATGCATTGGCAAAGAAGACGTCGGGATCGCCATCGCCGTCCAGGTCCTTCAGGGCCACGCCGTAGGTCTCCGGGAAGTCAAGACGCTCGACGGTGCTCTGCGCGAACGTCGCGGTGCCGCCCTCCACGGCTGCTCGGAACTCCCAGGTGAACGGCGAAACGGGTGCATCGCCGTCGGCGCTGCGGATGGCGCGAGTGGCTGTGACCTCGACCAACTCGCCCGGGTGGAACGGACGTGCCGGGCTCAAGGTCGCCGTGGCCCGCTCGGCCGCCAACGCACTCGGCGGCACGGTCCGTTGGCCGGATTGAGCCGCATGCACGACGAAGGTCCGGTCCGACACCGTCGCCGGATCGATGTTCTTGCCGAAGGTCGCGGCAATCTCGGTGTCCGCAGGCGCTCGTTGGTCGTTTTGAGCGGGAGTGGTGTCGACGACGCGCATGGCGGGCGGACCGCTGACGCCACCGCGGAACGTAATCCGGCCGTTGGCCTCCAGGTCGTGGTCGCCGCGCCCGCCGTCGACATAATGCAGCACGACCCGATCCGAGAAGATTTCCGCCCCCGTGGTTCCGTCGAACGCGAACTCGTACCAGGAATCATACGTGCTGCCCGCGGTGGCGCCGAACTGGTAGAAGCTGTGGGGCACGACGCCGGCCGGCAGCAAGAGGGTCACCGTGGTGGAGCCGCCGACCGCGGCGT
Organism: uncultured Pirellulaceae bacterium; assembly: GCA_964486845.1. GTDB lineage: Bacteria > Planctomycetota > Planctomycetia > Pirellulales > Pirellulaceae > Anammoximicrobium. Next base: position 7,166 of record CAZAQY010000275.1, read on the forward strand.
CTTCTACGGCGCCATCGAAGAAGCCGAGCGGGAACGAGATCGCGTACGGGCTGTTGCCGAGCGAGGGATTCTCGATTGCCCAGACGCCGTAAAGTGCCGAATCGGCTGACGACTGGAGCGTGACGTACTGCTGGTCCCCGGAGTTGTGGAATGTCGCCACGTGCTCTTGGCCGCTGTCGGCCGTTCCGTCGCGGTCGGCGTCGCCGGAGTTCGGGCCGCCGTCTTCCTCCGAGTCGCGGACCCCGTCACGGTCGCGGTCTGCAGCCACAACGACGGAATTGCTGAACTCGGAAGTGTTCATTTGGCCCGTGGCGGTGGCAGCGATGACCCGGCCGGCGGGGACACTCGTGGGGATCGAGACGAAGAAGCTGGCCACGCCCACGTCGTTCGTCGTGACCGTGGCCGTACCCACCCACTCCTGTCCCTCTCCATAGCCCGACGGGTCGGCGGCCGTGCTGGAGTAGAAATCCAGCGCGAAGTTCGTGTTCGGGAGGCCTTTCATGACCCCGCGGATGCGGGTGCTGCCGGCATCCGAGAACGCGTCGGTGAGGGTCGGGTAGTCGGGAGAGGGGTAAGCCCAGTAGGAGGCGGCATTCTCGGTCACCCCGAGCGGCCAGCGGTCAATCCCCAGGCCGCCGTTCGAGTGAATCGCATTGGCCAGAATGCGGCTGCGCCCCGCGCTGCCGGTGTACACAACCCCCGCGCCGCCGTTGAAGGCGATCGTGTTCGCGGCGGACGGATCGCGTCCACCCACGATGTTGTCCAGACCTGCATTCAGCAGGACGCCGTGCAATCCGTTGCCCCGCGGGGTGACGCCGTCGGCCGCAACCCCGATGTAGTTGCCCTCGATGCGGTTGGAGCCGGAGCCGCTGAACAAACCGTGCTGCCAGGCCACCTCAATGCCGTTGTCCCGGTTCCCGGAGATCACATTGCCGGCACCAGAGGCCGTGCCTCCAATGCCGTTGTTATGCGAAGCGAAAAGCGCGATCCTCAGACCATTTGGCACTGCGGCCTGGCCCGCAGGATCAGTCCCGATGTAGTTCCCGGAGATGACGTTGTCGCTCGATTCGAAAAGGAAGATCCCCGAGTTGTAGTTCCCGGAGATGACGTTGCGGGCCTCCGGCGTGGCGCCGCCGATCGTGTTGCCGTCGGAGTGGATGAGCGTGATTCCCGACGTGTCGTTACCTCGCGAATAGCTCGTGGCCGAGCCAAGGTAGTTGCCCTCGATGAGGTTTCCACCCCGCTCCTCCAAAACGATTCCGTTGCCCGACGTAATCGACCCGGAGGGAAATGTCTGGTAAAAGTTGAAGATGTGCAGCCCGCGAATCGTGCTGTCGCCCGCAGTAATGTGCAACCCGTTCCAGCCAGTGTTTTGAGTCGGTCCGTAAATCGCGACGACGGGCGTGCCGGCGTAGCCCGGCTGCGTCGTGCCGTCGATCACCACCGGATCGGTGATCGTGGGGAGTGGCGAGCCGACGAAGATATCGGCGTATGGGCCCGGAACATTGAAGCTGATCGTGTCCTTGCCCGGCAGCAGGTTGGCCAGGCGGAGCGCCTCGCGGAGCGTAGTCACGCGGCCGTCCGACACGCCATCATCAATGTCCCAACTTGAGTTGACCACGAGGGGAGGACAGGGATCAACGTGCGTTGTGACCTGGGCCGTGTTGTTGCTGGGATCTGGGTCGGTGCCGGCACCTGCGACGAGGACGCTATTGGCAGCGACGCCCACCTGCGTCGGCCGGACAACGACCTTCGCCGTGATGCTCTCTCCCGCGCGCAACTCACTAACGTCGAAGGTCACCGTGCCGCCGGAATAGGTGTACGGCACAGGCACATCCCGCGACTGAGGCGCGTCGTTCCATCCGATGTCGCGCAGCGCGGCCAGATCTAACGGCGTGGGCCACTCCCGTGTTCCGGCCGCGATTACGGGGTCCATGAGCGCGGGTTCGCCCTGGTCGGTTGTGCCGGTCCGCCAATGGACCAGTTCAGGATCCAGCGGGACGGCGCCTCCGGCATCGTACTCTGCTCGCGCGAAGCTCCCCGGGAAGGTCTCGGTTGGCGGATCGACGCGGCTCCGCCAAGCGGGCGCAGTCCCGACCCCAAGCACATGCGCGAGCTCGTGCATCGCGACCGATAGGAAATCCAGTTCGTCCGGATCGAGTCCGTCGAGCGAGTCGCCGAAATGGAACTTCGCGGCCGGGTTCATATTGAACGCGATCGAGCCGCCCCACGGGCCGAAGTCGGTAGGGATCCCCGCACCCGCGCCGAGCTCGCCGCGCGTTCGCACGTTGTTGACGAACTCGGCGGTTCCCCACGCCACCGCCCCGCCCGGCCCCGCCTCGCCGCCTTCGAGCATGCCCGAACCCAATCCCCCGAGGTCGCGGCCGCCGACATATACGAGCAGTTCGTTTGGCTCGATGCTCGGATCCAGGACACCCGCGTCTTGGCCGGTCGCAGGGTCCGTGAAGGTCGCGGTCCAGTGGTTCTCGCCAGCGGGTACGATCGCGGCCAAATCGTCGCGCACGTCCTGCAACACGTAGTCGGCAGCCAGTTGCAGGAGGTCCATCTTTTCCTGGCTGTCGAAGAACGGCGGGAAGTACTCTCACGTGTCAGGATTGAAGTAACCCGTGTCGCGACTGTAATCGAAACGGATCCGCAACGGCTGGTTGTCGGGCGGTGGTAACGTACGTGCTCCGGTCACCGAGACCACCTGGACGTTCGCCGGCAATGTGTCGGACAAAACAACGCCTTGGGCCGTGTCCGGGCCGCCGTTGGTGACGGTAAGCGTGTAGGTCAAATTGCCGCCCACACCCACCGGGTCCGGCGTGGCGGTCTGGGTGACGGCCAGGTCGTTCTCGCGCGGGATCGTCATCGGCGGTGGAGCGACCTGCGTCACCAGCGTGACGGTGTTGTCGCTCGGGTCCAACTCCGGCACGGCGCCCGACACCGCCGCCGTGCTGCGGATTTCGCCCGGATCGGTCAGCAACGCCGTGATGGTCACGTCAACACTCTGGCCGTTGGGAAGCGGGCCGAGATTCCCAGTAACCGTGCCGCCGGACTCCGTGAGCGTGGCCCCGGAGCTCGAACTGGCCGAGATGAAATGCACGCCACGGGACAACGTGTCGGTGAAGGACACGTCGGCCGCCGCATCCGGGCTATGGTTGGTGACGGTGTACGAGTACGCTAACCTCTGGCCGACAAAGGCGGGCAGTGGGCGCGCGCGACCGGTGATCCGCAGCCCGGGCGCGATGGGCGCTGCCGGCCCGCCCGGATCGACGATCTCACCGTTGACCGCCAGATCGTGGTCGCCGCGGGCGCCGTCCACGAAATGCAGCACCACCTTGGGCACCGGCCCTGCCACAAATTCCGCTCCCGTGGTACCGTCGAACAGGAATTGGTACCAGTGCGGAGTCGGATCGTCGGGAGTTGGCCCGTACTTGTAGTAGTCGTCGATGGTGACGGACGCCGAAGGAATCATCGTGACCGTGGTGGCGTGCGGCGGCGGGAGCGCGGGCAGGATAATGCTGAAACGGAAGTATCCCAAATCGAACTTCAACCCCGGCGGCGGCGTGGCGGGCGCCGGACCGGCCTGCACGTCCCGGAATACCGCCTCGCTCTCCGCCACCAGCGTCGTGTAAACGCCGGTTTCGACGTTGGGAATCGTCACCACCTGGGGCTGCCGGCTGTCAGGGACCCCGTCCTGGTTGCCGTCGCCGCCGTGCGGGCCGTTGTCCTCGACGTCGTCGCCAACACCGTCGTTGTCGCTGTCCGGCTCGACCGGTACGCAGGCGGAGAATTCGGAGGTGTTGCCGTCCGCGTCGGTCGCCGTTGCGGTGATCCAACTGGGTATGCCCAACAGCGACGGTTCCACGTCCCAAGTGTATTCACCCGAACTATCGAGGTTGCACTTTAGGAGAAATGTTCCAGTCAAGAAACTGATCTTGACCGAAAACC
>CAZAQY010000276.1:0-1426 GCA_964486845.1 uncultured Pirellulaceae bacterium
TGCCGAAAAACTGGACGGCCATCGCAACCGCCGTGCACGCCCTGTCCGGGAACTGAATCCCAAGGTCCCGGAACGGGTTGCGAAGATCATCCAGAAGATGATGGCGAAGCACCCTGAACACCGCTTCCAGACCGCGGATGAGGTCCGCGAGATCCTCACGCCGCTGGCCCGGCGCAAGCCAATCGACTTCGATTTCGACGGCGTCCTGGCCCAGCGTGCGGCGTTGGCCGAACGGCGACTGGCCACCGAAAGCATCCTCCGCGGCGATTCCCGCACGACGACGGTCGGCAAGGTGGGAATCCCGGTGCCCGGAGAGCTAAAGAACCCCTGCGCCGAAACGGCGGTCCGCCACGACGCGCTCCTCGAACCCCGCAGGAAGGATGCCTGATCCGACGTCTTGCCTTCTGGTAACCAGGGTGGCGTACTTCGTTCATCTGCATTTGGATACGGAAGTGCATAGCGCCAGAAGTCGATTCGTGCGTCGTCCTTGAACTTCAGCGCCTGTCGGACAATCCATCACCCCCGACTGCGCGCCGCGTGGCTGCCAGGAACGAAGCACAGCCGGGTCCACTGATCAGAGCGGCGTCGGTTCTCTACCTCGTTTGGCCAACAGCGTCTTCGGCGCCGAGACATCCGCGATTGTTGGGCGGGCATGCATTGTTGCGGCGCGAGCGACGCGGTAGAATCCCAATGCAGGACGCGACCGGCGCTCGCGGACCGGATGGCGATTCGCCGCGTCGCCGGGAATGTCCCTGCGACGAGTGCATGATCGCTGCGTCCAGATGGCTTAGGAGAGTCCGGCATGCCTGAGGTGAGCCGTTTCTTGGCGTGTCGATTCGAATGTATTTCGACGACCACAATCCGCCCCACTTCCACGCAATCTACGGCGGCGCGGAGGCGGAATTGGGCATTGAACCGATCGCCCTGCTTCACGGGCGGTTTCCGCGACGCGCGTTTGGGATGGTGATGGAGTGGGCCGCGGACCACCAACAGGAATTGCTGGAAAACCGGGAACTGATGCGCAACGACCAACCCCCGAACCGGATCGACCCGCTGGACTAGGAGTCAAGAACATGTTTCCCCGCATACGTGGCGTTCGGCATATCAAGGAGTACAAACTCGAACTTGCCTTTTCGGACGGCACCGTGGCAGAACTGGATTTTCGACGTCGCGTCGTCGGACGCGGAGGCCACCGGAAAGGCGATCTCCGAGACCGGCCTGGAACTTGAACGAGTCTGAACAGCGTCGGCGACCGGCATAAGTCCCTCGCCGAGCGTCCGTCACCCGACCAGGAACACCGTCGCCAGCCGCTTCTTCCAGGGCAGCAGGTGCATGCGCACGATCTCGCCCCGCCAGGTGTATAACTGTTGATGCAGCGGAATCTTGACGGGACGCGCTTCGGTGCAGGAACCGCGCAGGCTGCAGG
>CAZAQY010000276.1:1526-11112 GCA_964486845.1 uncultured Pirellulaceae bacterium
AGATCCGAAAAAGCCGGGCTTCTTTCTCAAATGTCGTAGTACAAGCAGAACTCGTACGGGTGCGGGCGCAGACGCACGGCGTCCACTTCGTTCAGCCGCTTGTAGTTGATCCACGTCTTGACCACGTCCTGGGCGAACACGTCGCCGCGCAGCAGGAAGTCGTGGTCCGCCTCCAGGGCGTCCAGCGCAGCATCCAGCGAGCCGGGCGTCTTCGGCACGGCCGCCGCCTCGTCCGGGGACAGATCGTAGATGTCCTTGTCCAGCGGATCGCCGGGATTGATCTTGTTCTGGATTCCGTCGATCGCCGCCATGATGAGGGCCGAGAACGCCAGGTACGGGTTGCAGCTGGGATCCGGACAGCGGTACTCGATCCGCTTGGCCTTGGGACTCGGACTGTACATCGGAATCCGGCAGGCCGCCGAACGGTTCCGCTGCGAGTAGGTCAGGTTGACCGGCGCTTCATAACCCGGCGCCAAACGCTTGTAGCTGTTGGTCGTCGGGTTGGTCAACGCGCACAGGGCCGGGGCGTGCTTCAGCACCCCGCCGATCGCATACAGCGCCATTTCGCTCAAGCCCGCGTACCCGCTGCCGGCGAACAAGGGCTCGCCGTCCTTCCAGAACGAGAAGTGTGTGTGCATGCCGCTGCCGTTGTCGCCAAACATGGGCTTGGGCATGAACGTCACGGTCTTGCCGTATTTCTTGGCCACGTTCTTGATGATGTACTTGAAGATCAGCAGCGAATCGGCCATCCGCACCAATTCCTGGAACCGCAAGTCGATTTCCGACTGGCCGGCGGTGGCCACTTCGTGGTGCTGGGCTTCGACGTCCAGGCCGCACTCGATCATCGTCTGCATCATCTCGTTGCGGATGTCCATCATTTGATCCGCTGGGGGCACGGGGAAGCAGCCTTCCTCGTGCCGCAGTTTGTAGCCCAGGTTCGGCTTCTCGTCGCGGCCCCGGTTCCATTCGCCCTCGATGCTGTCCAGGTAGTAGAAACCGTACTGCGACTTCTGATCGAATCGCACGTCGTCAAAGATAAAGAACTCCGCCTCCGGGCCAATGTACGCCGTGTCGGCGATGCCCGTGCTCTTCAAATAATTGATCGACTTGCGCGCCACGTTGCGCGGATCGCGGGTGTAATCCTCCCGCGTGATCGGGTCCTGGATGTTGCAGACCAGGACCAGCGTGGTCAACTGGGTGAACGGATCGATAAAGGCGGTTTCCGGCTGCGGCACGACCAGCATGTCGCTCGCGTTGATCGCCTGCCAACCGCGGATGCTGGAGCCGTCAAACCCCAAGCCCTCCTCGAAGATGTCTTCATCCAGCTTCGTCACCGGGATCGTGAAATGCTGCCACAAGCCGGGAAAGTCCATGAACCGCAGGTCTACCGCCTTGACGTCCTTTTCCCGACACAGCGCCAAAACTTCTTTGGGTGTCACGTACCGTCTCTCCTTTTGCACTTAGGCCAAAAAACCAGAACGAATTCGCGCCCTCCGCCGCCAAATCGGCGAAGGCATTGTCCGCCCTTGCCTGGGACTCGCTCCAGTTCTCGTCATGCGGCGAGCCTCGGAGCTGGCCTTCCCTAAAGCAACGATGGTGCCGACAACATCGACTCTTTTCACCTTCGCGTCCTAACCCTTTTATTTACAACCTGTTAAGGAATTCGGGCAATCGGCAATCCAAGTCCGCAAGGCAGGCCGATCTGCCTATTCCGTTAGCAACGTGGATCATTTCGCAGGCAGCTTCACCAGCCGGCCACGGCACCGTCGTCGCGGTCGCAAGTCTCCACGTTTCGCCAATCGTGGTCTATCTTGTCGGTTCTTGCTTTCCGTTCTTGCTTTCCCTTCGGCGTTGTGCTGAAATCTTAGCCATCAAATCGCTGGTTCAGGCCGGTCTTCACGGGTGCGTGCCCGTGTCGCTCGAACAGCGGTCCTCTGGCCGTTCCAATGTGACGCAACTACAGGAGGGTCTTCCGATGTGTGAACAGTGTACGCGACGAGAATTCCTGGGAACCGGAGTGGCAGCCGGCGGTTTGATGCTCGCCGGCGCAGCTTGGGCGCATGCCTGGACTTCTGACACGCCGCCCAAACCGTCGAAGAAATCGCGGATCTGCGTTCTCTTCAGCGGCAACCCCGGCCCGGATGACCGCGGCTGGAATACCGACCCGCAACACTTCGAGGCGATGAAAGCCCGCTTGGCGGAGGCGGAGAAGACGCTGGGCAACATCGAACTGGTGTACGGCCAATCGAACAACGCCGAGCAGACGGCGGCCGTGTTGAAGGAAGCCGGGCCGGGCACGCCGGTGCTGGCCATCAACCTGCACTGCTTCGCCTTGACCCGCCTGGTGCAGCCGGTCCTGGACGCGAATCATCCGATGATCGTCTTCTCGCTCCCGGCCAGCGGGCATGATTGGATGTATCCTCACCGCTGGCAGCGCCAGGGCCATCCGGTCACGCTCTTCCCCACCAGCGACTTGAACGAACTGGAACGGGCTCTTCGTCTGTTGCGGGTGATCCCCATGATGCAGCAGACCCGGATCCTGCTGTTCCCGCCCGCGCGCGGCACGGCGCCGGCCCAATCGCCGGACGAAGTCAAGAAGCGTTTGGGAGCCGACGTCGTCGCCGTCGACGAAAAGACCTTCAGCGACCTGATTGCCGCCGCCGACGAGAAGGCGGTTGCTGCCGAGACCGAACGCTGGACAAAGGGGGCCAAAGCGATCATCGAGCCCAACGCTGAGGACATCGCCAAGGCGGCCCGCGTCAGCATTGCGCTGCAGGATCTGATGAAGCAGCAGAATGCCCAAGGGCTGGCCATCGGCACCTGCATGGGCTGGTTGTCCAAAGGGTTCCCCTGCCTGGGCTTTGCACGCCTGCGCGACAGCGGTTTCCCGGCCGCCTGCGAGGGCGATATGGACTCGTTGTTGACCATGCTGCTGTTCCAATACGCGGCCGACCGGCCCGGCTTCCAAGGCAATGCGACCTTCGACACCTCGCGCAATGCGCTGTGGACCGCCCATTGCACCGCCCCGCTGCAATTAGACGGCCCGGACGGTAAACCGGCCCCCTACCTGCTGCGCGGGCATTCCGAAGTGGGCGGCAGCGGCTGTGTGCCCGAAGTCCATTACCGCGTCGGCGAGACGATCACGCGCGGCAAGTTGGTCAACCTGGATACGATCCTTTGCTCGACGGGCAAGATCATCGAGGTGCCGGAGAAATCGGTCCATGCCTGCCGCACCCAGATCGTGACCGAGGTCCGCGACGCGGCGAAAATGGCCGCCAACTGGAGCAGCGTGCTGCAGACCGAAGACGCGATGACGCTGCTGCACCGCGTGGTGGTCTACGGCGACCACATGGACAGCATCCGCCACTTGGCGCGGCTGATGAACATGAACGTCGTCGAGGAAGGGTGAGCCGGCGGGCACGCATCATCACGGCCTCATGCTCGCAGTTTCATTCCGGCGTCACGCGCCGGCCCTGGCCGATGCGCGTGACGTGCCAGAGCAAGCCGTCGGAGCTGACGTCCTCCTTGCCGGGCGGTTCGCTGCGGATGCGGGATGGCGAACCCTGGTCGTGGATGTCGTAGCCCCACAGGACGACGTCCTCGCCGTCGATCGTGTATCCGAACGGCCCGGCTTGCAGCGCAGTCCAGTCCTTCGGTTCCAGACCGGTGGCCGCCAAGTCGCTCAGCCGCGCCGGCCACCGCCCTTCGGATACGCGATACCGCTTGATGCCCAAGGCCGTTCGCGTCAGCCGACGGTCGAGTTCTTCACGCTCGTAAGCTGCGGCCACCGCGGCCATCGCGGGCAGGAAAAGAGCGCTGAGAAGTTCATCAAATCGCCGCCTGTCGGGCCGAGTCAAGTCCTGTTCAAGATTCTGGGCACGAGCCGTCAGCCCCAGTAGCCCCTGTTCGCCCATCTGCTGGAATGCGGCCACCTGGTCCAGATACTTCTTCGTGCCGCTAGGGATCCTCAGCAACGCCTGCGGATAAAGCCGATTTGTTCGGGGCAGCCCGTCCAAATCGTCGCGGCTGCTCTGCAGCCAAGCCAGCGTCATCGCTCGTTCGCCCGCACAGATTCGCCGCCAGCGGACTGCGACGTCGCGCGGTTTCTGCACCTGCGCCAGCAACTGGTCCAATTGGGCTGAGTCCCAAGCGGAGTACGCCAGAGACTTGCGGATCGCATCCCGATGGGTGCCTCGCAGGGCAATCCCGACCAGATCGGCGACGATGCAGAAATCCCAATCGAAGGCCGCTGCCGCGGCCTGCATGGCGGCAAGTCCGCGCAAGGCCCGCTCCGTATCACGATGGTAAAGGGCGTCTTGGACCTCCAATTGCAGCAAGCGGATGACCGACCGGGATCCCTGGAGTTCGGGCAGCAGGGTGGAAAATCCGTCAAAGGCAATGGGTTGCCAAACCGGCACGGGATAGCGCCCGGCTTGCTCGATTTGTGCGATCAGCGGCCGGACCTCCTGCAAGAACTCCGCAATCCGCGGCTCGTCCGGCCACGGACCGCCAGGAACTAGAGGCTCCGGCAATTTGCCCAGGCCGATGATGGGAAACGAGTTGACCGTTTCGCCGGACGAAACCTGTTCGACCGCTGACAAGACGTCCCGCCAAGCCGCGGTCCCTTCCTGCGACGTCCCGGCCTGGAACCAGCGGGCCAGCGTTTCGTTGTCGACCGGCTCGCCCGCGGACCTCAAGCGGGCGATCTCCGCACGCACCTCGCGATGGCTGCGGTACTCGCCGCAACCGAGAACCGCCACGGCGATCAGGCCAGCGACAATCGGCAGCAGCACCAGAAGCAACAGCCGCCGCCTGCGGGCGGATGGGCGGTCTTCCTGATGTGAAGCGGGATTATTCATCGGTGCGACCCTTTTCGAAAATCTTCGTTGCTCTCCCTGACAATTCCCGCCTCCACCGGCCCCGCGCCGGTGGGGCAACGACTTGCGGCTAAGCCGGATCGGAACCGGGTCTCGTGGCTCCCCACCGACCCCGCGTCGGTGGAAGCCGTGACTGAATGCTAAACGCCACGGAGCATAGCCTGCAATCATGGCTTCCACCGACGCGGGGTCGGTGGGGAGCGATGAGTTTCCAAGTTCGGCAGGCAAGTAGCTGTCAGTTGTTGCTCCACCGGCACGGGGCCGGTGGAAGCAAGGGAATCGGTAACTTGAATCAGTCATCCCGTCCGTCGGCCAGTTCGCGGGCCGCTCGTTCCCAACCGGCGTGCCACTGGCTGCCGGGGGCGGAACGGAAAAAGCCTCCGACCGGCATCGCGAACTCCGCCGGCTTGTCGGCCCGCATGAATTCGCCGCGAGGCCCCAGACCGTAGTGGAATTCCGGCACGCCCCAGTACCGGGCCAGCTCCCGCGTTTGCTCGTCGCCCGTCGCCGGTTCGCTGCCTTCCAGCCGTTGGAGCATTCGCCACACGAGATAATCGGCGTCCTGACGGCGAAGAAGAACACTGACCTGGCACAACACCGAGGCCTCATCGCCCCGCCATGCGTACCCGCCGATCAACCCATTCAGCGCGTCCCGGTCGGCTCGGTAGGCAGCCCAGCTGATGACCAGCGCCCGTCGCCGGGCGGCGTTCCTCGCGGTGTCGTCGCTCACGGCACGCACCAAACGTCCGTACACCTCCGGCCCCAGCCACGATGCCGCTTCAGACCCGGCCAACTCCCGGACCATCCAGATCTCGATCAGGTCAGCGCCGTCCTGGTCGAAGAGCCTCCAACTGAGCCGCAACCGTTCGACCATCGTGCCGATCAGCGACAATATCCGCCGGTATCGTTCCTGGTTGGCCTGTGCGTCGCCGTCCTGTTCGAGCGCCATCCGCGCTAAGCGGGCCTCGCCCAGCAGGTAGACCATATCGCGAGACACAAACCGGATCGGTCCGGGAGCAATGGCCAGGTCGTGGGCGAGTTGCTCGCCGACGATCCGCCCTTCGGTGCGGCGGTCCTGAGCGGGGGCCTTGGGCAACTCCGGATCGTGAAACCGCGGTACCAGTTCACGCGGTTCCTGGGTGTATGCCGTGCCGTACGTCTCCGCCTCGGCCGTCAACTGTCGCCGCACGTCCGCGGGCATCGTCGGCCGGGAAACCACGGCCAGTCCGGCAGGCACCAGCGGCAGAACCATGCCCACGGCCAAAAAACCGGCGTGGGCGCCCCAGAAGCCCCAGCCCCAGCGGCCGTCCATCCAACGCCCCATCAGCAGGAATGTCGCCAACCAGGGCAGTATGGCGCACAGAGCCAGCAGCCAGTAGGGCACGCCCAACACGGCCACCAGCGCCGCGCCGTAGGCCGCCAGCCCCCATGCGGCCGCCGGCGCAGCGATTGCTGCAATCGTCGAACTGCGGAAGACCTGTCCGACGGCCTGCGAAACCGTGTAGGCAAACAGGACCGCACCGGGGAACAACAACACGCCTGCCGCGGGGAGCTGCGCTGAGCGCACGTGAGCCGGCAGGCAAAGGGCCATCAGCGCCAGGGTCATGGCCAGCAAGCTCAGCGGCGGCGCGTGCCGGGTCCACCAAACCTTGGCGGGAGAAACACCCCGATCGGCCAGAAAGCGGATACGGTCCTGCACGCCGTCGCCAGCAAACGCCAGCACGCCCAGCCAACACGCCGCCAACAATCCCAACACAGCCGCCCACGCGGGCTGGGCGCTGGAAAGGGAGGACGTCGTCGCCAGCAGTCCCAACGCGGCCAGCAGCATCAGGCCGATCCCCGCCAATACCGCTCGATTTTGCCGCACGAATTGCCAGCTCAGCATCGCCGCAGGTGCGTGCAAAGGACGCGTCCAGATATCCGGTGCTGTCGTAGGCCGGAACAAACGCAGCGCCGTTCCGGCACCGCGTTGGTCGGCGGCCTCGCCTGGCACGGTTGACATGCCGGAACTGCGCTGCGCTTGTTCCGGCCTACCGAACCGCTCGGGGGCCAGCGACCTGCTGCCTCGCCGCCAGCCGACCACCAGCAGCGGCAAACTCGACACGATCAACGCGACGGCCGTCATCCAGGGCGCGGGATCGTTCAGGATCGAACTGGTCCCGACGGACCATTGCACCAGGTGGTTCAGTCCGAATGCGATCGCGCCCGGCAGCAGCGCCAGGGGGACCAGCGCCAGCAGGGCCACCAGTGACGAACGGAAGAGCCAGGCCGTCGCAAACCCGGCCACCAGAAGGAACACGCTCTGCAGCGGCCAAAGGTATTCCCAGCCGGCACCGTTCACCCAGGAATCGGCCGGACTCGGCACGGGCCAGCGGCCGGTGGGCAGGACCAGAATCGCCAGCAGCAACGAGTTCAAGCACCAGACGGCGGCGAGCGCGACGAACCCCGTCGCCAGTTTGACGCCGACCAGATCCTTGGAAGCGACAGGCAGCGACCGGAGCCAATCCAAGGTGCGGCGCTCCTTCTCCTGCCCCACCAGCAGCACTCCGACCCCCGCAGCGAACAGGCTCGGCATGCCGGCAAACACCAGGAAGCGAGGTACATACGTGCGGTCGGGGTGCAGCAGGAACAGCAGCTGAAAACAGAGTCCCAACGCCAGTTGCATCCACACCAGCGGGAGCACCTGGCGGACTTCCTTCCACCACAGATGACGCAGGGCAAGCTTGCGGTTCATGCCGTGGGCACCTCGCTGTAGGCCGGATCGACGCCGGATTCGGACTCGGAACAGATTGGATGCAGCGGTCGCATGCAGGCCACGAAGATCTCGTCCAGCGTCGCGCTGCGGGCGGCGACGCCGACCACGCCGGGATGCTGTTCGACCTGCTGCTGATGCTCGCTCGTAAACCCCATCACGATCCATTGCCGCTGCCGTCCCGAGGCCTGTTCGCTGAGCACTTCGGCGGGACCTTCGAGCGACGGCAAAGCGATCAGAGGATCGGCCAGGTTGACCGTGACCAGGCTGACGGATTCTTTCAGTTCGCTCAGCGGCCGGACCAGACAGAACTTCCCTTGCCGCAAAATGGCCACGTGATCGGCCACCCGTTCCACTTCGGCGATCTGGTGACTGGACAGCAGCACCGTCTTGCCCACCGCGGCCCGGTCGACCATGCTCTCCAGAAACTCGCGACGCACCAGCGGGTCGAGGCCCGATGTCGGCTCGTCCAGGATCAACAGCTCCGGATCGGGGGCCAAGGCCAGAGCCAGCGCCACCTTGGCCCGCTGGCCTTTGCTCAGGCGGCGGAGCTTCCACTCGGCCGACAACCCGAAGCGGCGGACCGTTTCGCGGTACCGGTCCAGGAAGCCGGGCGGGTAAAACGCCGAGGCAAACCAGCCGATCTCGCCCACCTGCATCCAATCGTACAGCGCCGGGGCTTCGGCAACGTAGCCGATGCGGCGGCGAATCTCCAGGGCTTCCCGCGTGGGGTCCAGACCCAGCACCTGACACGTGCCGGCGGTCGGTTGAAGAAACCCGGTGAGGATCCGGATCAGCGTCGTCTTGCCGGCGGCGTTCTCGCCCAACAGGGCAAACACGCTTCCGCGAGGCACCTCGAAGTCGATTCCGCTCAATGCCTGGCAACCGGGAAAACGCATCGTCAGGCCGCGGGCCGAAATGACGTGAGACATCGCCTTTTAGTCTCCAAGCGAAATAGGAAGCGATCGCTCGTCAATCAAGGACTACAGACTTCCCGCACTTCAGGATCAAACGCTCATCTTCGTCGTAGAGCGGACTTCAGTCCGCTCGGGCGGAACCAACTCCGCCCTACTGACTGCTCAGCCGCCGATCAGGACGACACAGCCTCGCCCGGATCGGACGCAATCGTATTCACCATCCCGGACAACGATTCCAATTCCGTCCGCACGATCTCGCGGATCTCCGTCGCCTTCAAACCGCCGTGCAGGGCCTCCGCCAGCACGGACCGCAGACGCTGGGCGATCAGTGTCCGGCGCACGGCGCGGCACCGCTGGGGCGCGCCCGCACAGACCGCCAGTCCCCGGCCGCGCAGCGATTCGACCACCTCGTCGGCCTGCAATTGCAGGTAAGCCCGCGCGATCGTGTTCGGATTGATCGTCAACTGCTGACTGAGCACCCGTACGCTGGGCAGCAACTGGCCCGGGCCGAGCGTCCCTTCGGCGATCGCGAACTTGACCTGGCGCACGATCTGATCGTAAATCGCCACGCCGCTTTGAGGATCAATGGAAAAAAACATCCGCCACGCTCCGCTGCCTGTCGTGAGTACCAGCGTCCTAGTCAGATAGTACACTAGCACCAGAGGTCTGTCAATACTCGGTGCGGAAATCTTTGGTTCTTCAGGAATTATCGTGCATGAGTTCTGTCCGCCCGAAGGGGCCGAAACACATCAGCCCAGGGCAGAGCGCAGCGCCGCCCTGGGGATGGAGGTATTGCCACCGAAGCCCTGAAAGGACGGCACACACAGCCGCAGCGATTGTTTCGCCCTTTCAGGCAACGCTGTGAAGTATTTTCAGGCAGCGCTTCGTTCGGTGAGTTGGGCCAGTTTCGTGCGTGCTTCAGGGGGCAATTTTATGACGTTCGCTTCGCCTAACGGCTTCTTGTCAGGCTTCGGAGGTCGATATCTGTGTCAGTGGCCAACAGAATTCAGCCGTTTTGGCCGCGGTGGCTGAGTGAACTA
>CAZAQY010000277.1:0-11086 GCA_964486845.1 uncultured Pirellulaceae bacterium
CAGAACTACACTAAATTCCCGAGGTCACTGTCTCAAACCCATTGACACATTCCGGTTTTCCCCACCTCGTCCTCAACGCCGCTTGGTAGTCCGCCAGCCCCGGCTTCCGGGCGTTTTGAAGTGGAAGAGGCAGGAGCTGCCGGTCTCGCGGCCGTTGCCGTGTGGTACAATGTTGGCGAGTGGTCGGGCAGGTCCGGCTGGAGAATATCAGACTTCGGCCACACGAGGCCAAGGGACGCCGATGGGTTACTCGACAATGGTGTACGCCCTTGACGTCGGCGAACCGAAGTTGGCTTTCGGGTCGCGGGACCGATCCCTTCTCGCCCGCGCCCGGGCGGCCATCCACGACTTTCAATGCGGCGCCGTAGCTCAGACTCGTCGAGCACTGAAAGCCGCTGATCAACACTTCGTCGATCCCAGCAATACACCCTCGACTGCCGGAGTGGAGGACGCAGGAGGAGACCAGACTGTCGTGTCCCCTTCTCGCGGGTCGTTATGTTATCCGCACTGCCCGATGGCCCGGACGGGCCAGTCCGGGCAAAGCTGACAAACGAAAATGTGCAGATTCCCAACGTCCCCGAACATAAAGCCGGGAGCATCCATGATCCCCGGGAGGCATCCGGTCCGTGCTCCCGTAGGGTCCTTCCGCCAGCGGTCCTCCACGGGCGACCAACGATGCCAGTCGCCGCCACCGTATTCCCGCGAGACCAGGGTGAGAAGGTATTTCATTTCCCGTCCGCAGCGACAGGCAGGAACGTCTGGATGCTGGATCCAATGGACATATCCGCCTACCTTGGTACTCGGGCAGACGCTAAGGTTGTACTCGTAGTATTCGACCGCATAGAGTGACTCGCAGGAAGGGTCGAAAGGCCGATATGGATTGCCGAACGCCTGGGGCACCACATCAAGAATGCGGCTATCGTGAGAGCACTTCTCTCTGAGGCTAAACGTCAGTTCGGGTGGGAGTTCGCGCGGTGACGGGAACTCCACGACCTGCTCCGGCATTAGCAAGCAGGGCACAGGCACATAGTCGAGGATGGCCTCTTCGGGCAGCGGGCACCTCGGCGTCCAACGAACACTGTGTGATCGTGTCCGCCAGAAGGCGATCGGCTCGGTCCAGGTCTCGTGATCAAGCGGACACCACAGCAATTGCAGAAGGTCCTTCCCGGGCGAAAAGCTAGTGGCAGGAGAATCTTCTTGTCGCAATTGCAGCACGGTAATATACGGTATTCCGTGTTCCGAACAGGTGGGCCAGCGTTCGCCGTCCGGCCAAATGAAATGGCCTCCGAGCTTGCTCGCATCCGGGGACGGCTCGTCGCCAAATCGCGGATGCAATCGCAGCGTGGTCCGGGCCATCCCACGGAGTTCGGGCACGAATTCTGTGACATCTACGATGGGAGCGGGTGTTGTCCGGCCTTCATTCAGTCCGACACGATTCAGGTAGCACGCTGCCAAGTGAAGCTCGCGTTGTTCGCGTGAGTCCCGGCTCCTTCTGCGGTCGATGTCGGTGATGGGCATAGACGTATCCCAGGGGATGAACTAGAGTCAATTGTATTCGACGTTGGCGCTGCCGAACAGGATGGGTTTACCAAATGACTGCCTCAGTCGGCGTCTAGGTCTGTTCTCGAGTTCGTCCCTGGACGCAGCTCAACACAGATCCAGCGCCAAATCGAAGGACGGTAGCCGAAATGTGCCTCGTGGGGCACCGCGTAATCGGATCGCCTGGCGTGGCCCCCCCATCTAGTAAGCAAGCCCCCGCCGTCGGCTTCCAGGTGTCTTGAAGTGGAAGGCGCAGCGGCCGCCCTGTGGGGCCTGTCGCCTTGAACTGGGCTGACGTTCGGCGACTTGTGGATGCCCCCCATCCTTGCAGTTTTTCAACCAATTCTTACTCTCCCCCTGTCGGGCTGGTGATTGCCGTGTCTCTGTTTTCACGTTTCCGAATTTCGAAGAGGCTTAGGCCAACACAGGTTGGGGAAATCGTTGTATCGTGAAGTCACGACCTGATCGCCGCGGACACCGGTCGCCGGGTCCAGCGTCAACGCCTCACCGCTGCTCCAGACGTGAGCGATCATGGCCTGCGCCCAGTTCGGGGACACGATGCTTGTTGCCCGCGAGAGCTTTGCCGGCCCGCCGCCTGTCCAGCCGTGCTGGTGCTTGATGTAAATTCGCCAGTAGATGTCGTCGAATGACTGGCCCTTGCGCACGACTTTGCCCGTGGGGCTGTCACCGAAGAAGACCTTGCGGTTGCCCGTGCCGCGACTGCCTTTTTCGTACAGCGACAACATCGAGCGCCCTTGACCGCCGAACGCCTGCGTCTCGTCCAGCCGCCCCTGTGACTCCGTGTACGCTTTCTCCGGGCCGTCGAAGTCGTCGCACCAGATGACAGCGTCGTCGGAGGCTTGCGGTTGGGGCGTGGACATCACCACGCTGTCAATCCGCGGCACTTCGGGGCCGTCTGCGGCTCGACCTGATCGACCAGGGAGCAGGCAGGCAGCGAAGGTGCAGATTACTGTGAGGCAGGTCATCGAAAACTGTGTGCGCATGGTCATTCGTCGCCGTCAGGACTTGGAATTGCCGAGAGTCCCAGTCTAGCAAATCCGCCGCACGATACCGAGCATGGGCGTTGGAAGGCAGGTCTTCCGCCCCGTTCAGGTCACAACTCGGCGCTGGTGGACAGCCGGACGGGCTGGCAGTACGCTGGCGTCTTCCGTGCCGCTGGTTTCGAGAAGGAGTCAACCGCCGTGAACCGACCGTCGTTTTCTTGGACCATCCTTGCCGTCGCGATAGCCAGCTACCCTGCTGTTGCCAGCGAACCAATCCGCGACCATTCCGCCTGGACCGACACCGCCGGCAATCCGATCTCCTGCCACGACGGCGGAATCACGCGGGTGGGCGACACGTTCTACTGGTACGGCACCAGCTACAAGGGCAACCCCACCGGCATCTGGGGCCGCAAGGGCGCCCACCTCCAGCAGGGCTTGAACTGCTACAGCTCGAAGAACCTCGTGGACTGGAAGTACGAAGGGGTCTGCCTCCAGTTCCCGAAGGACGGCTGGCTGGCGCAAGGCACCTCGCACCGGCCCAACGTGCTGGCCTGCGACAAGACTGGGAAGTACGTGCTGTGGTTCTTCTGCATCGGCACCACGGAGCCGGAGTACCCGGCGGCGATGCTGGCGGTGGCCGTGGCCGACAAACCGGCCGGTCCGTTCACGTTTGCTGGTCAGCGCAATACGGCCGAAGAACACGGCTGGGGGCAGGACCTTGGGCTGTTCAAGGATCAGGACGGCAAGGGCTACCTGGTCTACGACGACGGGCACCGCAATATCCGCGTGGACCTGCTGGCCGACGACTTCCTGAGCACCAGCGGCAAGACCACGATCGCCCTGAAAAGCGATGGCCGGACCAAACGGTACGAGGGCGCCGCCCTGATCCGCTACAAGGGCAAGTACATCGCCGCTGGGTCGGGCGTCGAGGGCTGGAACCCCACGGACACCAGCTACGCCGTGGCCGACGCGCCCCTCGGCCCGTATCGCGAGATGGGCCGGATGAGCGAGCAGCGGACCTGGAACAGCCAAATCTCCAACTTCGTGTACATCGCGGAGAGCGACAAGGTCTTCGCCATGTGCGACCAGTGGTTCCGCGGTCCCCAGGATCAACGTGTCCCCATCGACGAGTCATGCCAGTTGTGGCTGCCCGTGTCGTTCGACCCGGCAACCGGCGCGGCGCAAATGCTGCACGTCGAACAGTGGGACCCGTGGAAGTGACCGATGCCTGCTGCGCGTCCACCGACCTTCAATCAGCAGTCAAAGAGGTAGCGATGAAGTCCTACTTGTGCGTCTTGATTCCGAGTCTGGTGGCGTCCTGTATGAGCTTCGGCGGCGCAGCGGCGGCGGAGATTGGCACGGTTACCGAACCAGCCTGCAACGGGGAAGTGATCGTCATCTGTGGAGAGGGCCTCGACCCCAAGGTGACCAAGATCAAGGCGTTCTGTCTCGGGACTGCCGACGGCAGTTTCCGCTCGGAATCCCTGGAAGACGGCACCCGCCACGCCGCGGCTATCGACCGGCTGCCCGCCGTGCCCGAAGTGCCGCCTGCCGGGTCACTGGACTGCGAAGTCGTCGGCGGTGGGCCGGGCTATCTCCAGGTGGTGATGCGCTGTTCGCGCCAGCCCTGGATCAGCGTTCCGGCTGTGACTGCGCTCTGGGCCGGCGATGGGGACGGCAAGCAGTGGAGCCGTCCCTACGTCGTCAACCGTCCGCAGGCCCATTGGCTCAGCCCGGCCAGCCAGACGCCCGGCGAAGTTCTCCGCATCTTCGGCCGCACGTTTTCCTGGAGCTACCAGTTGCCCGCGGCTCGTGTTCATCTGCGTCGGCAGGGGGGCAGCGAACTCGTGGCGTTGCGACCTGCCGCCCCTCATCACGAAGATGTTCACACGCAGCGCTGGTGTCTGTCCGCTTGGCTGCCCAACGATCTCGCTCTCGGCCAGTACCAGGTCTTAGTCCACGGCGGCCACGGCGGCGACTACGGCTGGTCCGAGCCGTTGGCGTTGAGCGTCGCTACGGCGCCGGCACCCGCCGGCCCGGTACTCAATGTGCGCGATCTGGGTGCCAACGGCGACGGCGTGAGCGACGACACCGAATCCCTGGCTGCGGCCCTGAAACAGGCTGCGGGCGGCGGAACCGTGCTGTTGCCGCCCGGCACCTACGCCGTGAGTCGTACGCTGGCGATCCCGGAGCAGGCGATCGTCCGGGGCACGGGCATGCACCAGAGCATCATTACGAATCTGGAACCGAATACCTTTCGGCCTGGCGAGCTGACCGACTCGCCACGACGGGCGTTTCGCCCGGCCTTGGTCCAGGGAATGGGCCGTTTTGTGCTTCAAGACTTGACCCTGCGGTTCATGCCGGCCACTGCTCCTGCGTTGGAGATCGGCCGCGACGAAGTGTATGTGGAAGACGTGGGACTGTACCGCGTGCGGTTCGAGTCGCGGCAGGATTACGGCCTATCGGCGGAGCACTCGTACACGCACTCGCCCGTCTCGATCTTCAACGCTCGGCGACTGCGGATGATCCGTTGCGAGACGTACGGTCCCGGCGGGGTAAACTGCCAGCGGAAGCTGGAGTCCTGCCAGTTCTCGCAAAACAGGTTTGCCGCCGACCGCCGCTGGCGTGGTCACGTCTTCAAGTTCTGGGGCGCAGAGCACTGCATCTTCGAGGACAACCTGCTCACGGGCGACACCCGCGGCCTGGTGATGCAGACCCATTTCGGTGTCAACTACCAGAACTTCATCGCCGGAAACACCGTCGAGCGGACGGTCCTGAGCGGCAACGCCGGGGAAACGTATCTGGTCGAAGGAGCCGGCCTGTTCCTGGAAAGCCCGGTGGAAGCCGCCACGCCGGCCACCGTAACGACGGCGCGGTGGCCGCAAGGGCACGACGAAGCCAAGCCCCATCGCAAGGTCGTAGGGCGAACCGTCGTCGTGGCTCGCGGACGGGGGTTGGGCCAATGGCGCCGGATCAGCGCCGTGGACACGGAGAAGAAAACGATCACTGTGGACCGCCCGTGGCGCATCGTCCCGGATCGTTCCAGCGCGGTGGTCGTCATGAATGGCTTGGTGGAGACGATCTTCGTCAACAACCAGGAGGTCGATTGCGCCAAGGGACTCTACCTGTACTACGCAGGTGCCATCAACAACATCGTGGACCGGCATATCTGCGATCGGTCGTTGGGCGTGACGCTGATGACCCACGATGACCGGCAGGCGGCCGACGCAGGTGCCCATGAGACAGCCCCCGACTTCTTCAACTTGATCCGCGACTGCCGGGTGTCGGATGGCGGCGGGATCGTGTTGGGGGCCGGTGGGCGTATGCCGGAGACCGATCAGCCTGCACTGCCTTGGGCGAACTTCGGCAATCGCGTCCTCGGAAACGAGATCGTACGCACGGTCCCGTTTAGCGGCGCTCAGTACGGCAGCAACTGGCGTTGGGGCGGCGGTTGGAGCAACCTGCTGGCCGGCATCAACGTCATTCCAATGGACCTGGGCAAGCAACCGGGCACCGGCCTGGACGGGCCGCCGCGCATGTTGGCCAACGTCATCCAGGACAACTGGGTCGGCCTGTCTGCCGTGGGCGCGGGCATCAGTGTGCGAGCCTCGGACACGCTGGTCTACAAGAATCACTTTCACGCTGTCCGCGCACCGATTGTCGATCGGGGCCGCCAGACACGGCAGCTCGAAAACGTCATACGCGACGACGAGGAGTACACGCCCGAACGAGGGCCAATCCGGTAGAACTCTGCTCCCGTCCGTCCCGTAGTTGAAGTAGGCATTTCCGAAAGCTGTGGGAACCGCGCCGTCGCTGGTCTGAACCCCATGAAAATCCTCCAACGGATGTTGTCAAGTGGCTCGGGGCTCCTGTCTCTGGGAGTGCGTTGCCACGAGCACTTCGTAGACCAGGCGGTTCGGGAAGTCCAGCTCGAACCACGATCCGTCGTCGCCGTAGTAGATGCGTGACAGGGCCGCTGCGACGGCGAGCGACCTCGACAGGCCCACGTCGCAGTGAATCAGCAACACTTCCACCTTGTCCCACACGCGGGCCACGAAGTCCAGGATTTCGCCGGCCAGGGCCGGCGTGAACGACCTGGACGTGTCCGGCTGCGTGATGTCGTCAAACACGAGCCGCAGCAGGCCCACGCGATTGGCCTCGCTCAATACCGGGTGCTCGCGGCCGGAGGTGATCGAGATGGCCGCCCAGAGGCGCTCCGACTGGAAGAACTCGGCGTTCCGGGCCGATCGGACCTCGAAGTGTTTTCGGTCTGCACTGGTCATGCGACGGCGGCCTCACTGCCCCGGCTTCCGCAGGCGTTTCTTGAACCCTCTGTACGCATCCAGCCTATAGCCGAGTGATTCGTAGAACCGCTGGGCATCCGTCCGCTCGACTTCCGTGACGAAGATGACGTAGCCGCAGTTACGTTCCACGGCGAGGCTTTCCAATTCGCACATCAACGCAGAACCAATGCCCTTCCGTCGCCATTCGGCATCCACGATGACGTCTTCAACGACCATGAACGGGACGCACTCCCCGTACAGTTCTTCGCAGACGATTCCCAGCACGGAACCGACCAGCCGCCCATTGTCCTTGGCGGCCAGGAAGATGTAATCTGGGCGCTCTTTGAGCCTGCGGAATGTCGCCCGCATCTTCTCCAGGCAAGAGTCCTCACCCCAGAACTGCTTGTACAATCCCGCCAGGGCCGGAAGGTCGGCTTCCGTGAGTCTTCCGATTTCCACGTCTTCAACTTCCTACTGGCCGTAGCACCGTTAGTTCTGACCGTCATTCCGAATGGCCACCCGTAACAAGACACCCAAGTCCGTCGTTCCAGAAATGAACTGCACGGAACCGTCAACAAAGCCGACCAGCAATCCGCCGGGATGGGGTGACTGCAAGGGATTGTTGATCCCGTGGTTCTCGCTGCATCCCGGCAACGGGGTGGAGCCCATCACCCGCTTGAAGTTCGGAGGGTACCGCACGGTCGCGATGTTCCAACAGTCGGCACCCCAGACTGCCGGCGGGCCGCCCGGCAGGCTCACTTTCGGCACAGGATCGACTCGCGTTGTGCCAGACAGCCAGCCGCCACCGGGACCCGTACCGCCCACCGACCAGCCGGGATCGCCATGGTACTTCTGGGACCTGGCAGGGTTCCGGTCCAGCAGCCAATCGGACTGCTCGCCCACGAACACGGTGTTCGCAGTACCGTCCAGGCAGTCGGCGATACGCACGTGCTCGCACGGCGGCAACATGCCGCTAGACGTAACGATGCCGCCGACGGCAGCACCGGTGCCTTTCGCCTCGTTCTGGTAGATACGGGTCGTTACGGGTTGGGTCAGCCCCGGCTGGTAATCTTCCGAACCTGGGTCGATGTCGCAACCACCCGCGATGCCGACATAGGATGGCAAACCGATCGGGCCGGTCGGGGCTTCCATGGCGGGCAAGGGGCTAGAGGGGCAGGCAAAACCCGCCCACCGGAAGTTCAGCGGTAGACTGGCGGCATTCATGTCATTTGCACAAAACTGGCGGGGCACGGGGCCGGGGGACCGTAACGCCGTCAGGATTTGATCGTAGAGAGGCGAACTTTCGTAGAACGGCAATTGGCTGAACAACCACGACGGCCCCAACGCGGCATTGCTCGGCGGATCGCCACCGGGATTCGCCCCGGAGTGCGTGGCGCCCATCGGAAAGGTCTTGTACATGTCGTGGTAGTTCAGCAAGCTGAGGCAAAGCTGTTTCAGGTTGTTGGTGCACTGTGTACGGCGAGCGGCCTCCCGTGCACTCTGGATCGCGGGCACCACGAGGGCCAGCAGAACAAACATGATCGTGACGACGGCGAGCAGTTCCCGGAGGGTGAACCCGCGTCGCAACGGTTGTTTTCGCATGGTCCGTCCCCCTTTGACGCCGGTGCGGTCAGATGACGCTGCACGGGCAGCCGTGCCACCCAACAAGCCGCAGCTCTTGGCCCACGACATCTCGCAGGCACCAGCCTAGCGGTCCACAAGGTGCCTTTCAATCAGAAGCACACCCGACAAGGAGCACGCCTTGTCCACCGTCGCGCGGAAAGACTCTCCCCCGCGCCGTGAGCGGCCATCCGACCTGAAATAAGCCCCAAAATCGGGCATATTCAAGTGGTGAGCGGCGGCTAGCTGTCGCAACCCATCGTTCACCACCCGTGAAGCCCCGTGATCGTCGTTTTTGCGGCGACCGCGGGTCTTTTTCTTTGCGTCCGACGGCAGTGTGCCGCGGGCGGCTGTGTTCCACCACACGGTCGCCCCCGGCAGGGGCGACTTAGCTTTCAGGAGGTTGCCCAATGATCGCTCGTCCAAGACCCGTTCGTCGTCCCACTGCCTCCGCATGCTGCGCCAAGTTCCTGACGTTGCTGCCTGCCATCCGGGACCAGGCCCGCTTTGCTTGCCGGGGCGAAGATCCCGAGCGCCGGCAGGAGTTCGTCGCCGAAGTGATCGCCAACTGTTGGGTAGCGTTCGTACGGCTCGTCGAACGCGGCCTGATCACCGTCGTGTACCCGACGCCGCTGGCCCAGTACGCCATCAAACAGGTCCGGGACGGCCGCCGCGTCGGTGCCGCATTGAATGTCCGCGATGTGTCTTCACAGTACGCGCAGCGCGTCAAGCATTTCACGCTCAGTCGCCTGGACCGCTACGACGCCGAGAATGACGAGTGGCGCGAAATTCTGATCGAGGATCGCCGCAGCACCCCGGCGCAGACGGCAGCAGCCCGCATCGACATCGCGCAGTGGTTTGCCAGCCTGCCCAGGAAGAAACGACGGATCGCGCAGACGTTAGCGACTGGCGAACCGACGAAATCCGCAGCCCGCAAGTTCTGCGTCAGCGCCGGTCGGATCAGTCAGTTGCGGCGTGAGTTCATGGACTCCTGGGCAGGTTTTCAGGGCGAGCCGACCTTCGCGTGATCACGACGCCGGTACAGCGTCCAGACGTGCCGCCGATTAGCCGGCGGCACGTGACGCCAGGCGAGGCCGTGGCGTAATCGCCGTTTCTACACCACCCCTCAAGGAACCACCGTATGACTTGCACCGTTGTCCTGGCCAGCGCGCTGCTGGCCGTGTTGCTCACTCTCGCCTGGGCTAAGGAGTTCCGGCTCCGACGGGCCTTGCAGGCGTTGTTGGCTCGCATTCTTGCCCACTGGAGATCCACACGTGAAACAGACCCAACGAACCGGCCGCACCCTGATCAGCGCAGTCCTGTTGACCCTGCTCACCACGATCGGATGTGGCCCCGCACCTGACATGCGCGATAAGCGACTTGTTGACTTTGCCCAGCAGGCCGCCAAACAGCAGGCCAAACAGAACGAAGCGATGGCCAGGCAATCGCAAGCCGTCGTCGAGGAGAGCCAAAAGCTGGCACAGACCGCCGAGAAGCTCGTCGAGAGCGATGCAAAGGCACGAGTTGAAATGGTCGCAGCCCAGGAGCGGCTGACCAGCCAACTCGATCAGCAACGGGCCGCGGTAGACAGTGGTCGCGACCAACTCGAAGCGGAACGGAAACAGATCGCCCAGCAACGCCACCGTGATCCTATTTTGGCGGCCAGCATCCAAACCGTTGGCCTGGTCGCGGCAGCGTTGTTGCCGTTGGTCGTGTGCATCTACGTCCTCAAACAGATGAGCCGCAGTGAACCCGACGATGGTGCCGTGGCCGAATTGCTCGTCAGCGAGCTGACGGCTGAAAGGCCCCTGCTGCTGCCGGCACCTGCTCTGCGGACGACGCCGGCGCTGGAGCACCATGCCGGTTCGTATCTTCCCGACGGCGCAGCGTCCGACGAGCAACCCGACGCGGCCAACATGCCGTTCTGACACCCCCGTTTCCGAGAAGGAGCCATCCCTTGTCACACGTCGTCAGCATCAAATGCGAAATCCGGGACCCGGCTGCTGTGCGCGCCGCGTGCCAGCGTCTCGGCCTTCCGCAGCCCGTCCAGGGCACCCACCGACTGTTCACCAGCTCCGCCACTGGGCTCGCCGTTGCCCTGCCCAAGTGGCGCTATCCAGCCGTCTGCGATTGCAGCACCGGCCAAGTTTACTACGACAATTTCAAGGGCAACTGGGGCGAGCAGAAGCACCTCGATGCCCTCTTGCAGGCGTATACGGTCGAGCGCGCGAAGGCGGAAGCCCGCCGGAAGGGCCACCAGGTCACCGAGGCCAAGCTCACCGACGGGTCGATCAAGCTGACCATCAGCGTCGGAGGTGCCGCCTGATGAAGACCATCGAAATCATCGTCAGCCCCAAGGGCGAGACTACCGTCACCACCAGGGGCTTCACGGGCTCGTCTTGCCGTGACGCCAGCAAGTTCATCGAGCAGGCGCTGGGTCAGCGTACCGACGAGCGGCTGACTGCGGAGTTTCATCACGCCAGCGAAGCTCAGCAACTACAGCAGCGGACGTGAGGCACTTGCGTCAGCGTTGGAAGCGAGACGAATTCGGGGCGGGGGAAAGATCACGTCGGCGGTACGCCATATCCCTGCCGTTGCCCATCACCACCAAGGCCCAGGACTCGCTTCCAACGACAGCTC
>CAZAQY010000278.1:0-11082 GCA_964486845.1 uncultured Pirellulaceae bacterium
TCTACAGTAATTAACGAGGAGGTAACTGTCTCAGTCATATTGGCACAGAGGGGGCAGCCAAACGTGGACTCTGAGGCGGCGGGATGTTGGGCTGCACACGGTGTTCGAGCACGGCGTCGAATGCGTTTGTGAGTCGTTCCGTCAGACTGCGGCCAGCTTTGGATGCCAGTCCAATCGTTGAGATGTTGGAAGGGTTGTCACCAAACGCGTGCCACGAGAACAAGAACGGCGGAAATGGTGTGTCTAATCCGATGTCGGCGTAGTCGCCGATCTCCTGGAGGATTTCTCGGAATCGGCTGGGTGACGTCGCGGCCAACAGCGCACGCAGCAATTGCTCGGCATTCTCGTACGGCATACATTCTCTCCCAAACGCCGACGCAGGAGTGGCCGAAAACCCGCTTGCGGCGTCATGCCCAACCTGACTCGCCGGAATTCACTTGCCGTACCATACACTCAGATCGCTCCACCTACAAGTGTAGAGCGGCATTGGCCAGCTATACTCGATTAGCTTCCGCCTTTGACGGAGGGGCTCCTATCATCGTCCACGCGCCGGCGAGCAGGTCTGCGCCACGGCCAAGCAGCAGTTGGCCGAATGCGAACACCAGTTTCAGAAAGTGGCCCAGCGCGCCGCCGAGCGCTGGGCCAAGAGCGCCCAGCCGCACTTGGAACAGGCCCGGCGCGCCCTGAATCTCCGTGGCGACTTGCAGCTGCAATGCGAGGTGACCCACACCGAGCAAGACAACGGCCTGCCGACGGTCACGGCCGACGCGAAGTTCTTCACCGAGAAACGCCCCAGCGGCTACGGCGGTTTCACCTACGCCGACGAGATGGAACTCAGCTTCGAGATTTCGCTCTCGGAAATGGCCGACGACGGCGATGAGCCCCAGCAGGCGTGGCAGGCATTGCAGGCCAGCCGCCAGACGTGCCAGCAGCAGACCGATCTCTTGGTCGCCTGGCGGTAGAAGCTGGCGGAGAGCCCCTACGTGCAGCGCCAGGCCAAAGCCCACCTGACCGACGTGCTGTTGCAGCAGACCGAGCCGGGCCGGCAACTGTACCAGACGCTGCAGGGCCAGTTCCAGGACTACTTCGCCGGCCTGCCCACGTTCAACACCAAGTCGCTGCCGGCGTGAGGCTGGCCTCACCCGTGCCTCCGCACAAACGCCGGGACTTTCTCCCGGCGCCTGTTTTTCGTTCTGGGAGAAGTCTATGGCGCAAAGCGAACAGACTGTCGGCTGTTACCTGGCAAAAAGGCTGTTCGAGCCAGCCGTGGAATTCTGGAGGAGCAGCACCTGTCAGCAGGAATTACTTGACAGACCGCCGCACGAAGCGGTGTTTCTGGACGGTGCCGAGCAGGTGGAAGCCTATTTCCAGCAGTTGCGTCCGGCGCACGATGCGTACCGGCGGTACCTGCCTGATGTTTTCCGTCTGGACTGGCTGCAAAGGAACAACGGCTACGGTTTCCTGATCCTGCCTGTGCCTGTACTCCCGGCAGGGGACCGCCTCACGGAGCAAGTCCAAGCCGCAGCACAGGCAGCAGGGCCCGTGTGGCTGGCAAACGCGGACTTGCAGCACTGCCGCGGGACGTTTCCGGCCGAAGCGGGCTACTTCCTACAACTGCGGACGTTGCCGCTGGATGTGGCTCACCGTAGTCGTCGCTCGCGTTGGCAAGCTCACAAAGCGGAGTACGTCGAAGTGCGCTACGCGCCCGGCAGCGCCCGGCGCTCGCTGCACGCCCGCAGGTGTCTGGCCAAGCGGGACTCAGTCTCGGTCGTTGAGGTTTGCGACTTGATCTACGCCCTGGCCGCCGAGGCCCGTTCCGTCGGCAACCTGACACGCTACAGCCCGACCAGTTGGTGTCGAGCTGGCGTGCAGACGCTGATCGAGTCCCTGAACTCGGTGCTGGCCGTGCATCAGGCCATCTGCGGTCGCTGGGCGTACCGGGAAAACCAGCAGTACATCCGCTTCGTGCAACACGCCAGAGCCACGCAGCAGGCGACACTCCGCAAGTTTCGGCACCCCGGTTTCCGGATCTGGCTCCAGCGGGAACTGCGCAGCCGGGCTGTCAGACACGCCGCCGCAAAAGCAGGCACGGGAGACCTCACCTACCGCCCGAAGTCGAAACCAACGTATTTGCCGCTGCCTTTCGACGAGGCGGCGACGGCAGAGAAGTCACGGGGAAAGAAATAGACGGGGAGTGGGCGCACAAGCGTGGATGTCGCCGCTGCCCAGCAGTCCCCGCTTCAGTTTCCCTGACAACAATCAACCTCTTGCGCAAGGAGACCATCGTGCCCGATGCGACCGAAACTGTCCGTCGCGAACTGCTGGCAGAGATCAACTCTCAGCCGGGCAGCCGTGAAGCTTTGGAAGCGGAACACGGCCAAGTCTGGAACACGCAGGAACTCGGCCAGGACTTCGAGGTCCTGGGCTTTGCGGCACCGCTGGTCGTCGTCCGACGCCGCTCGGACGGTGTGCTGGGTTCGTTGTTCTTCCAGCATTCGCCCCGCCTTTACTTTGCCTTTCAAGCGGACTGACCATGCCGGCAAGCACAGTGGAGGCATGGATCAGCCATGTTCAACGTCAACACCTTGAAGCTGGTGGTGCGCGACCTCGCCATCGCCAGCGTCCTCGATGAATTGGAAGACCACGACGCTCACGCGTCGCTGCCGGAAGGCCACAAAGACACCCGATCGTTCGTAGACGAAGCGGTGATGGGCGACGCGAATACCCTGCTGGAACTTGTCGCCAACGTCGGCGAGATCATCGGCGCGGTGAGCGTTGCCTGGCAGCAGGATGTGTGGCTCGTGTTCTACCACATGGGGCTGCGCGCGGACAAACAGCAGGCAAACGCGCTGTACTATCTCATCATGTCGGTCTTCGGCCACGGCATCGACCTGGACGACGATCACGGCGAGATGCTGTCCCATGCGGAGCAGAAGCTAAACGGCTCGTTTCCGGCCTGCACCGGCGTCTATCGGGACCAATGCTGTTGCTTTACCGACCCGATCAGCCGTCTGCTGGAATACGCCGACGCAGCGTAGCTGCATCCTGACCGTGCCGACTTGCGGTCTGGTCCGGACCATTTGTTGGTGGCAAGCCCCCTCGAAACAAGAACAGTGAGGACTACCTGATGGAAAGCCTTGTGGGTCTGGCAATCCTGGGCGTCATTGCTTGGTGGCTCTACAAGTCGGGCAAGTGGATCGGTAGCCCCAAGGGCTACCACGTCGGCCGATCGCGTTCTCGACGACGCCGCTGATTTCGTGCGCGACCTGCAGCCCAACGTAGACCAACATCGCGACCGGCCAGGGCCGCCCTTCGGGGCGGCCCTGGCGGTCGCATTCTTTTACCTATTGGCCAGTAGAGATCTCGGACTGCGCGCATCGAGGGAGTCTGTGCTGACGAGGCGGCATGTGAGCATCGGCCCGAGCGGGTGTGAGAATTCGGTGTCAACAGGGGTTTTCAGGGCCAATCCAGCGGGCAAACAGACACTCCCGCAGTCCGACCGCAGGTCACCAGAGTCTCGCAACGTCTTTATTTGCAGGGCGTTGCATCTCGTCACCGCGAAGTGGTAACAGCGTCGTGTGCCGGTCGAGACAAGACGTTGCGCCCACTTCGCGGTTACGGCGGAGTTTGCCTACCGCAGCCGCCGCCGAGTGGCTTTTTCCACCTGCTTTCCCTCCAGCCGTTGATGGACGAGCAATTCGGTCATTACCGACGCCAGAGCCGCCCGATGTTCATTTCGATTCAGCAGCCCGCAGGCTGCGTCGTCGTCTGTTCCGGATAGGCCAGTCGTCCCCTCCGGTCCGGCACCGTGCCCGCTACGGTCCCCCAGGCACCCTGCCAATCCGTCGCCCACTCGACATTGAAACGCAGATGATCCGGTCCCATATTCATCGCCGCGAAGCATCGGGCGTTGCGGGCAAGACGCTTGACTTGCCATTCATAGCTGGCAGCCGATGGCCAGCGGTTTTGGTAGACTGCCACCTGAGTATGCTGCCACGGGCGCAGCCTAGCACAAGTCACGACCACACGGAGCACGAACAATGCGCGGCTGCCTTCTCAGCCTCCTGGCTTTCAGCACGCTGGCGACTGGCCGGACGGCGGTCGCCCAGACCGAAGATGCGATTATCGCGCGTTCAGTGGTGACCGCGGGGGACACCTCGCGGCTCCAGCATGCCCTGGCCAAGGGGCGTCGCGGTCAGCCGGTTACGGTCGCCGTCATCGGGGGTTCGATCACGGCCGGCGCCCGAGCCAGCGCACCGGAGAACAACTACGGCGGCCTTCTGGCGCAGTGGTGGCGGGAGACTTTTCCGCATGCCAAGATCGAATTGGTCAACGCGGGCATCGGGGCTACCGGCTCCAATTACGGAGCGTTGCGGGCACAGCGCGATCTGCTGGCCCGGCGGCCCGACTTCGTGGTCGTGGAGTACGGGGTGAACGATCCCAACGCCCGCTCCGCCGCCGAGACGTTGGAGGGACTCATCCGCCAAATTCTGAAGCAACCCCGGCAGCCCGCGGTCCTTCTGCTGTTCATGATGAATCGCAGCGGCGGCAACGCCCAGGAGTGGCACGGCAAGGTGGGCCGGCATTACGAACTTCCGATGTTCAGCTTGCGCGATGCTCTGTGGCCTGAGATCGAGGCGGAGCGCATGAAGTGGGAGGTCGTCGAGGCTGATACCGTGCATCCGAACGACCGCGGCCACGCCTACGCCGCCAAGTTCATCACCGCACGGTTGGCCAAGATCCGCCAGAACTTGCCGCCCGATGACCGCCTCCCACCAATACCGGCGATCCCGCAGGCGTTGTTCGGCGACCTCTTCGAGCACGTCGTCCTCAGGGAGGCGGAGGCCCTGACGCCGGTGAAGAACGAAGGCTGGACCTTGGACGCCAAGGGTCGGTGCTGGAAGAGCGATCAGCCGGGCAGTCGCATCGAATTCGAGATCGAGGGCCGCGTCGTCCTGGCCATGGACTGGCACATCCGCGGCCCCATGGGCAAAGCCAAGATACAAGTGGATGATCGACCAGCCGAGGTGCGTGACGCCTGGTTTGACCAGACCTGGGGCGGCTACCGACAGACGAACGAACTGGCGCGAGACCTGTCACCCGGCAGGCACCGCGTGGTCTTCGAAATCCTGGCGGAGCGAAATCCGCAGAGCACCGGTCACGAGTACCGGATTCTGGGATTGGGAGCAGCCGGGATTGATTCGCACGGTCCATAGAAAAAGGGGAGGAAGCAATGCGAGTAAAGACAGGTCAATTCCTGCTGCTTGTCTGTGCCATGCTGACGGCAACGCTACGGGCTGGCGAAGCCGCGGGGCCCCAGCGACTGACCGCCCGGCAGGTGGTGGAACGCATCAAGGAGAATGTCCACTGTGAATGGAACGGGAAGACGGTGGACACGTTCAAGTCCGGCGATCCGGACACGCCGGTAACGGGTGTGGCGACGACGTTCCTCGCTACGTTGGACGTGCTGGAACGCGCGGTGGCTTCGGGGAAGAACTTCGTCATCACTCACGAGCCGACCTTCTACAACCACGTGGACGACACGAAGCGGTTCGAGAACGACCAAATCGTCGCTGCCAAGCAAGCCTTCATCAAGAAGCACGGAATCATTATCTGGCGATTCCACGACCACTGGCACAAACGACGGCCCGACGGGATTGTCCAGGGAATGACCGAGAAATTCGGCTGGGGCCAGTACTGTGACCGGGAAGATCCCTCGGTGTATCACCTTCCCGAGACGACGGCGGAACGACTGGCGGGCGACTTGGCTGCCAAGTTCAGGACACGGACGATCCGGGTCGTGGGAAGCCCAAACATCAAGTGCAGTGGGGTCGCCCTGGTACCAGGTGCGTCGGGCTCCGCGGCCCAAATTCGGATGCTCCAACGCGCGGATGTGCAGGTGGTGCTTGCGGGCGAGACGCCGGAATGGGAAACCGTCGAGTACGCCCGTGACGCTGTCGCTGCGGGCCAGCAGAAGTGCCTGATCCTGCTGGGGCATGCCAATTCTGAAGAGGCCGGCATGGAGTACTGCGCCCGTTGGCTGAAGACCTTCATCCCCGAAGTCCCGATCGAATTCTTGCCGGCCGGTGACCCGTTTTGGACGCCACGCTGACAAGCAGGAAAGGTCGTCCCATGAACCGTCTATTCCGCCGTCTGCCGATGGCGTGCTTGCTGTCCTTCCTGTTGCTCAGTAGCGGCGCTGTCGGAGCCGTGCCGGTCCTTGTCACCTACCCCGCTCCTGCGGGCGAACTGCCTTCGGCCGACTATGCGGTCGAAGCCAACGGGAAACCGGTGTTCGTGTATCGGGCCGATGTTCTGCATGGCGGACCGGCGTCGTTTGCGTCCTTTGATTTCTCCGGTACGGTACAGGTCGCGGTGACGTCCCAGCGGCCGGTCCATTCGGCCAAGATTCGGCCGAACTCCGCCGGCATTTCACCGACGGTCCAGAACAAGACGATTCGCTTCGAGTTGTCGCGTCCCGGACAGTTGACTGTTGAGCTGAATGACGGCATCGAACGGCCGCTGCACCTATTTGCTGACCCCGTGGAAGCCGATACACCGCGTCCCGACGATCCCCACGTCCTGTACTTCGGCCCCGGTGTCCATGAGGTCGGTACGACCAAAGTGCGGAGCAACACCACGGTCTACCTGGCGGGTGGGGCGATCGTGCGCGGAATCATCCGCCCTGATGAAAAATCGGTCGGGGAGAGTTTTGCGAAGAAGAAGACGTACATGCCCATCTTCCTGATCGAGGGTGCCGAAAACGTCACAATTCGGGGACGCGGGATCATCGATATGAGCCGCCTCGACTGGCACTCCAAGTCACCGGTTGTCGTGCAGCGGTCCTCGAACGTCCGCATCGAAGGGATCACGATCAAGGACTCCCCTTCCTGGGCCGTGGCGTTATTCGGCTCGAAGCATGTGACCGTCAGCAGCGTCAAGCAAATCTGTCATCGGGAAAACAGCGACGGCATCGACATTGTCAACAGCCAGGAAGTTACGGTCGAGGATTGTTTCCTGCGCAATAACGACGACGAGATTTGTGTCAAGACCACCACACCACCGCCAGCGCTGGAATCGCGGAATATCAGCGTGCGTCGCTGTGTGATCTGGAACGACCGGGCGTATGCCCTCGGTGTCACGTACGAAACCCGCTGCAACGTGACCAACGTCCTGTTTGCCGACTGTGATGTGATCCACGACCTGGGCATTGCCTCTCTGGCTGCTCACGTTTCCGACTCCGGGACGGTGAGCAGCCTGCGGTTCGAGAACATCCGCTTGGAGGACGTGAAGAATCGGGCGGTCCGACTCTGGATTGGAAAGGACATATGGGGGCACGATTCGCAGCGCGGCCACATCCGAGGTGTCCTCTTCAAGGACGTCAGCCTGGTCGGCGGTAGTGCCCCGCAGTGGGAACTCACCGGCCACGACGCCGATCATCGGGTCGCCGACGTCGTCTTCGAGAACTTGCGTCTTTTCGACAAGGTGATTCGTGCGACCGGCGAGGCCCGATTCGCCGTCAACGCATACGTCGAGAACCTGCGTTTCCGGCCGGAGAACCGCGATCGGTGACCATCACGAACCGTCATTCGCCCCTTGTCGGGTGCGGGCGACACAGTGGGTCGCCGACGACAATGTCTTCCCACCCCACGAATCGTGAGGCGGCATAATAGCTCTCCGCCAACGTCCAGCCGCGAGTGTAGCGATTGTCTCGTCCAACTCAACCAGCAGGCTGCGAGACCGAAGAATATCCGCACCAAGTTGCATGTCGGCGTTGTACTCGTTGAAGTTCAGCTCGATAATCGTCGGCCGCTCGCCAGGCGCGGGCGGAGAGGTGAAGATGGGGCGAGGCTGCTTCTTGGTGACCGTTCTACGAACTACAGGTCGCCGTTTTGGCGCCGGCGGGGGACGAAACGGAGCGCCGACGGGGGCCGGCGAGGGGCACGCGAGGATGCGCCGGAGCGACATTCGGTGGCGGCGTGCAGGTGGAGAGGGTGCTGGCCGGAGAACGCGTGCCCAGAAACTCGCATCAGCCGTCGCTGACGGGGTGCGCAGGCGGGTGGAGGTTGGCGGAACGAACGGCAGGAAACACACACCGCTGGCAGGCCACTGCGTCTATGCCGCTCACAAAAACGGACCCTGGCTTGCTCGGTTGTGTGGACCCGGCTCGTATCCCCTCCGCTCAGATAAAACGAGACCAGTTATGCGCATGAACACGTGAGGCTTCCTTCTTTCCAGGGAGCGCCAGAAAAGCGACCGTCCTGCTTGGAAATGAAAGGCCGATTTCGAATGGAGCCGTTTACCTGAGTATGGGCGGGTCCGTTTTTGTGAGCGGCATAGTGCGTCCGGTATTCGGGCGGCAGAAGACATCGGCGGGCCCTCGGCTCGCTTGGAGACGCCCAGGCTCTTCGAGTCGCTGGTTGAGTCGTGTGAGCGAGAACGGTTGGCGATTGGCGCGGGTCGAAGGCGGGGACTTTCGTCAACGTCGAGGATGCCGGCATCGAGTCACGCTTGACGCCAGACCAGCAGGAGAGCCGGGGTTCGGTCGCACTGTGTCCTCGACTTGCCGTTGCGAAGCCTCGAGGTTGGCCACCAGTCCCTCAGACTAGCACGGCCTGCAAGATGTGGTTCGTAGAACGGTCACCGATAATCGCGATCCCCAACGAACACGGGATGGCAACGATTGGCCCCAGTGACTTGCCGCGAAATGAAAGAACGAGCCCACCGAGCAACGCCGCAACTCCCATAATCGCAAGTCCGAAGGACTCGATCGGCACCAGTGATGTCGCGAACCTGACGACCCAAATGACAACGGCAATCGCCAGCCATTGAAGGAGCGCGCCGACAACACCGACCGGCGTTTCGCCAAGCAGGGCTCGCGATATCTCCGCCAGCAGGGTTCGCTTTGCCATGTAAACCATTCTGCTTCGTGCCGCCCTTGATGGACGAACGACCGCGATCACCGGGCCGCGACCAAAGGATCATCCATCGACAACCGACGCGATCGCGGCTCCGGTGCATCGCTTGGTTCGGCCTCCGCACACGCGATATCGGAATACTGCCTGATGAGCGTCCTGGCGGCTGCGAGAGCTTCTTCATCCTCCAAGTCCCAGACGCCACCGGAATCCAATCGCCCCGCGGTCATGGCCAAGTTAGCTATCGTCTGACCTAACCGCCACTCGGGACGGAGTTGGCCAAGCTGCGACAGCGCGGCGAGCAGGTCAGTGCGAATATGTTCCGTTGGTCTCATAGCTTGTCCCCCACTTTCGGAAGGCCGCCGACTGGACGAGTCAACTCACCGGTCACCTCGACCGTTATTGGCGTGCCTGGCAGGTACTTCGACAAACGCGCCGCCCGTGTCACTCCGTCGTAAATCACGAGTTCGCCGTCACTTCCTCTCTTGACGTCAAGCGGTGGCATCCCCTCGGTGGACATGCCGTGTTTGGCCACCTGACGTTGGAGCTTCATCGGATCGGCGCCGTCAATGCGTGAACCAGGCAAATGCAGTGATGCAGGATCGACCTGCAAGAACTCGCGAGGTTTCATTCCTGGATGATACCACAACTTCCGTCGGCCAACCAGCACCGTTGGCCTCGCGACGGTGTTCGAGCAGCCGAGCGTGCCGG
Source organism: uncultured Pirellulaceae bacterium (assembly GCA_964486845.1). GTDB lineage: Bacteria > Planctomycetota > Planctomycetia > Pirellulales > Pirellulaceae > Anammoximicrobium. Next base: position 9,627 of record CAZAQY010000278.1, read on the forward strand.
AATCCGCTACCGGAGTTTCGCCGCGTCCGCCGCCTCACCTCCGTTGACGCCCCAGACACCCAGCGGCTGTCTTCCCCGCCAGATTGTGCCGTTCTTGTCCACCATCAGTCCGTCGCTGCCAAGCGGTCGCATGGTCCCTGGCGCCGTCGTCTCGACATCCGTCCGAATCGTCGAGTCCAGAGGCGGCCGAGAACAGCGATCTCGGTCGACACGGATGCAGGTGACACCAGCCCACACGGCAAGAACGACGCCTCCTAGCCCCGAAGCAACCAAGTACCAACACCGGCGACGCCAGTTCAACGTCATCGCAAGCCCCTCTGACCGCGCGTTGTTCTCGGGCCGAACGACACGGGTCACGCGGGCGGCGCGAGTGACCCAACGATCATCCACGAAGCGACTGCCGCCTCGCGTGCATCCGGTTGTTCGACCACCTGGACCGAAACGAGTCACCGCGAGGATGCAACGATGGCGATCACCATGATCACGAGTATGATTGCTGATGGGATCGTCAACATCAAGCCAGACCCTTTCTTCTTCAAGCACAAGTTGACGATACCCCAAGGCAGCGCAACGTATGGGAGCATTACCGCGACAAGTAGGTGATACCACCGCGCCCGGTCCTTGCTCTCACCTTCAACTGCGGCTACCTCCAGCGGAGACGCATCAGAAGCGATTTTGCTGAGCTCCATGATGCTTCGCTTCAGACTGCTGTTCTTCACAAGGCTGATCACTACGTAGACCAACACGACGATTCCGATCGGATTTGGAACAACCCCTTTGCCCTGGGACAGGACATAGGTGAATAGGCCGACATTTCCAAGCAGAAGAAGCCAGTAGACGACGACATATGCGGTCGCCAGCGGATAGCGGAATTCAGTTCCGCACGAAGGACATGGAATTCGCGCGAACCCCATGAAACTGCGTTTCGGCTTCGCTGCCATTCTGACGGCACGTTTGCATCGCGGACAGACGTAGGTGTCGGCGTTCACTGTCGGCTCCTTTTTCCGGTCGAACGACCAGGATCAAACGGGGGCGACCGGACGGCCCAGCCACGCCGCGCAACCTGATCGCCCCTCGGTTTCCGGGTAGAATCAGCCGTTGCCAGCCAATCCCCCCACAGACCCGGACGTGAAGGTTTCCCTCATCCGGTTCTTCAGTAATCCAAGTGGCGGCACCACTCGGACGCATAACTTTGCTGTCCGCTCGCGCGATCAAATGTTGTGGATGATTCTGGGCTTGGGCAAGGGACAACGCTCTAACAGCTTTTCAAACTTGTCCCACGGAATCATGCTCTTGTGGCTCCGGCGGCCCAGCCAGTAGCGCCAAGTCCGCCGCAACGCCTCGAACACCGCTTCCATCGCCCGGTAGTTGCCCCGGATGCCTGCGTACTGGTAGAAGCCTCGCCCCCTCTGTGCCAATATGACTGAGACAGTTACCTCCTCGTTAATTACTGTAG
>CAZAQY010000279.1:0-11075 GCA_964486845.1 uncultured Pirellulaceae bacterium
GACGAACGAATCGGCGTCGGTGCTCAGGCAGATGAGCCAACCGTTGCTCGATGTGCTTCTCCCGTCGCTTGACCTGATCCTTTACTTCCGTTTGGAGCTTTTTTCGTACCTGGTGGCCGACTTGCCCGTGTATCCACTCGCGGGTTTCCTGATACGCCTTGCTGTTCTCAATAATGGCCCCCCAATCGGCTGTCACATCTTGTTCCAGGGAATCGGCAATGACCTCTCCAACAACCTGCCTAAGCAAGCGGTTGGGTACCGTGTGATCCTCATCCAAACCGAAAAATGTGGGGCGTCCCACCACCTTGCCGCCGACACGAATCACTATTCCGGCCTGATTCCTTTGGGCAGGCTTATCCATGATCGTGAAGTTGATCGTAACCGTCCCGGCATTTGGCAGATTGACGGTGGCCGAGAATCTCTGGCCGGGAATATCTTCATGGGCCAGCTTTTCTTCATTGACGAGAATATCGAAGTCCCGCTCACGACTGTATTCAAGAGCCAGTATCTCGCGAAGGGACTCTGCCTGAGGCAAGCTGAATTTCGTGTTCAGGCTCGAAAGGGTTATCGACGTACCATGTTCCTTCGGGTCACAGGTCGCCGTCGCCACCGGGAGATTGACCTTCTCCAGATCGCGATGAGCTTCAATGATGTCGCGTTTTACGATGCGGAGTTTAGTGCATCGGCCTCGCGTTTGAGTCTGCAAATCCATGACATCGGCAGTGACAAACCCGGCGAACTTGCCGATTCCCTTGCGTCCCTTCACCGGACGCTTCTTGCCCGGAGTCTGCATTCCTTTCCGGGTACGACGATCATTGGCGATGTTGAGATACTCACTACGAACCTCGCGTTCCGTCATGCCTGTTCCGTCATCCCGCACGATGATCGGCTCGTTTGTCATGGGCTTTGGCAGCGTGATCCAGACATGTTCCGCGTCCGCATCCCATGCGTTGTCGATGAGTTCCTTTAAGGCTTGCTCGGTGCTGCGATAGTTCTCACCAAGCAGGCTTGCAAGACGTGGATCGACGCGGAACTTTGCGGGTCTTGACACGGCTTGGTCCTTCCAGAATGCCTCGCGTGAGGTGCCTTCTAGGGCACCCCGTAGTAAGTCTTTGTCGGTTTTTGTGTCAATCCAAACAAGGTTCTTACCCTCGCTCACTGCCGGAAGACACGAACTGGTTTCAATGCCGCGATGATTTGGATGCGGGAATGCGTGTTTCGACCTCGTAGACCTTCAATACCTCGTCGCCGTAATGGTTGATGACCTTCACGGCGATCTTGCCTGATTCGGGTGAGTCAAAGGGGCGGCTGGTGGTGGAATACAGGGCGGACCAGGCCCCTTCGTCGATCTCCGCTCGCAACGCCCGCTTCAGCTTCTCGTAGGGTTCGTCGGCGCCCGTGAAGTAGGCGTGCCGGACGAAGAAGCTCTCGCCGTTGTAGTTGGTGTCGATGAACCAACAGGCAATGTCGTCCGTGCTGCTGGACCGGATTTCGCCCGTGGTGGGATCAAAAATGTCCAGTCCCCTGATCTCGACGACCACGCGTCCGTCCTTCTGCCGAGTGACCTCCACGTCCGGTTCGCCGAAGACCATGAACAGGTTGCCCGATCCGGTTTTCTTGAGTAAGTCGCCCATCGTCAGGTCCGGGTTCATGCGGGTGGGCAGCACGGTCAGTTCGCCGTAGCGTTTGGCTTCTTCCGATACGTGGGGGTCAAAGGCGAATCCGCAGACAATCAACAACTCGAAGCCGACGCCCCGGACGGCTTCTTTCGCCGCCTCTTTGACCAACTGCGGGCCAACGGTGCCGTGCTCCGGGCCGATGCAGACGGCCACACGCTTTGAGGTGCCGTCGCTGTCGGTGTAGGTGCCTTCACCGTGAATCCAATGGCCCGCGTAGGGCTGGAGGGAGTCGAACCGGAGCCGCTCGTTCTTGAATGTGTTCTGGACGCCTGCGGTACGGAGGTTGTCCAGGATCATGTTGCCGAACTGGTCCGGGCCGTAGGTGGCGATCTTCAACCCCAACTTCGGGTCGCCCACTTCGGCACGCTGCTTTTTTTCTTCGACGCTGATCGTCCGATGCGGCGACAGGCTTTCCACGGTGAACGGCCCCGTGACCCGGACTCGCTTGGTTTCCTCGTAGGGCTGGTCATAGAGCATCTCGGTGTCGGCTTGGCGGGCGATGGAGGCGTCGATTTCTCGCTGCCGGTCCTGATGAGCCTGCCACCATTCCTTCAACAGCTTTTTTGCATCAGTTGGCCAGTCCGCTTCTGGTTCGCGGGGCACTTCCCATTCTTCCCACTTCTTCTTGAGCTGCTTATTCAGCTTGACGCGGACTGGTTCCAGCGTCTCCTGCCACTTGGTGTGGATGGCGTCGACCTCCTCGTTGTTAGCGATGGCTTTGAGCGTGATGTGGGGCACCCGCTTGTAGACGAAGCCCTTGCGAATGTCGCTTTCCGTCGCTGGCAGTCGACGCGGCGGCAACTGGCCCGTCAACTCGGCGTCTTTCGCGATGCCTTCGGGCGAGTCGGACAACAGGTAGTAGGGAAAGCGAGCCGCCATCAGGCGGGTCCGGGCCAGGGTCAGCGCCACGCGGCTGGTGTCGATGGTGATCCATCGCCTGCCCCACTGCTCGGCGACGTAGGCCGTTGTTCCGCTGCCGCACGTTGGGTCCAGGACTAAGTCGCCAGGATCGGTGGTCATCAGCATGCAACGTTCGATCAACTTCGTGGATGTCTCCACAACGTAGTGCTTATCGGAGGCGAAACCCGCTACTCCTGTATCGCTCCACAGATTCGTCAACGGAAAGGCTGGAAAGTCATCAAGGAATCTCACATACCGAGGCGTATCACCGACCAATTCAACTCGCCTGATGGACGTCAATCGCCTTATCCCCTCAGCGTGCGTCTTCCACTCGCCCTTCTTGGGAAGAATCTCTCGCCCGGCGATTCGAATCGGGAAGTAGCCGGTCCTTGCTTCACGCACACGCGGCGAGGTCAGGTTGTCCAATGCGAAGATTCGAGAGCCTGTAGGGAGCAGGGAGGGATTCGCTAACTCCTCAGAGGAAAGCCTACGGCGCAGACCGCCCGGCAGTTCGACGGAAAGGTAACCCTGCGCACCCTCGCCACCGATTTCCTTGATGCGATAGAGTGCGCGATACTTCACGCTATCAATGTCTTTGGCGTACGCGAGTAGATAGTCGGCGGTACAGGCCAAGTATCGCCCGGTCGTTCCACCCGTCTTAGCAAAACTTATCGCGGCGATGACGTTTTCTGAGCCAAACACCTCATCCATCAAACACCGCACCAGATGCACGTTCTCATCGCCGATTTGCACGAAGATGGACCCGGAGTCAGTGAGCAGTTCGCGGGCGACCACCAGCCGATCCCGCAGATACGGTAGGTAGGAATGGATACCCAGCTTCCAGGTGTCACGAAAAGCTTGGACCTGTTCTGGCTGCCGCACCATGTCCGCGATCTTGCCGTCCTTCACGTCACGTCTGCGGGTGGACACCTGCCAGTTGGAGCCGAACTTGATGCCGTAGGGCGGGTCGATGTAGATCATCTGAACCTTGCCCTTCAGCCCCTCTTTCTCCGCCAGCGAAGTCATCACCAGCAGCGAGTTGCCCAGTATCAGCCGGTTGGACCAGTTGCCTTCGTGGTGGTAGAAGTCCACCCGCTTGTCGAAATCGTCCGGCAGCCCGTTGAAGTCGGAGAACAGGCTCAGTTGCACGTCGCCTTGTTTCTTACCCGCCGTAGCCGTCGTCGTGCGGAAGTCCTCGATGATCGCTTGGGGATGCACCTTCTCCTGGATGTAGATCGGCACCGCCGGGACTTCCAACGATTGGCTGTCCTGTTCGTCCTTGCCCTTCCAGACCAACTGCGGGTCCAGATCGGGGTTCCGGGGATAGCGGACGGTGTACGGCTGCTGTTCTTCCTTGGCCACGAAATCACGCAGTTCCTCCGTGGGGATATTCGTCCGCTTGTCCTTGTGGCGGACGGTTTCAATCTTGGTCGGATCGGCGTTGTTGCTCGTCCCTCTCTTCCGTGCCACGGCTAATCTCCCTTCAGTTTCGCCCGGATCGTGGTTTCTGCATTCCACGGGTCGCGGATTTCGATGAAATCCCACCGGCCCCAGGTGCCAGCGTTGTTGACGGCGGGAACCCACAACGTCTTTGCGGTGGAGACCTTGGCTTCCTTGTCTTTGTCCTTCGCCCCAGTCACCTCGACGATCAGGTTTAGGGGGTTATCGCGCCCGTGGCCATCGTCAACGCGAGCAATGAAGTCAGGCACGTAGTTGCGTTGTACCCCGCCAAGCGTGTACGGAATCAGGAACCCCAAGCCGTGGTTCTTGACGTAGCACAGCACCTCGTCCATATCTTCCAACGTCTGGGCCATCTTCTGTTCCCAGGATGCCGTGTCGCCCACAACATGGGAAACGTGGCACTTCGTTGGTTTCGTCTTGTAGGTGGACCGGATGGTGTCGAAGTCCACATGGACGGTCGAGCCAATCGTATCGTAGGGCTTGGGAATTGGCAGCAGCCGCTTGTCACCGTCCGTGGATTCAACAATCGCCCTGTAAATGCGGTCAGCCGCATCGTAGGCGTTTTCCACCAGCAACAAGAGTTGGGGGAACGTGTTGTCCTTGCAGACCACACATTGGGCCAACCAGGAGCGGCTGATGGTCAGGAGGTCGGGGAACAGCCAGGGCTTGACGTTCTGCTGGTCGTCACGGAAGTAGTGCTCCAGCAGCCGCTTGGCCAGCCGAAACGCGACCTCTTGGCGCCGCTTGGCTCGCAGATCGTCCAGAGTCAGGATCACGGACTCGCCCACGATGGGCGCGTTTTCCACCTTCGTCGGGACGCTGGCGGTTGTCAGTACCAGCTTGGATTGGTCAGTGAACTTGGCCGTCAGTCTCTCGGCAGGCAGTTCGTAGCGGTAGCCGTCGATCCGAGGGAAGGTGATCTCGCAGGCGAGCCGATCATCCAGCGCCCGGACGCGAGTGGGAATCGGCCCCGGCTTCGGGTCGGACGATGAACCGGCAGACGGGATGAACGAGAACGGAACGCCGTAGACTTCGGCGTATTCTACGGGGAACGCCTCAAAGTCGGCCATTGCTCCCCCGGCCAACTGTACTGTGTGTGGCTCCGCTTGGTAGCTCATCCGCCGCAGCCCGCGCCCCACCACCTGTTCACAGAGCAGTTGCGTGCCGAAGGCCCGCACGCCGAGAATGTGCGTCACGGTGTTGGCGTCCCAGCCCTCAGTGAGCATCGAGACGGAGACGACGCACTTGACGTTTTCGCCAAGTTTGCCCGGCTTGCCCACCGTGTTCAGCACTTCCCGCAGCAAATCCTCGTCGGTCAGTTTTTCGGGATCGCTGCCGGGGAAGCGGCGGCGGTATTCCGCTTTGAACTCGTCGATTTCCCGTGCGGCGATTCTCTTGAAGTCGTCACTCATGGACTCGCCCGACTCCAGCTGCTCGGAATCCACCAAGATGGTGTTTGGCCTGTCCGTGAACTGTCCGCCTGCCACGTTGCTGAAGATGTCCAGCCTGCCGGGCACCGCCACCGTGGAGCCATCGGACAGGGGTTTTTCCCAACCGGCGATGTAGTCGAAGACCATCTTGGACACGTTGGTGTTGTTGCAGACGACGATGAAGACGGGCGGCGTCAGGCCGTTGGCACGGGCTTCGTCATTGTTCTGCCACCGCTCGTAGCACTTGGAGTAGTTGGCGTACAGGCTTTGTAGAGCGCCCTCCAGCGCGGCGGGCAGACGGGGTTCGCCCACGATGGCGTCTGTCTTGCGGCCCTTTTTCGGCAAGTCATCACGGATGCGGAGCCACAGGTCGCGGTAGGTAGGTTGGTCGCCGGTCATGGCGTCGTCCGCCACAGGCACGCGGGGTACTTTCACGATCCCGCACTCGATGGCGTCGATTAGCGAAAAATCGGAGACGACCCACGGAAACAACTTACCTTCGCCCCAGCCGGACCCACGAAGGAAAAAGGGCGTGGCCGACAGGTCGTAGACGGTCTTGATGCCGATCTTCCGTTGGACCGCCTCCAGGCCGCTGATCCAGACGCGGGCGGCTTCGTCGCGTTTCTCGGCTTCCTTGCGGTCGTCACCGGAGAGTTTTTCGTCCTGGTCGCCGGTGCGTCGGCGGTAGCAGTGGTGGGCCTCGTCGTTGATGACGATGACGCTGCGTTTGTTGCCCAGCCCTCGGCAGACCCGCCGCACCATCTCGCCCTCGGACTCGGTGAAGGGCGAGTCTTCGCCTTGACGGAGGATCTCCTTTGTGAGCGAGGCGGCTTTGACCTTCTCCCGCCGCAGGAACGTGTGGTAGTTCGTGACGACGATCTTGGCCTGTCCCAGCTTGTCCATCAAGTCGGGCGGAACAAGGTCCAACGCTCGGTAGTAGTTGCCGGGATCGCTGGGCAACAACACCCGCAAGCGGTCCCGAATCGTGATACCCGGCGTGACGACGAGGAAGGTGTCGGTGAACCGGGCATCTTTGGGATTGGCCAGTTTGTTGAGCACCTGCCACACGATCAGCATGGCGATCACCACGGTCTTGCCGCTGCCCGTGGCCATCTTGGCGGCGATTCGCAACAGCCCCGCGTTGGAGTCCTCGTTGAACCGCCGCAGGTCGTTTTCAATCCAGGCGTGACCGTACTTCTTTGCCACCTCGGTGATGTAGATCAGCGTTTCGAGGGCTTCAATCTGGCAGAAGAACAACCGCCGACTACGGTCATCCCGGCACCAGTATTCCAGCAGCCGCGCGGTCTGCCGCGTCACGTCGTCGGTGTACCGCCCTTCCCGCCACAGCTTTACCAGCCGCCTGATCTCGTTGACGGTCTTGTTTTCCTCGATCCGATCCTCCGTTCATTCGTCGAAGGTCAACTGCTTGTCCTTCGTTTTCTTCCGGGGCTTGGCGATTGGCACGAAGTATTGGCTGACCCGGCGTGCCTCGACGATTTCGTTGGTGATGCCCTCCTCGTCGAACCGGAAATGGCGAATTGGCTCGGCGAACGGCGAGTTGATGATCGGGTTTTCGATGACGACCTGACGCATGGTTGCCGCCTCTTTCGGGCATGACCTGGTGCGTGTGACCGGGCCAATCGTAGCGGAAAACCCAGAATTTACCCCTTGGGACAGGTGACGACAAGAATGCAAGCGGATCGCCTAGCACGATCCTTTGACGGTCGAGTAATTCCAGCGTCCGGTCTACGCGGTACGCGAGCGGCACGCCGCCTTGCGGGCAAGCTGGGGCGGCGCAAGAAGTCAGTTACCGGGATTTCTGCGCACTGCGCTGGGTCGCCCAGATTCGCCGTCCAGGCAACGGCGGGTGGCGGCATAGGTATGATCCTTCGCTCCGGCTAACTCAGCACGTACCAGAGATGGCCGTCGATCCGAACCGGCGTCAGTTTCTGCGAGTCCAAAGGCACGATCTCGACGGACCGATACCGCGTGTCTCGGGCCGAGGAATCCACGGCCTGGAAGCATGTTCGGGGGGGATGCTTTACAGCCGGACGCCGGCTGATTTTCGGCGGGAGGGGGTGGGCACCATAGATGCTATCTCGCAACTAGCAGAAACCCCCTCTTGTTGTGTTTTCATAAAGCGTTCGTCCGCCAATGGTTGCGCTCGCGTTTACCGGTTCGCGAGAGTGCCTCTCAGTCTCGCCGTTCTCGTGCCCCTTTACATATAGATTCCGCGCTCCAGCGTGGGGCGCGGCAACCGGCTGATTGCTCCGCAATATGCCACCTTTGAGCCATTTGGTAGGGGGTGTTGCGGAGCTGGTTTCGCGTCTTTCTTGCCTTAACCCCTTACGTGGTATGGGTTAAGAGAATTTGTTCACGGGGGATGCTCCCGACGTATTTATACCCCTCAGCGGAGAAGGGGATTCCGCCTTGCTCTCTGACAATTCGGTGCTCGTCCGGCTCGCGGGGCTTTCGTTCGCCGCGATTCTGGGGGGTGTTTGGTCCGTGGGCGTTTTCGCGGCTGGGGCTTGTCGTCCCTGCTGCTTTGTGTGCTCAGCGGGGGGCGTTCCCCTGCTGATTCTTGTTTCCTTCCTATTAGGAGGATTTTCAATGGTTCGTCTGTCTGTTGTTGCTGGGCGGATTGGTCCGCCCGGTCGTCATCGGGTCAAGTTGGACTCGATCCAAGAGAGCGAGGGCAAGTTTGGTCCTACGCTCGAATGGCGATTTGTGATTGCGGATGGTCCGCATGCTGGCGGCTACTTCGTGAGAACGACGGGGCAAGATCCGACGCTCGGTACCGTGCTCGGTGACATGCTCGAAGCTCTGTATGGTCGTCGGCTCAATGAGGGTGATCAGATCGACCCGGTGGCTGATCTGGTTGGCCAAGAGTTCGAGTTGTTCGCGGTCCCCGGTTCGGGGTCCGGTGGTGTGTTCCAAAGTGTACGTCCTGTTTCAACGAAAGGAGCTAACTGATGAGTCTGTTTTCAACACTGTCGTCTCGGTCCTTCAAAAGGGCTGAAACAACCAAGCCCATGACGCAAGAGGAGAAGGTTCGCAAGCTGGCGGGCTTGATTCTCCTCTTCCTCTACCGTGATGGCGTCTGTGCGATGTCCACTCTGCTGGAGGCTGCCAAAGCGGCTGGTCTGTCCGGTCGAATTGGGCTACAGCTCGGTGTGGGTGTCGGCGGTGATGGCGGAATGCGTTTGTTTCGCACAGCGGACAAGGGCATCTTGTGCTGTGCGGACAACGTGGTCAACCTCGTGCGGTGCTTGGGCGAGGCTGCCTTCGAGGCGTGGCTCCAGCAGAACGAGGTTACGTCGGAGGCGTTCGACGAGTGGCTGAATAGACAGCCAAGCGTCAAGTAGTGTCCTGCTTGTAGCGGGTTTCAATCCCAAAGGGCCAGTCGGCCGTATGGTCGGCTGGCCCTTTTCTTTTTCGGAGGTTCTTAATGGCAAGATTTCCTGCTGAGACACTTGCGAAAGAATTCTTGAAGGTGACTCAAAAAAGAGGGCGGAGCGTCGTCTGCTATGCGGAAGACGTTTACGAGTACGCTCGTGGTCTGTGGACTAGGCGTTCTGAGCAGTGGTTGTGCAACAAAGTGCAGAGACTCGCAAGAAGGTACGAGCTTGCTTACTCGTGGCGTGACATTGAGGGAGTGGCCAAGCTAGTTCAGACTTCTGCGTATCTCGATGAATCGGTGCAACCTCCCTTTTGGCGGTCAAGCGGCTCGGTCGCTGATGTGATCGTCACGGCGAATTGCGTCCTTGAGTTGGATGCTCGTGGCTGGGTGCGTGTTCGCTCCCATAGTCCTGACCTGTTCGCTCTGGCTGGCGTTCCGTTCGTCTACAGTCCGATAGCTGCCTGTCCGAATTGGGAAGCGTTCGTGCTCTGGATGGTTGGTGGTGACGAGCAACAGGCTCGTTTGCTGCAACAGTTTTGTGCTTGGTCGCTGATAATTCCGCGTCTGCCGCTGGAGTACATGCTGTGGATGGTCGGTTCTGGGAATAACGGCAAATCGACCTTCCTGAAGATCGTGAATTACGTCCTTGGTGAGGATTCGACGACGGCCCTGAAGATTGATGCCTTCAGCGGAGCGTCGGATTTCCGGCTGTGGCCAGTGCTCCACAAGATTGCGGTCTTCTGTGCAGAAGCAGATCCTGACAAGCTGCGGTCTGTCGCCAATCTGAATTCGTTCGTGAGTCATGATCCGATCAGCGTCAATCGGAAGATGCAAAAGCAGGTGACAGTACGGCCCTACACTGCCTGCTTCTTCGCAAGCAATCAGCTGCCGATTGTGGACGATGCCAGTGACGCTTTCTGGCGACGGTTGCTGCTTATCAAGTGCGAGCAGAAGCCATCCGAGCCTGACCCGACATTGGAAGATCGGCTGAAGACAGAGGCGTCGGGCATCCTGAATTGGCTGTTGGAGCCTATTCCGTTGCTCATTTATCAGAAGCGATTCGACATCCCACAGGTCGTCCGTCAGAACGTGCTGGAGTGTCATGCCGAAGTGAATGCGGCGCGGCAGTTCATCAGCGAGAAGCTGGAGCAGGGTGACGACGATGATTTCATTCCTGGTGATCAGATGCTCGGTCTGTTCGCTGCCTGGTGCTCGGTGAACGGCTATCGGCAGGAGAAGCTATCCGTGCTGAAAGCTGAAATGCTTCGGTGCCTCGATAGCGAGTATGCACGGGTGCGGCGTGGCTTGAAACGGGGGCGATATTGGCTCCGTGTGCGTTGGCAAGAGGGCGAGAAACCGCCAAAGCAGTTGAATATCACAGACCTGAATGAAGAGCTTGGAGACTTGCAGCTTCAGGTCTCGAAGAAGAAGGCGGAGCTAGATCGGCTCCGTCAGCGAATTACGGACATCGAGAACGGGAGCATTACCGCAGCGTCGGTGACTGCCACAGGGCGGGTGCAGACTAAGCGGTCTAAGGGTCGGGTCGTAGCCGGGTGCTCTGACGATGGTGGGGAAGAGGTACTTCAGATCATTCAAGAAACGGAGGACGACTTGTCGTGAATAGATGGCAACAAATCGAGGTCGAGGCTGCGGAAATCTTCGAGAGCGACGGCTACTACGCTGGTGCCGAGTCGCGGCGTGAAATCACGAAACCCAGAGAACCGCTTACGCCAGATCTGGTGCTCCTGCGTGACTACCACGTTGCCGAGCTACTGGGCATTGGCGTGCGTACGGTGTGGGCGAAAGCGTCGTCTGGTGAGATCCCGAAACCGATTCATGTTGGTCGGCTGGCGAAGTGGCGACGCAAGGACATCGAGGCTTGGCTCGCTAAGCGGCGATGAATTGCGGGCTGCAAGAATTGTGGCCAACCTAGCGCCTGGTTCAACTGGGGGTTGAGTCACCCAGCTTTACCCCTAGTAGAAAGGAACAAAGACATGTACCAGCGACCATTCTCCAACGTCTGGCGTACCGACAAGGACTACGCTTACACGGTGTCATTCCGGTATCGCAAGAAGAAACACAATCGGACTGCGTTTCGTGATGCGAAGAAGAGCTACCAGCTGCTCTGCCAAGTGCAGGAGGTCATCGAGTTGCACGAGACGAACAGCCCGATTCATACCGAACGCTTACTGGATCGGGCTGTCG
>CAZAQY010000280.1:0-10990 GCA_964486845.1 uncultured Pirellulaceae bacterium
GGGGCTGGCCGACAACCAGTTGGTCCTCAAGCCGGGCGTTTCGTACACGGCCGAGTGGGCCATTTTGCCGACCGCCTGCGGCGACTACTTTGCGTTTGTGAACGCCGTGCGGCGGTTGCGGGACGTGAACTTCACGCTTGACGGCTCGTTCGCGTTCTTGCGGGCCGATCCGCGCCTGGGGGCGACGAAGTGGAGCGATCAGGAGTGCATCGACTTCATCCGTTTCAAGAACGCCCATTTTGTCTGCAGCGGCATTTCCTGGCCGCGGCACAAAGGCCGCTATGCGCATGGCACATCCTTTCAGCGGATGGACTGGTCGGCGACCAGGGAGCAGATCGTTCGGCTCCGCAAGCTGGTGCCCGAGGCCAAGCATCTGAAGTACTTCCACTGCTTCATCGACACGCTCGACGAGGCCGTTGAAAAGTACGCCGGCGCTCGGCTGCTGCGGTCCGACGGGACGCACGCCGACTATGGCCAGCCGTACGACCGGCTGTACGTGCCCACCCACGAGAACTCGTTCGGTCGCGATGTGTCGCGCAACGTGGAGCTGATCCTCGGCCCGCAGTCGGACGGGATCGGCTGCGACGGCGTGTACTGGGACGAATTCGAGTACAGCCGGTACCAGTACGCCTATCACCTGGCGGAGGACGGGCGCGGCGGGTTGCCTTGGGACGGGGTAAGTGCCGACATCGACCCGAAGACGTTGAAGATCGTGCGGCTCAAGAGTGCGGTGGAATTGATCTCGCAGCCGTTCCGCCTGGCGCTGGCCCGCAGCATCCTGGCCCGCGGCCCGCTGGTGGCCAACGGCCAGCCGCACACGCGCACCATGCTGCAGCTGCACTTCCCGCGGTTCGTCGAGACGGGCAGCATCAGCCGCTGCACCCGCGCTCAGATGTATTCGCCGATCGCCCTGGGGGATCACTTGACCGAGCGGAGCGAGCTGGACGCTTACCGGGTCATGCTGCAGGCGTTGGACTACGGCTGCCTGTACTACTGGTACAACGACCTGACGGTGGTGCCCACGCACCCGCACCTGACGAGCTACATGTTCCCGGCCACGCCGATCGAGTTGGGCGAAGGGTATCTCATCGCCAAGGAGCGGATCGTGACCAACCGCAGCGGCCTCTTCGGCTGGGACGACTCGGCCCGGCACGAAGTCCACGTGTTCGACGACCAGGGGCGCGAAGTGCCCGACTTCAAGGCGCCGACCGTGGTCCAGGATGGAATGAGATTTACCGAACTGCGTTTGCCGGAGGACTACAGCGCGGCGATCGTCCGCTCGCAATCGGGGCCGAAATGACTTACATTCTCGAGAACGATAACTCGCGTTACGACAGTCCGCGGCAACACCAACAAACGCACGAGGCAACCGGCCATGAATCGCAAAGACGCGAACTCCGTCGGCGACTTTCGTTACGAGACCGCAGCGGCCCGCGTGGGCTGGCCGGCCGTGGGTGAACCGATGCGTGCGGAGGATATCTTGCGCACCATCGAGTTCCTCGTGCCGCCGGGCAGCAGCGACAAGGCGGGGTATCGCCGGCAACTGGCCCGCGTGCGGGAGGCGGTCGAGGGCCTGTGCCGCGTGGGCGGCCGGGCCGGAAAACTGACGCTCGGCGATCAAGTGCAGCACGTGGAGGAGGAGGCGCAGCGCTATCTGGGCGTCAAGCACGCCCTGCTGCTGACCAACGCGACGGCCGGTTTCGAGATCGCCTACAAGATGGCCGGCCTGAGGCCGGACGACGAAGTCATCGTGCCGGCGATCACGTTCATCGCGACCATCGTCTATCCCTTGGCCATCGGCGCCAAGGTGGTGCCGGCCGACGTCGACCGGCGGACGATCAACATCGACCCGGCCGACGCAGCTCGCAAGATCACGCCGCGGACGCGGATGATCGTGCCGGTCCACATCGGCGGCTGGCCAGCCGACATGGCGCCGTTGATGCGGTTGGCCCGGCAGCACGATCTGGTCGTGCTGGAAGACGCGGCGCACGCCTTTGGCGCGGAGTATCGCGGTCGGCGAGCCGGAACCATCGGCCATTTCGGCGCTTACAGCTTTCACGAGGTCAAGAACATCACGGCCTTGGGCGAGGGCGGACTGCTGGTCAGCAACACCAAGTGCGGGCAGCAGTTCCGCAAAGCCCGGTTCGTGGGCCTGGACCTGTCGCTGCAAATCCCCGACTGGCTGTACGACGTGACGGCGATCCAAGGCATGCGCGGCCTGTTCGTCGCCGGCAACCATTCGGCGACCGAGATCCAGGCGGTGGGCCTGATGAGCCAGATGCGACGGAACGACCGGATCATCGCCGCCCGGCGGCACACGGCCCAGACACTCAACCGGCGGTTGGCTGCCGTCCGGGGCCTGCAGGGGACGCCGATGGATCGCGGCCGGACACGCGGCACGCATCATCTGTTCCAGTTGCAGGTCGATCCGGACGTCATCGGCGCCAACGTGCAGGATCTGAAACGCAAGTTGACCGAGCGCGGCGTGACGCAGATCCCGCACTTCGCCCCGCTGTACAAATTCCAGATCATGCGGCAACTGGGTTACGACACGGGCGCGATTCAGGCAAGTTGCCCCGTGTGCGAGGACGTGTTTGCCAACCGCTTCACCCACGTGCCGATCTACGGGCTCACCGCGGAGCAAGTGAGGTACCTGGGCGATGCGGTGATTGAGAGCGTTGAGGAATTGCGAGCGGGCCGCTGAGCCCGTGTGGCACGGCCTACTTGTTGGCCGTGACTGCAGCGGACACGGCCAACAAGTAGGCCGTGCCACAGTGAGGACTGGAGTGACGAGACATGAGCGAATCCATTTGTCGCTGGGGCATCCTGGGCGCGGCCGATATCGCCCGCAAGAACTGGCAGGCTATCCGCAACGCGTCCAACTGCACGTTGACGGCGGTGGCCAGCCGGGACTTGGAGAAGTGCCGCAGGTTCGTGGCCCAGTGTCAGAGCCACGTTGCCTTCAGCCCTCCGCCGCAGGTCTGCGGCAGCTACGAAGAGCTGTTGTCGCTCGACAGCGTGGATGCCGTGTACCTGCCCTTGCCGACGGTCGTTCGCAAGCCGTGGGCGATCCGGGCAGCGGAGGCGGGAAAGCACGTGTTGGTGGAGAAGCCGGTCGGGGCAACTGCGGACGACGTGCGCGAGATCCTCGCTGCCTGCCGTCGCAACGGGGTGCAGTTCATGGACGGCGTGATGTTCCTGCACAGCCGGCGTCTGGACCGCATCCGCGAGGCGCTCGACGACGGCTCCAGCGTAGGGCAGGTCCAGCGGATCGCCTCGCACTTTGCTTTTCCCGGTTCGGACGAGTTCTTCCAGCACGACATCCGTACGCACAGTGACCTGGAGCCGCTCGGCTGTCTTGGCGATCTGGGCTGGTACAACATCGGCTTCACGCTCTGGGTGCTGAACTGGCAGTTGCCCGCCCAAGTGTGCGGCCACATCCTGACCGAGCATCGCCGCAGCGACAGCCCGGAGCCGGTCCCCAGCGACTTCTCCGCCGAGTTGTTCTACCCGGACGGCCTGTCCGCCACTTTCTGCTGCTCGTTTCGGACCGCGAACGAACAATGGGCGCACGTCAGCGGAACCGAGGGGTCGCTGTACATCCCCGACTTCGTGCTCCCGCACTACGGGAGCGAAGTGGCGTTCGATCTGATGAAGCCCGCATTCAACGTCCGCGGTTGCGACTTCAACATGGAAGAACACACGCGCAGGATTGCCGTGTCCGAATACAGCAACAGCGACGAGAACTCGCAGGAGGCCAACATGTTCCGGCATTTCGCCCAATGGGCGCTGTCGGGCAAGCCGGATCCGTACTGGGGCGAGATTGCGCTCAAGACTCAACAGGTCCTGGATGCCTGTCTCCGTTCCGCGCGATCCGCCGGGCGGATCATGGCCGTATGATGTTGGGAACCGGGGTTCGAGTTCTGATTCGTTGCAGATTTCGGATTTCGGATCTGACATTTGAGATTTGAGATTTCAAATCCCAAATATCGGATTCCTGACTCTCAAATCTCCAGATTCGGCTTTGGTTACGGCCGAAAGCCGCGTAACATAGATTGGTCTCGATGCGTCAAACGCCGGCCTGCCGTGGGCCGGTGTCTCGCCCGTGAAATTGCCAGGAGTCTGCTAGCATGTCCCAATCAGAACGCCCCTCGCGCACCCAGTCTGCCAACTCCACTTCGAAGATCGCCGGCTCGCACGCCGACCGCAACGGACCCCCGGCAGGCGTCGCTCCTGACGCCGGCCGGCGGCGGTTTCTGACAGGCTTGGCCGCCGCAGCTGCGCCCGCCGTGCTGGGCGCCGGCCAATCTCACGCTCAGACTCCGGCCAGTCCCACGCCCGCCAGCCAGGCCCCGCCCGCCGCGTCGCCGTTGCCTTCGATCCAACTTGGCAAGTACCGCATCAGCCGGCTGGTGGCCGGCGCCAACCCGATCAGCGGCTACTCGTACCAGGGCCCTCACACGGACCGTTTGATGAAGGAGTATTTTACCTTGGAGCGGCGGGTGGAGTTCCTCCAGAACTGCGAGCGGGCGGGAATCACTGCCCACCAGTTTTCCAACTACAAGGACTCCGAGTACCTGCTGGCGGCCCGCGATCACGGGGTGAAGCTGCATTTCTTTGGGCTGCACTCCGACGCGGCCACGGTCAAAGAGGCGGTGCAAGCCGTCCAGCCGGTCGCCCTGGTCCATCACGGCGGCGCGACCGACAGCCGCTTCGCCGAAGGCAAGCAGCAGGAGGTCCACGACTTTATCAAAGCCGTCCACGACGCGGGCATCATGGCCGGGGTCTCCGCCCACAACCCCGACTGTATCAAGTACGTGGCCGACAAGGGCTGGGAAGCCGATTTCTTCATGACTTGCTTCTACTTCCTGACCCGCGAACGCGTGCCTGGCGCCCTGGAAAAGGTCCCGCCCGTGCCGTGCCTCGAACTGTCGTACCCCTTCTATATCGACGACCCGGCGACCATGACCGACGTCATGCGCCAGGTCAAGCAGCCGTGCTTCGGCTTCAAAATCCTGGCGGCCGGCCGGGCCTGCCGCAACGATCGCCGCGTGCGAGAGGCGTTCAAGTTCGCCTTTACGAACATCAAACCCATCGACGCCGTGATCGTCGGTATGTTCCCCCGCTTTACCGACGAAATCCAGTTCAACGTCCAGGCCACGCGGGACTATGGGAAGGTGTGAGCGGCGACCATCGCCGTCCCCGCGTTAATGACCTGCCGAATCGTCAATCTCGAAAAAACCATCGAGTTTCGTGACTCGGAGAATCTCTTCGACCACGGGATTGCACCCACACAGGATGAATGTTCCGTTGGCAGCGGCGAGTTTCGTCTTGGCGATAATCAAGCGGTCGAGAAAAGTGCTGCCGATGTACTGCACCAGAGACAGGTTGACGACCACGCGCGTTTCGGTCCGCCGCCGGATGAGGAATTCGACCACCCGCGCGATGTCGGAGCATTCAGATCAAACGGCCACACTCCGGGCATGGTAGATCGCCGTTGTTCCGGTCCTGCCGGGCACCGATCCAGTCGCCACACGCTGGGCACCGGCCGGAGTCATGATCTGTCGTCAAGCCGTTCATAGCGAGGTTCGCCTTTGCCGCCGGCGCGCGGTTGCCACGCGAGCCGACACCAGCAGTTTAGGCTTTCGCAGAATCCACAACAAGCTTGGTGCGAGCCGATTCCCTGCGCCGGGCCCGACTGCCGCTGCCAACTCCGTGTTGAACGACTCGACCGTGACGATCACCGGCGTGGAAAAGGCCCAATCCCTCTGGTACACGCGTGATTCCAAGTGGACAATCTCCGTAGATCCTTGAGCGGGCAACGGGAGTTGCGAGGCATGAAGTCGGTTCCGGTCATCCTGAATTTTCTGACCAATCCCCAGCGGCGCCGCAATCTGCTCGTGCTGGCTCGGCTGGTGGGGATGTTCTCGTTGCTCGTCCTGGCGTTCACCGTCGCCTTCCACTGCATCATGGCCTGGGAAGGCCGGCAGTACAGTTGGGCGACCGCCGTCTATTGGGTGCTGGTGGTGATGTCCACGCTGGGATTCGGCGACATCACTTTTGAATCCGATCTGGGGCGGGTATTTTCCGTCGTCGTGCTGCTGTCGGGCACCGTCTTTATGCTGGTGCTGCTGCCGTTCATGTTCATCCAGTTCTTCTACGTGCCCTGGATGGAAGCTCAGGCGGCGGCGCGGGCGCCGCGTTCGCTGTCCGTCAAGACCCGCGGGCACGTGATCCTGACAGGACTGGGCGCGGTCGAGGCCGCGCTGATCCGCCTGCTGGACCGCTCCCAGCATGCCTACGTGGTGCTGGTCAGCGAACTGGCCGAGGCCCTGCGACTGCACGACGAGGGGTATCGCGTGAT
Source organism: uncultured Pirellulaceae bacterium (assembly GCA_964486845.1). GTDB lineage: Bacteria > Planctomycetota > Planctomycetia > Pirellulales > Pirellulaceae > Anammoximicrobium. The sequence continues at coordinate 6,365 of CAZAQY010000280.1, forward strand.
GCTGGGAGATCTGGACGACCCGGAAACGTACCGCCGCGCGCGGGCTGCCCAGGCGGCGCTGGTGGTGACCGCCCGCTCGGACACCACCAACAGCAACGTGACGTTCACGGTGCGGGAGATTTCCGAGGCGGTCGCGATCGTCGCCACGGCGTCCTCGGCGGCTTCGCTCGACATCCTGCACTTGGCGGGCTGCAACCAGGTGCTGCAGTTCGGAGAGATGCTGGGCCAGGCCCTGGCCCGGCGGGTTGTCGGACGCGACGCCAAGACCCACGTCATCGGCCAGTTCGGCGAGTTGTTGATCGCCGAGGCCGCCGCCCTGAACACGCCGCTGGTCGGCCGCAGCCTGCGGGACATCCGCCTCCGCGATCACGCCAACGTCAACGTGGTGGGCGTCTGGGACCGCGGCCGGTTCCAGATTGCCGGACCGGAAACCCGCATCCAATCCGCGTCGGTACTGGTCCTGGCCGGCTCGCGCGAGCAGTTAGATGCCTATGACGAACTGTTCTGCATCTACGAGCGGAGCGACAAGCCGGTCGTGATCATCGGGGGCGGGCGCGTGGGGTCGTCCGTCGCAGCCACGCTGCAGGGCGAAGGGATCGACTACCGGATGGTCGATCGCCAGCCGGAGCACGTCCTCGATCCCAGCAAAGTCATTGCCGGTGACGCGGCGGAACTGGAGGTGCTGCAGAAGGCCGGCATCATGGAAACCGCGACGGTCGTGATCACGACGCACGACGACGACATGAACGTCTACTTGACGATCTACTGCCGGCGTCTGCGGCCGAACATCCACATTTTGAGCCGTGCGAACGTGGAGCGGAACATTTCGACGCTGCACCGAGCCGGAGCCGACTTCGTGATGTCCTACGCGACCATGGGCGCGAATGTATTGTTCAATCTGCTGAAACGCGCCGACATCCTGCTCCTGGCCGAAGGACTGGATGCGTTCCGGATTCCGGTGCCCGCGGCCTTGGTGGGACGATCGCTGGCGGAAAGCGGCGTTCGCGAAGACACGGGCTGCAACGTCGTGGCGGTGGTGCGGGGCGACGAATTCAACGTCAATCCGGACGCCCGTCTGCCGCTGCCCGCCGATGCCGAGATGGTGGTGATCGGCGACGTCGAGTCCGAAACGCGTTTCTTCAGCAAATTCGATCTGTAGGATCTCCGAATTCAGGGTATGAGACGGTCTGGAGGGACGAACTGTTTGCGCCGTGGCGAGATGCCGTTCCTCGGCTGGAACGTCAGATCAGGCGGTCGTCGCCGCGCACGTACAGCAGGCCGTGGGACAGCCTCATGGTAGATGGGCGTGTTCCAGTGCGTCTGCATCGCCTTGGCGCGGCTCCGCAGTTCGTCGCGCCAAACCACGTCGTACCCTCCCGGACGAACTCGCAACAGCGAACTGCCGGGACCGTACGCTTCGGAGATGAACACCTCGTCGCCCGTTGCGACCGGCACACTGGCATTCACGCTTTCCAACAACCGGGCCCGCCAAGCGTAGTGAAAGTCGACCTTGCCGGTCGCCAGGTCGAAGTCTACGAGGCCGCCGCGAGCGAAGGCGAAACACCAACGCCGAGAGCCGATCGTGGCCAACTTGAGCGAGGCGCAACTCGCCAGTTCATCGGTGATCGAGTACCAATCGGGTCCGCTCCCTTCCCTGTGCGTCTGGCATCCACGCTGTCTCCTGGCGGCGATGCACGCCGCGGAACGTGCCGCGATCGCAGGCGCACGCCGACCCCGGCGGCGCAGCGACTCGCGACAGCGCCCCCTTCTTGCGCTGGGTGGTGCCGGATGGCGTGCCGCTTACGACTTGTTGGTATCCAGCTTGCCGATCAGCCCGCGCACGCACTGCTCCATCGTTTTCAGCTGGGCAGTAAAATCGGCCACTCGCGAGTGGTGGATTTCCTCCTTCAATTCCCCCAGGCGATCTTTCAGGAGCGACAGCAGGAACTCTCGTTCGACGTCCGTCAGTTCCAGGTTCATGGGCCTGCCCTTTCTAGGGACGAGAAACGGTTACGCCTTGTCGATGCAGACAAACCGACTTACCTTGATACATGGCACGCTGCCGCAGAAAACTGCCGCTGGGAAGTATCCGTACACCTAATACTATGACGCCTTTCGGGCTGGAATACAAGCCGATGTCTGATTCAACTGCCCTTCAGGAAGCTTGTCGCCGAATTCAAGCCGCCTACGATCCGGCGCTGGTGCGCAACGCCGGCCACCGGCTCGCCGAACTCCTGGCCCAGTACCTGACGGCGGCCCAGTCCGGCGAAGGCCGCGTCCTTCCCTGGCAGCGGCCGGCGGACAACGTGGAACAGGCCTGCCAGATGATCCAGTCCGCCGCCGGCACGAGCGCCTCCGCCGATTCGGTGCTGCAACGCTTCGGCGAGCTGGTGACGGAGATGCTCGGGCGCGGCATCCAATTGCACCATCCCCGGTACATCGGGCACCAGGTGCCCGCGCCGGTGCCCATCGCCGGACTGTTCGACGCCGTCGGTTCGGTGACCAATCAGTGCATGGCAATCTACGAGATGGGGCCGTGGGCCACGGCGGCGGAATGGGCCATGGTGCGGGAACTGGGCCGCGCGATCGGCTGGCAACCCGGCCGGTTCTCCGGGCTGGTGACGCACGGCGGTTCGCTGGCCAATTTCACGGCCCTGCTGACCGCGCGGAACGTCGTGCTGGGCGATGTCTGGGAACGCGGAATTCCCCGCGACGGCCCGCCGCCCGTGCTGGTCGTCCACTCGGACGCCCATTACTGTGTTTCGCGTTCTGCAGGCATGCTGGGGCTGGGCACCAACCAGGTGCTGCGCGTCCCCTTGGACGCTCGCCGCCGCATGGAGCCCAACCGGCTGGACGAGATGCTCGGCGCGTTGCGGGCCGCAGGGCAGCGCGTCGTGGCCGCCGTCGCCTGCTCCTGTTCCACGCCCATCGGCGCCTTCGACCCGCTGCCGGACATCGCCGGCGTGTGCCGCCGTCACGAGGTCTGGCTGCACGTCGATGCCGCCCACGGCGGGGCCGCCTGTTTCAGCGCGCGGCACCGGCAGCTGGTATCCGGTCTGGACCGGGCCGACAGCCTCGTCTGGGACGCGCACAAGATGCTCTTCATGCCCGCGCTGTGCGCCTTCGTCTTTTACCGCGACACCTCGCATCGCTTCGAGACGTTCCGGCAAGTCGCGCCGTACCTGTTCGATCCCACCGCGCCTGCCTTGGTCGAGTTCGACAGCGGTCTGCGGGCCGTCGAGTGTACCAAGCGTGCCGCCGCTTTCGGCCTGTGGGGCGTGTGGGCACTGTTCGGGCCGCAGTTGTTCGCCGATCTGGTGGACGTGACGTTCCAACTGGGTCAAGACCTGTACCAAAAGATCCAGGCGGCTCCCGATTTCGAGCCGGTCCACGAGCCGCAGTGCAACATCGTCGTCTTTCGGCACGTGCCGGAAGCTTTACGCGGCGCGCCGCCCGAGCGGCTGGGACGGTTCCAGATGGACTTGCGCAGGCGGCTGATCGAATCGGGCGAGTTCTATATCGTTTCGACGAACATCGACGGAGTCGGCGCGTTGCGAGTGACGATCATCAACCCGCTGACCACGCCGCATCACCTGGATCAACTGCTGGATGCGCTCCGCGACCACGGGCGGCGACTGCTGGATGAGGGATAGGGATACGGGTTGCGGGTTGCGCGTCGGTCATCAGTTTGCCATTTCGGCCGTCCCGCCACTGCGAAGTCCAGCGGTTCGACGCCACCAGCGACGCTTTTCCGCGATGGCATGGTGGACGTCGTTCGCCAAGTCTGGAAGCGGGAGGCTGGAAAAAACCTGGACACGATTCCACAGGACCTCGGCAAGTTCGAGCGGGCCAGCGACGCATACTCGATCGGCCTGGCCCTGCAGCAGATCGGCCCCTAGCTGCGGACCGGCGATCCGCTGCCGGCTTCGTTCACGGTGCCGATCGTCCGGGAAGAACGCAGGCCGAAGCTAGTCGCCTCCTACGGCAGCACGAAGGTTGCAGGGTTCGGGGTCGGCAGGAACGGCAAGCGACAGCGGGGTTGATCATCGTGCCAGTCCCATCAAATCGCCGCGAAACGCCGTCGCCGGGATCGCCCGCGGCCGCGTCAATTTGCGGACGCCTGGGGTTGCGTGGCTGGCGGTCAAGCGTTTTTGGGGCGCCGGCGGCGGGAACGGCTTGGCGAGCCGACTGCCCCAGCTTCACGTTCGGCCCGGATGCGCTCCAGCAGGACGCTGGCGGGTTCGTAATCGCGGCCTTCCGCGCGGGCCAGTTCCGCCTCGGTCGGCACCAACTCGCCGCGAAACGCCTTGGCCAGGATCGCCTGCGTGATCTTCTCGACCCGCGCGGTGGCCGCCGCCACACGGGCCTCGATCTTGTCCGCCAGGGCGAACAGGGCGTCGACGCGACGGACGATTTGGTGCTGCTCGGGGAGGGGAGGAACCGACAATTGGATCGCTCGCACGTCGCCGATGTTGATGCCACGAACCGCGACTCCCTTCAGGGCCTTTTGCATCCGTTTCTGAGTCGCGGAAGCTCGCAAGACCCAGACCACAAAGGCGGCATCAAGGTCTGGACTCCTGATCTCGGCGGAAGCGAAATGGGACCTTGTCGTCATTTTTCCGGGGG
>CAZAQY010000281.1:0-10915 GCA_964486845.1 uncultured Pirellulaceae bacterium
GCCGCCACCCCCCGGCGCTGATCGTCTTCCCGCTGAAAACGTTGGCGTCTCGTCCGCTGGCGCCAGTCACGCCCAGACGGTTTGATCTCCGAACACCGTCGTGCCTTACAGCGTAACAAAACGTCGTCGCGTTAGCCACGGTCAGGCAGCTTCGACCGTCTCGCTTCGGCCGGCGGTGGACGCTCGCCCATCGGTTGCTTTGCCGCCCCAGGGAGCAAGTCCATGTTGCATCGATGAGGTTACCGGCGTTAAGATGCACGGCCTGATCGCGAAGGATTGGCAGGAGCGTACCAGCGAACTGGCAGCGAGACTGCCCCACGTGGCCAATGCGTGGGAAGAAATCGACCGCCGGCGGCAGCTTAACTGGATGCTAAAGACGCGTACAGCGGTGATCGTCAGCGAAGAACAGGGCGAGACGTTGCTGAAATTCGCACAGGCAGCCAGGACAGCACCCCCGGCGCGATTCGAACGCGCGACCCCCGGTTTAGGAAACCGGTGCTCTATCCACTGAGCTACGAGGGCTTGATGCGGTGTTTTACCGTGTTTTCTTGTGGTTTCCAAAATCCTCCGTTTGCCTCTGTACAACCGACAGTCTACTCGAGAGCGGCGTTCTGGCAAGTCGGCTGACCTCTTCTGCCCGGAACAGTCGCTCCAACCGCCTCCGGGGATCGCGCCACGCGAATACCCACCTGAACGACAACGCATGACCGAAAAGAAGCTTGTCCGCGAAGGCCAACCGTGCGAGAATGAACCAGTGCCGTTTCCAGTTGCGAATTCCCCTCCTGGTGGGCAAGACAGAAACCAGGCCGGAACCAGTCTGCGCGGTTCCGGCAGGCATTGCTGCGGTGGAAGCAAGTGGCGGGTGAGAAGTCATGCAAGTTAAGAGACTCATCGAACTCCTCGAACGATTTGATCCGGAGGCGGAAGTCCGTCTTTCGGTGGCATCGGCAGACCGGGTGATCGCCACGCACGAAAACGTTTGGGTGGCCGACTATGGCGGCGGGCCACAGCTGAACGCCGTGTCAGACCTGCGGGGATTTCACGTGTACGTGGGCTTGGGCGTGGACCAGGCGGTGACGAGAGTTCCGTCGTTCCCGTTCGATCCGTCGCGTCGCGACACGGAGCCAGAGCAGGCCGACGTGGACTTGGGCGTCTATGAGAGCCAGGAGATGCTCGCCAAAGTCCGTGACTTCTACAACTACCACCGCCGGCCCGGCAAGCCGTTGACATATCCCGAATTCAACTACGCGAACTGGATCGCCCCCCGAACAACTTCGGGACAATACAACCAGCACGTGGCGGAAATTCTCCGAGAAAGGCTGCTGAAGGAGTAAGCATCGCGTCCGCGGCAAGACGATGCAAGCCGCCATCGACGAGGCCTGCGCCCGTCCGCCGGACGAGGCGCAGGGCGAGCGGTTGAAGCTGCTCAACCCGTTGATCGACGTCTGCGAAGCGATGAGTTATGCGCACTCGCGCGGCGTGGTGCATCGCGATCTGAAGCCCGACAACATCATCCTGGGCGAGTTCGGCGAGACGATCATCCTGGACTGGGGCTTGGCCAAGGTGCAACGCGAGTGGCAATCCGAATACCCGGACGACGCGAGCCCAGGAACCACGCGCCTGGGGCCGGCGATGGCGGGCATGACCGTGGACGGCGAGATCCTGGGTACCCCTGCCTTCATGGCGCCGGAACAGGTCGATTCGCGGTTTGGCGAGGTCAACGCGCGCACCGACGTCTATGCCCTCGGCACCATCCTCTATGACCTTCTCACCGGGGTTCTGCCCTACCAGGGAGACATCGCCGTGATGCTTGCTCGTGTCGGCGACAGGCGCCCGTCGCCTTCGCCGCGCGAGCGGTCGGGCAGCCTCCCGCTGGAACTGGTGGCGATCTGCGAAAAGGCCATGAACAAGGACCAGGGCGAGCGGTTCGAGCACGCGGGGTGCATGGCGGAACAGCTTCGCGCCTACCGCGACGGCCGCGTGGTGAGCGTCTACGCCTATTCGCCGCGAGAACTCTTCCGCCGTTTCGTCGCCCGCAACAAGACCATGCTCCTGGCCGGACTGGTGGCGGTCCTCGCCCTGCTGATCGGCGCCGGCCTGGCGGTGCATTGGGCGCTGCGTGCCGATGCGGCTCGGCAGCGGGTGATCGAGGAGCACGGCCGGGCGGAACGGGCCCGCATGCGAGCCGAACAGGCGGTGGAGGGCGTTGCCGGCCTGGCCAACGACCTCCAACGGATTGCCGATCAGACGGCCGCCAGTCTGAACGAGAGCCTGGAACGTTTGGCGGACGCCTTGCGCGTGACGGCCGAGGCGATCAGTGAGGACGATTTGACCGATCGCGCCGTCATGCGCCCGTACCTGGCCGCCCTGCGAAAGCGTCTCCCTCAATGCGAGAGCTTCTGGACGGTCACGCCGCCGGGCATCCTCGCTGCCGTCGAGCCGCAGAGCTAAGAAAAATCACTGGGCACGGATGTGACGCACCAGGAACACATCCGCTGGGTCTTCCAACACCAGAAGCCCGTCTTCAGTCGGATTTTCCAGCTGGTCGAAGAGGAAAACAGCTACGCGGTCTCGTTGCAGGTGCCTGTGTTTCGCGGCGACAGCATGGTCGGCACGCTGGCCACCGTCCTCCGCCCGGATCGCGTGATCCCTGTCCTGATCCCTGAACCGTTGCGGTTGGACAAGGCCGCGCGGCTCTGGTGCATTCAAGAAGATGGGTACGTGTTGTACGACAACGACCTGAACCAGGTCGGGACGTATCTGTTCAAGAACCAGACCTGCAGCGTGACTTCACCGTGCTCGTCCGTCGTGCCGCGTTGCGCCCGCAACAGGCTTTCGCCCTCTTTGCAGCGCAGCACCATCGCGCCGGGCAAGGGGCGCGTCTTCACGCCGCCGGGCACTGCCTCCAGCACCAGGCCGAGGAACACCAGCGGCGGAGGCACAACCGGCGGCGCAAGCGGCACGAGCGTCAGATTCACAACGGTGTACCGCCCGCGGAACACGTCGCACGGTCTGCTGCGTGCGGGCCGATAGCCTTCGGCCCGGGCCAGCACGCGGTAGCGTCCTTCGACCAGGCTGCGCATGTAGCGGCCTTGGGCGTCCGCCACCAAGGGCGGACCCGCCGCTGGGCCGGGGCCGAAGGGAATGATCTGCACCTGGATCTGCGGCCCTGAACCGGCGGTCGGACGAGGCCCGGCCAGGCGCACCGTGCCGCGGATGCCCTGATCGCTGGGCGGCTCAATCGCCTCCCGCGCAAGCACGAAGTCGCGCTCGGTCGTCTGGCCCGCGGTGATCGTAATCGGCTGCGGATCGACAAGCGTGGCAAATCCGGACGCGGCGATCGACGCGCGGAACGTGCCGGTCGGCAGTTCGACGGAGTAAGATCCCAACGGCTGGTCCGGCCGAGCTTGCCGCTGGCTGCAGAGCGAACACGCGCCCGTGGACGCCCGGACCGGCCGCCGATGCGGCGCCGGCGAGCGGCAGTCGGCAGCCGGGGCGGGAAGCGTGCCGCTGTACTCCGTCTGCCCCAGCGGCACGGTTTCACTGAGGACGACGGCGCCGAACGGCAGGTTTCGATCGGGATAGACCTCCTGCAAGGCCATCGCCAGATGATCGATGCCGGCGGTGTCGCCCGACACGGTCCAGGCGATGGTCACGGGTCCGCTCACATTCCAGCCTTGGGTAATGCGGACGTTTTCGATCTGGAGCGGCGGGATCAGGCGGATGGCCTCCAACGACAGGCGATCCATGTCGACTTCTTCGCTGTCGTACACGACGCGGCCGTCCACTTCGACCAGCAGTCGCTGCGGATGCCAGCGATCCGGGGCGTCGGCGTACGGGAACGGGTTGGCCAACATGCCCAAGGCGTAGCCGCGCAGATCGGCGGCCGCCAGCGGACCCGCCAACAGGTCCAACTCGAACAACTGCGGGCCGAACGAAGCATTCAGCGGCGCCAACGGCGAGCTGAGTGGGTACTTCTTGCCGCCCGTGCGGAAATAGACGGCTGTCCGTCATCTGGCCGATTGAGCAAAACCCGATTTTCCCCTGCTTACCAACGGACGTCTTACTTCTCGACACAGCCGGCTCCGCTCACGTCGATCGGCCTGATGCCCAACCCGCGGGTCGGACTGTCCGGCGCGAATCGTACTGTGCCGCTCTCGTAGTCCGTCAGCTTCGGGTCCGCCACGAGCCAGCCGGCCCCCGATTTGATCGGCAGCGTGCCGGTCTGCCGGTAGGCTTCCAACTGGACCCCCTCGACTTTGCCCGACTTGCTCAGCACGACGTTGCCCACCGCCTCGGAAATCCCCTCCGGCCGCGTGATGCGAATCGCGCCGCCGGCGACGATCACGTTCTTCTCCAGGCGGTAGTCCGAGGATCGCGGGAACGTCAGCGTGACATCGCCGTCGCAGACGAAGACGTTGTTCCGCAGCGTGTTCTTGCGGGCCATGTGGTTGTGCGACGGCCGGGCCACGTGCATGCTCAGATTGTCCTCGACCACGCAGTCCTCGGCCTGCTCGTCCAGGTAGTACGCGGAGGCCCCGTAGCCACCGGTGTCGACGATGTCGTGGACGTAGTTGCCGCGGAGGACCACGCGTTTGCAGAAGGTGATGTAGATGCCGGCTCCGTCGTGCAGCACCTGCATAGCGGCGTAGATGCGGTTGTGTTCGATACGGTGGTCGTCGCCGCCGCAAGCGATGGCCGTGTACGGCGTGTCGTGGACGGTGTTGTGCTCGATGCGGCATGTCTGGCCATCGCGTCCGCCGCCCCAGACGGCGATCCCGCTGGGATAGATCCGTCCGACATGGTGAACGAAGAAGGTGCTTTCCTCAGCGGCCGGATTGGCGGAAGCAGCCAGCGCGATCGCAATCGCGATCGCCGTCGTGCAGATGCTTCGTTTCCATTTCATCGGGATCGTCCTCCATCAACGGGAAAAGGGACGCGGCTATTCTACCGGATACCGATCATCGCTGATAGAATCCTGACGGGGCCTGGTGGGCGGATGCCCCATGCTACGGAAGATCGCCGAATTCGGAGAGTGACCACCGATGCGACTAGCCTGGATGACAGACGTGCATTTGAACTTCCTCGACCCCCTGGGCCGACGCCGGTTCCTGGAGAAGGCACGGGATCAGGCCGATGCATTCGTCATCAGCGGGGACATCGCTGAGAGCCCCAGCATCGCCGGCGTTCTGCAGCAGATGGGGGACGTGCTGCGAAAGCCCGTCAACTTTGTTTTGGGCAACCACGATTTCTACCGCGGTTCGATCGGCAGGACCCGGTTTGAAGTCGCCGAACTGGCTCGCGAACGGGAATTCCTTACGTACCTGACGGCCGCCGGCGTCGTGGAACTCTCGCCCCAGACGGCACTGGTCGGTCACGACGGCTGGGCCGATGCCCGACTGGGCGATTTTGCCGGTTCGGACGTGGTTCTCAACGACTACTTCCTGATCGACGAAGTGCGCAAGTTGAAAGGCGATTTTGACCTGGACAAGCCGGCACTGCAGGAAGCCCTGAACGTCCTTGGCGACGAGGCGGCCCGGCACTTCGAGGTCGTCCTCCAGCAAGCCGTTGCCCGATACCCATCGGTCATCGCCGTGACCCATCCGCCACCCTTTAAGGAGGCCGCTTGGTACAACGGCAGGCACTCGGGCGACAACTGGCTTCCCCACCTCACCTGCAAAGCCGCCGGTGATTGCATGCGACGAACGATGGAGGCGAACCCGCAATCCCGGCTCCTCGTTCTGTGCGGCCACACGCACGGCAGCGGCGAGGCCCAGATCGCGGACAACCTGCAGGTCCTGACGGGAGCGGCAGAATACGGAGATCCGCAGATCCAACGAGTGTTCGATATCCGATAACGGCGAGTGGGACCCAAGAAGCCTGGCTTTTTCGCAATAGCCGGGCTTCTCGACGGCAGCTAGAGCACCTTGACGTAAATCACCTTGCCGTCGTTCGGGGCGTAGAAATCCTCCAGCACTGCCTCACAGCGGAACTGGAAGTGTTCGTAGAAGGCGCGGGTCGGCTGGTATTGGGGGCGGCTGGAGGTGTCGAGGTACAGACGCCGCCCGCCAGCCGCTCGGATCAAACGCTCGGACTCTTCCAGTAGGATCCGGCCGTACTTCCGGCCCTGGCAGTCGCGATCGACGACGATCCAGTACAGGTCGTAGCTGGCCACCGTGGCGGGGATCGGTCCGTAGCAGGAATAGCCCACGGTGCGGCCGTCGAGTTCGGCGAACACGAAGTAGTAGCTACTGGCCTCGCCTTTGGCCAGCCGTTCATCGACCAACTCGACGGCCACGTCGACTTCGGCGGCCGAGAAGAAGCCCGTCGACTCGACGATCTCACGGACGTGCTGGCGGTCCTCCGGCAGTACTTGGTAGCGGAAACTTACGGGGAACAGTGAAGGTTTCGTGTCAGTGTCTAAGTCGGTCATTTGGTCATCTTGTTCCTGGCAGGGCCAACGCATCGCTCACGATCCGGGCAATTGCTTCTTCGTAGCGGATCCCGGCACGATCCAGGGCCGCGGCGAATCCCGCGTCGGGCGACAAGCAAGGGTTTGCGTTCACTTCCAGAATCCAGGGCCGGCCATCCTGATCGACGCGAAAATCCACTCGGCTGTAGCCGCGCAGGGCGAATAAGTGCCAGCACGCTACTGCTATTTGGCCGATCTGTTTCAACAACGCGGCGTCGTGGGGCGGAAAGTCGAACCGGCGGGGAGTGTTCAGGTATTCAAAAGAGTCCTCCTCCCATTTCGCTCGATAACCTACCAGACGCGGCTTGTCCGCCGGAAATGCCGAGAAGTCGATCTCTGCGGGGGGCAGTACCTGGCAGCCGCCGGCGTGCACCAGCAACGAAATGTTGAACTCGCGGCCATCGATGAACTGCTCCGCGAAACAGGGACGCTGCAGGGCTTTGCGGAATCCGACCAAGTGACGCTGCAGGTCGGCTTCATCCACGACCGTGACCAGCGAGTGTTCATCCAAACCGATGGAAGCGTGCTCGGAGATGGCTTTGATCACAAAACGGGTGCCGGCCTGGATCGCGCCGGCGGCGCGATCTGTCGCCAGGAAACTCCCGATCTCTCGCGTGCCCGATCGCCACACGGGTGTCGGCAACCCGGCTTGGCTCAACCGCTCCTTGGCCAGCACCTTGTGATTCGTCAGCCAGACCGCCTCGGTTGGCGACCCCGTGTAGGGTACGTTCATTCTGTCCAGCAGGGCCGGCACGAGAGACATCAGCGAGTCGGAACCGTCCAGCGATTCGACCAGATTGAAAACAACATCGGGCTGCAGGTCCCGCAGGCGGCGCTGCAGCGACAGCAGATCCAAATCGCACTCGATGGCGACACTTCGGTGGCCCAAACCATCCAGCGCGGCCGTGACCGCCGCGACCTGGACCAGCACATCGCGGTCGGACGCTGACGCGTCGGAGGCGACTCGGTTGTGAAGAATGGCGATTTGCACGGTGGGTGGCGTCTGAGTCCATGTGGGCGGCCAAAGTTGCCTAACCAACGCGGCCTTCGGCCGCAACCAAACGAATTCAATACGTCGAACAAGAGGAAACAGAGAGAACAGAGGTCCCTTTTCCTCTGTTACCTCTGTTTCCTCCTGTTCAAAATGCGCGCAAGAAAACAAGAATTCGGGAACCAGTAATACGTACGACTGACGCAAACACAGCTACCGGACTCGGCTCCGGGCCGAATCCACGAGCCGGCCGATGAGCGTCTGGTAGGGCATGCCTACCGCCGTGGCGATCATCGGCAGATCGGAATGGAACGGGTGCAAGCCGGCCAAGGGGTTGCACTCGATGAAGCTCGGCTGTCCAGCGGCGTCGGATCGCAGGTCGATACGGCCTCCGTCCCGGCACCCCAGCGCCCGCCAGGCAGCCAACGCAACCTCCTCTGCCCGCCGGACTTCTTCCTCCCGGCTGGCCCAGACCGGGCGATACTCGACCAATTCCTCGCATTTTTCTTTGTTGACATACGAATAGGCATCGGGCTCCGCCGCCTGCAACAGCACGATTTCCAGCGTTCCCAAGACCGTCGCCGCCGGCCCCGTGCCCAGCAAACCGACCGTAAACTCGCGGCCGGGGAGGAACGTTTCGACGAGCACCGGCTGTCGGAATTGCTCCAACAAGCTGCGGCAAACCCGCTCCAGGGCTTCCTGATCCCGAATCTTGGACGCCGGGCCCACGCCCTTGCCCGTGCCTTCGGCCACCGGCTTGGCAAAGGCAGGAAACGGCAGGCGGATCGCCGCGATGTCCTCCGGACGCTGGACCAGGGCAAAGTCCGGCGTCGGCACTCCGGCATCGCGGACCACCAGCTTGGTCACGCCCTTGTGCAGGCACACCCCCATCACCAGCGGATCGGAAAACGTGTACGGGATATCGTACACGTCCAGAATCGCCGGCACTTGGGATTCGCGGGCCGCGCCGCCGTGCAGGCCCTCGGCGATATTGAACACCAATTCCCAGCGGTCGCCCCGCCCCAACCGTTCGATCAGCCGCTTGGCTGTGCCGATGCGGTCCGTCTCGTAGCCCAGGCCTCGGAGAGCGTTTTCGAGGGCGTCGATCGTGTCGGGACGGTCGAATTCGGCGGTCTCTTCCTCGCCGTAGCCAGCGGCTAGATATTCGACTCGCAAGTCGTAGGTCAGTCCGATGCGCAACAGTTGGACGCCTCCTGCTCCCTTAGAGCCGGGTCCTTCGCAGGTCGCTACATGACCGGATCCGGATACCGATACGTGTGACCCTCGTAGTTGCGGATCAGCAGATCGCCGGCGTCGCGACCAACGACGTAGTTCGGCTGCAAGGGGATCTTTCCGCCGCCGCCGGGCGCGTCGATCACGTACGTTGGCACCGCGTACCCCGTGGTATGCCCCCGCAGGCCCTCGATAATCTCCAGACCTTTGGAAACCGAGGTGCGGAAGTGGGACGAGCCCGAAATGGGGTCGCACTGGTACAGGTAATACGGCCGGACACGCATCAGCAACAGCTTGTGGATCAGCTGTTTCATCGTCTCCACATTGTCGTTAACACCTTTGAGCAGAACGGTTTGGGAGCCAAGCGGAATCCCGGCGTCCGCCAACCGCGTGCAGGCCGTGTGAGCTTCCGGCGTACACTCGTCGGGATGCGTGAAATGCAGGCTGATCCACAAGGGGTGGTACTTGCGCAACGTGCGGCACAACTGCGGAGTGATTCGCTGCGGCAGCACTGCTGGCACCTTGGTCCCGATCCGCAGAAACTCCACGTGGGGAATCGCCCGCAGGTTGCTCAAAATCCAATCCAGCCGGTCTTCGGCCAACGTCAACGGATCGCCGCCGGAAACCAGCACGTCGCGGACGCTGGGCGTGCGGCGAATATAGTCAAAAGCCATCTGCAGCCGCTTCTCGTTCGACACGATTTCGCCGTGCCCGACCACCCGCGACCGGGTGCAGTAGCGGCAATAAGTCGAGCAGAAGTCGTGCGCCAGCAGCAGGACCCGATCCGGATAGCGATGCACCAGCCCCGGCACCGGGCTGTGTCCGTCCTCGCCCAGGGGATCATCCGCTTCGCCCGGCGCACGGTAAAACTCCGCGGACGTCGGGATGACGGTGCGTCGCACGGGCTGCTGCGGATCATGCCGCGAGACCAGGCTCATGTAATAAGGAGTAATCCCGACCGGCAGCATCTGCCCGCGTTCGGCCAGGGCCTCGCGTTCGTCGGGCGCCAGAACCAGCATTTGCTCCAACTGCTCCAGCGCCCGAATCCGATGGCGTATCTGCCAACGCCAATCGTTCCACTCCCGGTCGGCAACCTGGGGAAAGAATGCCTTGCGGAAAGCCCTCGTCGCAGGCGTGGTTGTGGGACGGCGAACAGTGACGGATCTGCCGGGATCGTCCAGCGTAGTGATCCGACCGGCCAGCCGCTTGGAGCCGTTCGAGCGAGGAGGGGTGATGAGTAGGAGGAGTTGGGGACCACAGCGTCGCTGTGGTGGGGGCTCTTCGTCGCTGCTCGACGAGAACGTCGCTTCGACACATTCCGTAGTCGTCATGTTGAGTCTTCCATAAACCAGAAACAGCCTTCGAAGGGTTCTGTAACGGCAATTCCCTTCGCCGGGCAAAACAGTACAAAAATTCTTTTCGCAAATCAAGTGCCAACGGCTGCCTCTACGTCTGATTCCGCGAGAATCGCGGAGATGAGCGGCGATCTGCCTGTAGTGGCCGCCAACGTCCGACCCAGTTGCGACCATTGAGCATTTGCATCGGCGAGCGCATTGGGCAATCGTTAACCAGTTTGGATAGTTTCTTCTGCATCGCACCATCCGTTGCGACGGCGCGGCGGTTGAGCTAGCCTGACGCAAGTTCGTGTGCTGGATTGCCGGTGAGAGGATGCTCCGCGAGAACCCCGGCAATTCGGGAGACAGGACCGGAAGACGCGCGATCGGCTGGCGGTGTGGACTCGGGGCTGCGGTGACGACTGACCTTGAACGACTGGAGATGGCCGCGAACACAACGGGGATTATCTGTGGACGGAGCAGACCTACGGGGACTTTGTTCTGGAACTGGAATTCAGAATCACCGAACGGGCCAACAGCGGCGTGTTCCTTCGGACGTCCGACCGTGGCGATCCGGTCTACACCGGCATCGAAGTTCAAGTGGCCAATTCCTACGGGTTAACAAGCTGAGGCAAAGGAAACTGGGCGGGCACCATGTACGACTGCCTGGCCCCGGCGAAAAACACGGTCCGACCGCCCGGACAATGGAACCAGTACCGGATCACTTGCCGAGGCAGCCGAATCTCGGTCGTCCTGAACGGGGAGCAAATCGTCGATATGGACTTGGACCAGTGGACCACCGCGAACCAGAACCCGGATGGGACCAAGAACAAGTTGAGTACTGCACCAACGTGATCTTCCACCGCCGCGTGAGCTTGAGTCGGC
>CAZAQY010000282.1:0-10914 GCA_964486845.1 uncultured Pirellulaceae bacterium
ACCTGCTGCAGCAAACGATGATCCATAATTCAGTACTCCGAGTTCTTGTAAAAACTCTACGGAGTACATCCCTCGCGGACCTTGATCGAGTGATCAGCCTTCGCGAGGGAATTCTTTTTGCGGCCATCAGGCAGCTTGCTCAGACTCTGCTGATTATTCCGCCCGGATCTCGCGCACGCTCACAAAATGTCAACCATCGGCAATACGAGGAGAAGATGAAGACGACGAACGACGGGCGTCACCGGGCCGCGACGATGACGTCCACCATTTTTCCAAGACGGGATCGCGGCTCCGGTGCATGCCATTGTTAGCCGAAGAACGCGCGTTGCATGCTGCGGCGGATCGCCTCGTGGTACAGCTTCACGTATTGCGCACCTGGAACGACCCACGAGGAATCTCGAGCAAGACCATTACGTACAAGTTCCTTCCATCGAGATCGGTCTTGTCTGTACACCTTCACGGCCTCGTTAAAGCGAGCCACGAGCATCTCGGCGCCTAGGGTTTCATCCATCATGTCGGATCCGCTTACCTTCTCTTTGAAACGAAAGCCCGTTGCACTCGAGGCCCGAGAGCTGTCGGCCTCGTCAATTACCGTATCCACCAAGCCGCCAGTAGACCGAACGACTGGAACTGACGCGTATCTCATCGCCACCAACTGTGTAAGGCCACAGGGCTCAAACGTACTCGGAACAAGGAAGATCTCTGATGCCGCGTAGATCAGGTGGGAGAGCGGAATGTCGAAGCCGTCAAAGAACAGAAGTTTCTCTGGAGACGCCTTTGCCTTGCTTCTCAGGTCGTTCTCGTAATCCATGCCGCGGCGATCGTTTCGATCGGCGCTTCCAAGGAGAGCAATTTGAACGCCTTCGGTCTCGCAGATCCGGCCCAGGGCTTGCAGAAGGATGGGCATCTTCTGGTAGTCAATGCGCGTAACCACACCGACAAGAATGGACTGGTCATTGAGTAACGAATACGGCTTCTGACCTTTTCGTGGATGCTTTTCGTCCGTAACGACCCAATTACGAAGGAGCGCTCGCACCTTCCGTTTCTTAGCGAGGATCTCTTCGACAGGGTCTTTAGCGGAGAAAGCAAACTTTTCGAATGCCTTGTCTGACGAGGGGTTCCACTCGGCCGTGTCGATGCCATTTACAACGCCGCAGAAATCTGTGGCGCGCTCCTTGAACAGTCCTTCAAGGCCGCCAGCAAAGGCCGGCGTCAGGAGTTCCTGGCGATACTGCCGACTCACGGTGTTGAAGATGTCTGCGTAGCCGAAGCCGCCTTTCGAGAAGTTGAACTTGTCGTTATGGAATAGGGATTTTGTTATGCCGGGTTGGAAAACTTGATGGGCCGAAAGCCCAGCCAATGCCAGGAGCCTTCCGTCTTCGGGAAAGCCCCCTTGATACGCATCGCCACCAGCGTTGTGCGTCGTGAACAGCGTAGCAACTCGGCCAAGATACAAGTCTTCTCGGTAGATCGTGCTGAGGTATGTGGGAACAAGACCCGTGTGCCAGTCATTACAGTGGATGACGTCGAAGCGGAACGGTTCGTAGGCTCGCAGGAATTCGACTACTGTCCTCGAAAAGAGGATTGCTTTGTCGGGTGTGTTCTTGTTGACCCGATTCGTCTTCGGATCGCGAGCATCGAAAACGCGCGCACTACGGAAAAGGTACACGGTGACTCTGGGTTCGGAATTTGGGAGGTAAATCCGAAAAACATCGACTGGGACAAGATCGGAACCAAACGGAACCAGAATTCCGTCTAAAACGAGGTTTTCCGGAGCGAATCTGTTTTCGAGCGTCCTCTCAGTGATTTCAGCGTAGCCGGGCATTGCAAGGCGAATGTCGATGTCGCCGCGGGCGAGGAGGGCTTTCGCAAGCCCGACGGGCACGTCGCCAAGGCCACCGGTGCCATCGACGCCACGGATCTGGTTCGAAATCACCAGGACGTTCAGACGCATCGAAGTCCCCCTTTCGGCTTGTAAGTATCCCGACCCGGATATGACGGCGTTCTGGTCGGGATATCTTGGGTCGGGCGGACGTTATCTTATAGGGCAAGTCTCGTGCTGTCAAACATTTTGGGTTTTGATCGGGGCACGGGATATTGAATTACCCCGACCATATCGGCCGGAATAAGCCGACCGGATGACGCGATGTGGAGCCGAAAATCCGTAATGCATCAGATGTTGTCGGCTGGGCTGTCGACGCCCCCACCTCCGCGGTTCAGGACGTGGGTGTAGACCATGGTCGTGCTGACGTCCTCATGTCCAAGTAGTTCCTGCACGGTGCGGATATCGCATCCAGCGAGTAGCAATTCCGGTTGTCGTGGAACAGGACGAAGCGGCGAATCCAGCTGACAAAGGCTTGCTCGGCGAGCGAACTGTAGTGCCGGGAGCGGGCGGCGGCGCGGACCTGATCCAGCAGCCGGGGCGCCGCGCCAGCGGCTGGAGCAGCAGGAGACGGCGAAACAGCGGGAGACGTTGTGGCGATCATGGCGGCCTCCGAAAGAAAGACACAGGATACAAACGCATGAACAGTAGTGTACTGATATTCACATTTTGTGCAAGCGGGGAAGAGGGAAAAATGTCCACTATTCCGGATCGTTCGCGCGGGCGAGGAAGAACGATCATCGCGACGGGAGTCCCGGCAGCGGGTCCCGTTGCTTGTCACCGTGAAAAAGATGAAATTTGAACGGCAGATCCGTGGGGCGGAGCCACGGGATGCCGGGTGGACCGCGTCAGAACGGCGCCGTCCAACTAGGCTTGTCGCCAAAGAACCTCTCGCTAAAATGTTGGCCTGTTGGCTGTTGGGGTCGCCTCTCCCACCCAGTGCGGCTGAGATTGTCCTGCCGGCGGTGGTGCCCTACCCGTTTGCCGCTTGGATCTACGACCGTTTGCCTAGAGATTGTGAAATCCATGGTCCGTACACGTTTTGCCCCCAGTCCGACGGGCTACCTGCACATCGGCGGGGTGCGCACCGCTTTGTTCAATTGGCTGTTTGCCCGCCAGCACGGCGGGCAGTTCATTCTGCGCATCGACGACACGGACCAGCAGCGGAATGTGGACGAGGCGCTGCAGCCCATTCTGGATGGCTTTCGCTGGTTGGGGATCGACTGGGACGAAGGTCCCGGAATCGGCGGGCCGCACGCGCCGTATTTTCAGTCGCAGCGTTCGGCGCGGCATCGCGCCGCCGTGCGGGAGTTGATGGACCGCGGCTGTGCCTACCGCGACTACGCACGGCCCGAAGAACTGCAAGCGGAGCGAGAGGCGGCGGAGCGGGAGAAGCGGTCCTTTGTTTACAGCCGTCGCTGGATGGCCGAAACAGCCCAGGAGCAGGCACGGTTCGAGGCGGAAGGGCGTTCAGGCGTGGTGCGACTGAAGATGCCGCGCGAGGGGCAATGCGCGTTTTCCGATCTGGTTCGAGGCGAGGTGAGCTTCGAGTGGGCGGCCGAGCAGGATCATGTGATTCAGCGGGCGGACGGGTCCTGCTTGTACCACTTGGCCAGCGTGGTGGACGATCACGATTTTCAGATCACGCACGTGATCCGCGCGGTCGAGCACCTTTCGAACACGCCGCGGCAGATCTTCATTGCGCGGTCCCTGGGCTATGAACTGCCCGCGTATGCCCACTTGCCGTACGTCGCCGAACCGGGAAATTCGAACAAACTGAGCAAACGCAAGCTGAATCAGTACTTGAAGCACCGCGACTTTAAGGCGTTGTTCGATCAGGGCGAACGGATTGCGCGAGCGATTTCGCTGCCGGTGGCCACCGAGACCTTCAATCCGGTGATTGTCGATTTCTATCGCCAAGTCGGCTATCTCCCGGACGCGCTGGTCAACTATTTGTTGCTGTTGGGCTGGTCGCTCGACGACCGGACGGAATCCTTTACTCGCGAGGAGATGATCCGCTTGTTCTCGCTGGAGCGAGTGAACCGCGCGCCGGCGAGTTTTGATCCCTTGAAGCTGACGGCTTTCCAGGAACGCTACATGCGGGCGGTTCCGTTGGATCAGAAGGTGGCTTTGGTCACGCCGTACCTGCAGCGAGCGGGTCTTGTTCCGGATCCGGTGCCGGAGAGTTGCGCCGTCCAACTGACGGCAATCGTCAAGGCCGCGGGGGATCGGATCAAAGTGGCCGGCGACATCTTGGATTTTTCAGATTTTTTTACGCCGGACGACGAACTGCCCTACGACCAGGCGGCCTTCGACAAGCGTCTGGGCAAACCGCCGGGGGCGGCGCAACGCTTGCGGGAGCTTGGCGATCGTCTGGCCGTGGCCGAGGCGTTTGATGCTGCGGCGTTGGAGCGTCTGTTGCAGCAGTTTGTCGAGTCCGAAGGCATCAAGCTGGGCGATATCATTCATGCAGTGCGAGTGGCGGTGACAGGTAAAGCGGTGGGCTTCGGGATGTTCGAGACGTTGGAGATTCTGGGCCGCGAGCGTTGTGTGGCTCGCATCCAGCGGGCGTTGTCTCGGCTGGCCTCCGCCGTTGGCTGAGTTCCCTTTTTCTTACGGAAGTCGAAACGAGCTATGGCAAAACGCGATCGAATGGCGAGCGGAGCAGACGAAAGCAGCAACTCGGCCGACGCCGCGGGCGGCCGGACCCTGAACTTCATCGAGCAGATCGTGGAGGAAGATCTGCGGACCGGCAAGTTCGGCGGAAGGGTGCAGACCCGCTTCCCGCCCGAACCGAACGGCTACCTGCACATCGGGCACGCCAAGTCGATTTGTTTGAACTTCGGCCTGGCGGCCAAGTACCACGGCAGGTGCAATCTGCGGTTCGACGACACGAACCCGTGCAAGGAGGAGGTGGAGTACGTCGAGTCGATCCAGGAGGACGTCCGCTGGCTCGGTTTCGATTGGGGTGACCGGCTGTTCTACGCCTCCGACTACTTCGAACAGCTGTACCAGTGGGCGGTGCAGCTGGTCCGCGCCGGCAAGGCCTACGTCTGCGATCTGACGGGGGACGAGATCCGCCAATATCGCGGGACGCTGACCCAGTCCGGCCGCAACAGTCCCTATCGCGACCGCAGCGTGGAGGAAAACCTGGACTTGTTCCAGCGGATGCGGGCCGGCGAGTTCCCCGACGGCTCGCGGACCCTGCGGGCCAAGATCGACATGGCGCACCCGAACCTGAACATGCGCGATCCCGTCCTGTACCGGATTCTGCACGCCGAGCACCATCGCACCGGCGACCAGTGGTGCATTTACGCGATGTACGACTTTGCGCACGGGCAGTCCGATTCGATCGAGCGGATCACGCACTCGATCTGCACGCTCGAGTTCGAAAATCACCGGCCCCTGTACGACTGGTTCATCCAGACCCTGGGCATCTATGCTCCGCAGCAAATCGAATTCGCGCGGCTGAACCTGAGCTATACGGTGATGAGCAAACGGAAGTTGCTGGAACTGGTCAAGCAGGGACACGTCAGCGGGTGGGACGACCCGCGGATGCCGACCATCTCCGGACTGCGCCGCCGCGGCTACACGCCGGAGTCGATTCGGACTTTCTGCGACCGCATCGGCGTGGCAAAATTCAATTCCACGATTGACGTGGCCGTGCTGGAGAACTGCGTGCGGGAACACCTGAACGCAGTCGCCCCGCGCGCCATGGCCGTGTTGCACCCCTTGCGCGTGGTGATCGAGAACTATCCTGAAGATCAGGTCGAGCAATTGGACGCCGTGAACAATCCGGAGGACCCGAGCGCGGGAACCCGAAAGATCCCGTTCTCGCGCGTCGTGTACATCGAACGCGACGACTTTCGCGAAGACCCGCCCAGGCAGTTTCACCGGTTGGCGCCGGGACGCGAAGTGCGGCTGCGCTACGGATACATCATCAAGTGCGAGCAAGCGGTCAAGAACGCACAAGGAGAAGTGGTCGAACTCCGTTGCACTTACGATCCGGAGACCTTGGGCAAACAGCCGGAAGGCCGGTCCGTCAAGGGCGTGATCCACTGGGTATCGGCCTCGCATGCCGTGTTGGCCGAGGTGCGGTTGTACGATCGCCTGTTCACCCAAGAGGATCCTGAGGACGTCCCGGAGGGGCAGGATTACAGGACGAATCTGAACCCGGCTTCGCTGGAAGTGCTCCGCGATTGTCCGGTGGAACCAAGTTTGGCGGAGGCGGCGCCCGGAACTCGATTCCAGTTCGAGAGGATCGGGTACTTTTGCGCAGACGCCAAGGACTCGCGCCCTGGCGCCCTGGTCTTCAACCGGACCGTATCGCTGCGAGACACCTGGGCCAAAATCGAAAAAGCCCAGAAGAAATAAGCCCCGAGGACGGCAGATGACGAGTTCGACCGTGGACGACTTCACCATTCGGCCAGCGCAGATTTCCGATGCGCCGGACATCGAGGCGCTGGTTGAGCCCTACGTCCGGCAACGGATCTTGCTCCGCAGGTCCATCGAAGAAATCCGCGACCTGACCCGCAACGGCTTCGTCGCCGAACGCAACGGCCGGTTGATCGGCTTTGCGGCGGTCGACATCTACTCCAGAAAATTGGCGGAACTGCAGTGTCTGGCGGTCGCCGAGGACGCCCAACGAAAGGGCATCGGACGACGGCTCGTCCAGACCTGCCTCGACTGTGCGCGGAAGCACCAAGTGCTGGAAGTGATGGCGATTACGGCGGCGGAGGAGTTCTTTCGAGAGTGTGGATTTGACTACGCGCTGCCCGATCAGAAGAAGGCCCTTTTCATCAACACCTGGCCGAGGCATTCCGCAGGCGTCTGAGGCTCTCGGATTGGGTGCGAGCCCCCGCGCAAGCACTTGTCCAGCAACTTCGTAGGGCGGACTTCAGTCCGTCCGAGCGGACTGAAGTCCCCTCTACGGATAGATCTCCGAGTTGATCGTGGACAGGCCCAGGCAACGTTCGAGAAACAGCTGTCCGGTGTTTCTTGCCGATCATCACACGGAGTGTGATGGCTACTTTGGGCATTCCAGGCATCAGCGCTCGGCCTTTTCTGGCAGCGCATAATCGACATTCGGTCAAGCCATTTCGTCGCGAAGTTCCAGGAAAAGCTTAATGTCTGGGCCAACTTTGACAGATACGGTAATCTGGATGGTTGCATAGGCAAACTGGGAAGGTTAGATTATTGGAATGTCCTGTTGGCGCATTTCGGGTGGAACGTTCCAGCAAGCTGGTGCGTGCATCTGAGTGATGGTAGCCGACTCGCCCCACGTTCAATTCAAGTTCAAGTTATCGGGAGGCTGTACGAATGCGTAAAAGGTTTGTCATAGCCAAGGTGGCCCTCGTCTGGGCCGTCGTCTTCTTGATGTCTATTGACTCGGCAATGGCCTGCCGATGGTTGTGCGCGTGGAGAGCGCGCCGTGCATCACGCTGCTGCCACAGGGCCTGCGTCGTTGCACCCATGATGTTGCCGTCCAAAATCGCGGAACCCGAGGCGATGCCTGTCGAGGAACCGCCGCCAGCCCCGCCGGTGGAACCCGCCAAGCCTGAAGTAGCTCCGCCGGTCGAGGCTGCGAAAGAGGCGGCGAAGCCCGCGGAGCCCGCGCCCAAGCCCGTGGATCAGCCGAAGGAGGCTCCGAAGCCTGCCAAGCCGAAAGCGAAAGCCGCTGAGCCCGCTCCGGCGGAAGCGAAGCCTGCGGAAGCGAAGCCTGCGGAAGCTAAGCCTGCGGAGCCCAAGCCCGCAGAAGCCCCGCCGGCGGAACCTAAGCCGGCGGAGCCCGCACCGGCGGAGCCCAAGCCCGCAGAAGCCCCTCCGGCCGAACCGAAACCGGCGGAGCCCGCCCCAGCCGAAGCCAAGCCGGCCGAAGCTATGCCAGCCGAGGCTGCGCCTGCCGCGCCTGCAAAGGATCCGCTCGACAGCTTGTTCGGCGACCTGCCGAAAGAGCCGGCGAAGGAGCCCGCGATGCCCGTTGAGCCTGCCCCCGCAGCGGCGCCCGAGCCGGCGCCCGCCCCGCCGGCCGAGCCCAAAGCGGAACCGGCCAAGACGAACCTGGACGATCTGTTCTCGCCCGCCGCGAAGCCCGAACCCGCTCCGGCGGCCGAGCCCAAAGCGGAACCGGCCAAGACGAACCTGGACGATCTGTTCGGCCCGCCCGCCGCGAAGCCGGAAGCGGCTCCCAAGGCCAAGCCCCAGGCGGACGATCCGTTCAGCTCGCTGCAGCGTGAGCCCGTCGAGTTGTCCATGCGAACTTGGGTGGACAACACGGGCAAGTACCGGGTCACGGCCAAGTTGGTCGCCATCCTCGACGGACAGGTCCGGCTGCTGAAGGACAGCGGCAAGACGACGACGGTGGACATGAACCGTCTGAGCCAAGCCGACCAGCAGTACGTCCAAGTTCTGGCGGGGCAATTCGGGTCGGCCACGATCGGCCAAATTGCCGCTCGCTAGACGGCTTGCCGTCCGCTGGAAAAACTGAGAACGCCTTGGGGGCGAAACGCTGTTGAGACTCGTTTCGCCCCCGGCTTTTTGCCGCAGGGATTTCTGCCGGAACTGCGGGGACTTGTTCCGGCCTGCTTTTTCTCTTGCCAGCGAGCGGGAAAGTTGGCAACTGGAAACGGCACTAGTATTCCTGCTTGGTCTTGATGCCCGGCATCGGTGCGGGGTACTTGCCGTCGTCCTGCAACTGAACGGGGCGGGCGAGTCCTCGTTGACTAGTTTGTCCACATCGGGCGCGAATTCATGCTCGCAGTTGAGCATCTCGTCAAAGGTGACGATTCGGCCGGTGTGAGCAGCCATGCGGCCCATCGACGTGACCATGCTTGCCTCGGCTCCGCGTTTGGCTTCGTTGTAGGCCCTTGGCGATCGCATACGTGAAATGCACCCAACGGAATGCGGGGGGCGTCGCCAAGACGGCCACGTCGCCCGGCTTCAGGCAGTCCATCGCCTTCTTGTAGGCATCGAAGCCGAGGAACTTCCGGTCTTTCGGGACGTCGAACTTGTCCCCGGACCGCTGCAGGTTCTTGTAGCTGGAGTCGAGTTTGCGCTCCAATACATCGGCCATCGCGACCAGTTTCATCGGGCCGTTGAGGACGGACAGCGCGTTCTGTGCCGCACCGGTGCCGCGTCCTCCACAGCCGATCAGGGCGACTTGGATCGTATTGTCTTCCGCGGCATGGACGTAGGGAATGATGCCCCCACCCACCAGGGCAGCCGCCGCGGCAGTGCGACCGGTGCTGTGCAGAAACTCGCGGCGCGACGCGGCATTCGTACTGGCTTCTCGCATGATGGTTTTCTCCCTCGCGGGGTAATCCAGGACAACAATTCAAGAACCGCGTCCGCCGGCGGGCCGGCGAACAAAACTACTACAGACAATTACGGTATCGAGGACGGGGCGGCTCACAGCACGTCGGGAATCCGGTAGTGCTTGCGGCCCGCGG
Organism: uncultured Pirellulaceae bacterium; assembly: GCA_964486845.1. Classification (GTDB taxonomy): domain Bacteria; phylum Planctomycetota; class Planctomycetia; order Pirellulales; family Pirellulaceae; genus Anammoximicrobium. The sequence continues at coordinate 9,331 of CAZAQY010000282.1, forward strand.
CCGGTAGGTATTCGTTGGCTGCGTCGTTGCCAATGAACTTCTCCGTCCGCGGATCGAATTTCAGTTGCTGATTGCCCATCCGGTAAGCGATGTTGCCCAAATGTTCCAGGCAAGCGCCCATGTGGCCGACCTCGACGTCGGCGTTGGCTCGCTTCCGGCTGCGGATACAGTCGACCCAGTTCTGATAGTGATACATGCCTTGATCCGGGTCGAACTTCTCCGCCGCGATTTTGCTGCCGGGGACCAGGACTTGCCAGCCCAGGAAGTGACGTCCGAGGTACATCACGCCCTTGGTCCCGTAGACCTCGATCCGCGTGGAACTCTGCAGCCAGTTGGGCAGCTTGTCCTCCGGGTGGATCTTTGCCGGTTCCTTCGTCAGGACCGGCGTGAAGCCGGAGTTCTCGAAGCTCATCGCCAGCTTGTCCCACTGGAACGAGACGAGTTGCATGTCGGGCATCTGGCCGTCATCCTCGTACCGCCAGCGTCCTCCGACACAGGTGATGGTGTGCGGATGCGGCGGCTCGCCCACCAGCATCCGGAACAAGTCGAGCTGATGGATGCCGTCGGACGAATTCCCGCCGGAAAAATCCCAATAGCCGTGCCAATTGCGGTGAACTTGGGCGTTGTAGGGCCGCTCGGGCGCCGGGCCGAGCCACTGGTCCCAGTCGAAACCGGCGGGCGGATCGGTATTCGGGACAGCCTTCAAGGGATAGCCGCCGTAGGTGCTTGGCAGCATGTTGCACACCTTGACGTAGAGGATTTCGCCCAGCTGGCCGTCCTGGATGTACTGCCGTGCGGCGATCATGTACGGCGTGCTGCGATGCTGCGTCCCGGCTTGCACGACGCGCTGGTACTTGCGCGCCGCCTCGACCATTTTGCGGCCTTCTTCGACGCGCCGCGAGATGCACTTTTCGACGTACACATCCTTCCCGGCCTGACAGGCCCAAATCGTGGCCAGCGCGTGCCACTGTTCCGGCGTCGCGACGAGCACGCCGTGGACGTCCTTGTCGTCGAACACCGTGCGCATGTCCGGGGTGGTCTGAGGGAGCTTGCCTTGCGCTTTTTCCAGAGCGGTCGCCGCCCTCCCGGCCCGCGACGATTCCAGGTCGCAGACAAATTTGAACTCGACATTCTCCAGCGACGCCAGGTTCAGCGCCACCTGCGTCCCTCGGCCGCCGGCCCCGAGCAAGGCCAGGACGACCTTGCCGGCGGCGCTGGCGGCTTGCGCTCCGCGTGCGGCAGGCGGCAACGTAGCCGCCGCAGCGGCCAACGCGGTCCCTTGAATGGATCGACCGACGAACTCTCTGCGCGTGATTTGTGACATAGCCTGCCTCCTAGAAAGCGTGTCGAACTTAGGCATCTTCCCGGTCACCGCCGGCGCGTGCCTTCTTGCCGCGCCGGTCAGGTTTCTGCTTGGCCTTTTTCGCCGGCTCCGACGGTGCGTTCGCGGCCTCTTCGGCGGGCAGTTGCGCGGCGAGCCGGCGCTGGACCGCCACATGCTCCGGCCGGCCCACCAAATTCGTCCATTCGTAAGGATCGTTGCGGTGGTCGTACAGCTCCTCGGAACCGCCGGCATAGCGGATG
>CAZAQY010000283.1:0-10908 GCA_964486845.1 uncultured Pirellulaceae bacterium
CCCTGCTGCCGGACGAATTGCAGGCCGACATCTACCGCGATTCGATCCGGCCCAACCTCCAGCCGGGCAACGTGCTGATGTGCTCGCACGGCTTCAACGTCCACTACGGCCAGGTGGAACCGCCGCCAGGCGTCGCCACGCTGCTGGTCGCGCCCAAAGGGCCCGGCCACTTGGTCCGCAGCGAGTTCGTCAAAGGCGGCGGTGTGCCCTGCTTGATCGCCATCGGCGCAAACGCGACCGAGGAGACGCTGGCGGTGGGACTGGCTTATGCCAAGGGCATCGGCGGCACGCGTGGCGGGGTGATCCAGACGACCTTCGCCGAAGAGACCGAGACCGACCTGTTCGGCGAACAGGCCGTGCTGTGCGGCGGCGTGACCGAGTTGGTCAAAGCGGCCTTCGATACGCTGGTCGAAGCCGGCTATCAGCCGGAGATGGCGTTTTTCGAATGCTTGCACGAGCTGAAGCTGATCGTCGACCTGTTCTACCAGGGCGGGCTGAGCTACATGCGGTACAGCGTATCGAACACGGCCGAATACGGCGACTACACGCGCGGCCCGCGGATTGTCAACGAGCAGACCCGCGCCGAAATGAGGAAGATCCTGAAGGAGATCCAAAGCGGTCAATTCGCCCGCGAGTGGATCCTGGAGAACAAGGCCGGCGCCCCCATGTTCAAATCGTACCGGCGCCATGAGGCGAAGCTGTTGATCGAGGAAGTCGGCCGGCGTTTGCGCGGCCTGATGCCCTGGATCGACGCCAAAGAAGTCTGAGCGCAGCGGCGGACCGCCGCCGACTCTCCGCCGTAGGAACTGTCCAGGGCGGACCCGTGCCGCGGGCCCGCCCTTTCTGTCGAAGCCCTATGTCCACCAGCCCTTTGCACCTGCAACACGAGCGGCGGTTCGAAGACAACCGGTTCGTCTATCCGGTGATCAGCCGGCGAAGCCGCGGTGTGTCGATCGGGATCAACTTGAATCCCGACAAGGTCTGCAATTTCAACTGCGTTTACTGCCAGGTGGATCGCACGGTGGCGGGCGACACGCAATTTGTCGAACGGGAGCGGTTGTTGGCCGAGTTGGACGAGACGCTGGCGCTGACCGTTTCGGGGCGTCTGTTCGAAACGGACAAGTTCCGCAGCGTGCCCCCGGAATTGCGGCGACTGAACGACATCGCCTTCTCCGGCGACGGAGAACCGACGACCCACCGGAATTTCGACGAGGTCGTCACCGCCTGCGCCGAGGTCAAACGACGCCACGGCTTGGACGCCGTGAAAATGGTCCTGATCACCAATGCTAGCAGGTTTCATCGTCCGCACGTGCAGCGTGGTCTGGAGGCCCTGGACCGCAACCGGGGCGAGATTTGGGCCAAGCTCGACGCGGGCACGGAAGAGTATTTTCGCTCGGTTGCTCGCTCGCCTATTCCCCTTTCGCGCGTGCTGGAGAACATCACCGAGGCCGCTCGTGTCCGGTCGCTGGTCATCCAGTCGCTGTGGATGCGCATCCGCGGCCAACCGCCTCCGGGCGAGGAAATCCAGGCCTTCTGCCAGCGGCTGCGCGAGATCACGACTGCCGGCGGCAGCCTTGGCCTGATCCAGGTGTACACCATCGCCCGCCCGCCCGCCGAAAGCTGCGTCGCCGCTCTCTCCGGCGACGAAGTCGACCGACTCGCCGCCGTCGTAGCCCGTGAAACCGGTTTGCCGACAGCCGCGTTCTATGGCGTTGGAACGTGAAATGCCGCTCCGAGAGTCCCGGCAATCTCACGCCTCGTACCGCTCTCGGCCTTTTCTCCAACCCGAATTCAATTAAGATGTTACGCTCGAACAAAGTACCAAGCGACCAATAACTATGGACCTCGACAAGCTACGAAATATCGGCATCTCGGCACACATCGACTCGGGCAAGACCACGCTCAGCGAACGCATCCTCTTCTACACCGGCCGCATCCACCGGATGGAAGAGGTAGGCGGAGGCGGCGCCGGCGCGACGATGGACCACATGGAATTGGAGCGGGAACGCGGCATCACGATCACCAGCGCCGCGACCAGCGTCGCGTGGAAGGGCCACGCCATCAACCTGATCGACACGCCCGGGCACGTTGACTTTACCGTCGAGGTCGAGCGCAGCTTGCGCGTGCTGGACGGCGCCGTGCTGGTGCTGTGCGCCGTGGGCGGGGTGCAAAGCCAGACGATCACCGTCGAGCGGCAGATGAACCGCTATCACGTGCCGCGACTGGCGTTCATCAACAAAATGGACCGCGCCGGCGCAGATCCCTTTCGCGTGGTCCGCGATCTCAAGGAAAAGCTGGGCGACGAGGCAATTCTCATGCAGTTGCCGCTGGGCAGCGGCGAACGCTTCCAGGGCGTGATCGACCTGGCGACCATGCAGGCGCTGCACTTCGATGGCGACGAAGGCGAGCAGATCCGCGCGGAACCGATCCCGGACGCCATGACCCCACTTGCTCGGGAATGGCGCATGAAGATGCTCGAATGCCTGGCGATGTACAGCGACGAGTTGATGGAGCGGCTGTTGTCCGAGGAGGAAATCTCGGTGGATATGATCCACCGGGTGACGCGGGCCGTGGTCCAACAGCAGGACGTCACGCCTGTATTCCTGGGAGCGGCCTACAAGAACAAGGGCGTTCAGCCGTTGTTGGATGCCATCACGCGGTATCTGCCTTCGCCGCTGGAACACGAGATCCACGCCAAAGCGTGGGACAACGCCGCCGAAACGGTGCCCCTGGAACCCGATCCGGCGAAGCCCTTCGTCGGCATGGCCTTCAAAATCGTCGACGACCCCTACGGGCAACTGACGTTCATGCGCGTGTACCAGGGCCGCATCGAAAAGGGTCACACCTACATCAATCAGCGGACGGGACGCAAGGAGCGGTTCAGCCGCATCGTGCGGATGCACGCGGACGAGCGAAAGGAAATCGCGGAAGCCCAGGCAGGCGACATCGTGGCGGTGATGGGCATCGACGGCGCCAGCGGCGACACGTACGCCAGCGAACCGAAGTACTGTACCCTGGAAAGCATGTTTGTGCCGGAGCCGGTGATCAAGATCGCGGTCAGTCCGGAAAACCGCGGCGACGCGGAGAAACTGGGCAAGGCCCTGGCCCGCTTCCGCAAAGAGGACCCGACCTTCCGCGTGTCGACCGATCAGGAAACCAACGAGATCCTGGTCGAGGGCATGGGCGAGTTGCACCTGGAAGTCTACATGGAGCGGATCCGCCGCGAGTACAAGGTCCACGTGCTGGTCGGCGCTCCCAAGGTCAGTTACCGCGAAGCGCCGACGCAGGCGGTGCCGTTCGACTACAGGCACAAGAAGCAAACGGGCGGTTCCGGACAGTACGCCCACATCGTCGGTCGTTTTGAACCGCTGCCGGAAGAGGTCCCAGAGCCGTTCGTGTTTGAGGAGGAAGTGGTCGGCGGGCGCGTCCCCAAACAGTACATTCCGTCAGTCGAAAAAGGTTTTCGGGACTGCCTGCCCAAAGGCCCCGTCGCCGGATTCCCGGTCATCGGTCTGAAAGCGGTCCTCTCCGACGGCTCGTATCACGAAGTCGACAGCAGCGACCGGGCCTTTCAAACCTGCGCTCAGGGCTGTTTCCGGGAAGCGTTCATGAAGACGCGGCCCGTGCTGCTGGAGCCGATCATGAAGCTGGACATCGAAGCCCCCGAACAGTTCCAGGGCCCCGTGACCGGCGACGTGGTCAGCCGCCGCGGGATCATCATATCGACCGGCAACCGCGATGGCCTGGCCCTGATTTCCGCCGAAGTCCCGCTGGCCGAAACCTTCGGCTATGCCACCGACTTGCGCAGCATGACGCAAGGCCAGGGCACGTTCACCATGGAATTGCTCTGCTACCGCCGCGTCCCGGCCAGCATCCAGGAAGAGATCATCAAGAAGAAGAAAGAAGGCGGCCCAGCCGGCTCGCACTAGCAACGCACGGTCCTACGCCAGCTTGGTGATCCCCGGAATCGGCACCGGATAGGTCCCGCCGGTGCCGGGCTTGGCAGGCGGGTCCATGTCCCAACTGACGTTGTCCGGGCCGGCACGCCACGGGGAGTTGAGGGCCTGTTCCCACGTCATCTGCTGGCCCGTGTAGCAGACCATCTGGCCCAGCAGCGACAGCATCGTGCTGCGGACCATGCGGACGCCGTCGTTCACGGTTTGGCCGCTGCGCACGGCGTCGAACAGCACCACGTGCTCGGCGTCGTACATGTTGGCTTTCGGTCCGCTGTACTCCCAGTTCGTAACGCCTTCGATGCGGCATTTGTTGGGCAGGTGCGCGCGGCCCTTGGTGCCCAGAATCGTGTCCGAGACTTCGCTGTAGCAGCCGTCCTGGGCGCGGACGTTGGCATACAGCCGCACGCCGTTGGCGTACTCGTAGACGATCGCGTCGTGATCGAACACGTCGCCGTGGACGGGCGAGAAGCAGGACGAACGGCCGCCGGAACCGAAGGCTTTGACGGGCGTTTCCTCGCGCAGCGCCCAGGCGGCCTTGTCGATGCTGTGCAGCAGCGACTGCGGGCCGTCGTCGCCCGACAGCCAGCGGAAGTGGTACCAGTTGCGGAACTGGTACTCCAGTTCGCTCCACCCCGCTTGACGTTCGATGTTGCGGTAGGTCGAACGCATGTAGGTCTCCTGGATCGCGACGATGTCGCCGATCGCGCCGTCCAGCACGCGCCGGATCGTCTCCTGCACCGCTTTGTCGTAGCGCCAGCACAGCCCGGAGACGATGCTCAGCTTCTTTTTCTGGGCCTCGTCGACCGCTTGCTGGACGACATGAATCCCCGGCGGATCGATGGCATGGGGCTTTTCCACGAACACGTGCTTGCCGGCGTCGACAGCGGCCTTTAAGTAGGCGGGATGGAATTTCGACGCACAGGCGATCAGCACGACGTCGACGCCGCTGGCGATCACCTTCTGGTAAGCATCGAAGCCGACAAAGCAGTGGTCGTCGTCCACGACCACCTGATCGGGCTTGGTCTTCTTGAGGTTCTCGCGGCTGGATTTGACGCGATCCTCGAACACGTCGGACATGGCCACCAGCCGAACGTCGGGCCCGGCGTTCATGGCATTGGCGGCCGCGCCGCTGCCGCGGCCGCCGCAGCCGATCAACCCGACCTTGATGATATCGCTGCCGGCGGCATGCACGCGGGGCGCAAAGGACAGCGTACTGAGTGCGGCTCCGGCGGCGGCTGAGGTAGCCAGGAATCGACGGCGGGAACAATCGCTGCGCGAGGCGAGGCGGTGTTGCTGGTTCATCGAGAAACTCCTTGGTGTCGAGGTACGAATGCTTCCCAAGCATCGTAGCGACTCCCGGGCGGAATGTCAGCAAGGGGTAGGCACTTTCTCTGTCCATCGCCGGCGACCGGGAATCCTGGTATGCTGAATTGGCCGTAACTCGCTACTAGAGAATGGCGCGATCCGAATCAGCTCACTCTCCCGAACCCCAGGAGCGAACCGTGCAGCGACGCGATCTGCTCAAAGCCGGCGCGGCAGCTCCTCCTGTTCAAAGCGCGCGCAGGAAGAGCAGAGAGCGTGGATGCAGGACGAACAGCGTCCGCGTGTTGTATCATTTTCTGGCGGGAAGCGTCTTATGTCCGGATCCGAATTCCTCGAAGACCTGCGGCAGGAACTGGTCCGCCGGTACGGCGTGCGGCCGGGCGACGTGCGCACCGTGCGATCACCGTACCGCATCTGCCCCCTGGGCGCGCACATCGACCATCAGTTGGGGCCCGTCACGGCCATGGCTATCGACCGCGCCGTCCACGTGGCGTATGCGCCGTTGGCAGGCGAAGTACGGCTGAGCAGCTTGGACTTTCCGGGAGAGGTCCGGTTTTCCCTCGCCCACGTTCCCGACCGGCGTGACGGCGATTGGGGGAATTTTGCCCGCGGGGCGGTGCGCGCGTTGCAGCAGCAACATGTTTTGCGTTACGGGATCCAAGGCGTCACCGCCGGCCGCTTGGACGGCGGCGGGCTCAGTTCCTCCGCCGCGATCGGCGTGGCCCTGCTGCTGGCCCTGGAGCAAGCCAACGGCCTGATGGTGACCGCGCAGGAGAACATCGCCCTGGACCAGGCGATCGAGAACGAGTATCTGGGCTTGCGGAACGGCATCCTGGACCAGTCGGCGATCTTGCTGTCGCGGCGAGACCAGCTGACGTACATCGACTGCCGGACGTGCGAACACGAGTTGATCCCGCCTGCGACGTCTGCCGGATCCCCCGCGATCCTGCTGGCATTCTCCGGTCTCAAGCGGGCCTTGGTCGGAACGGACTACAACCAGCGGGTCGACGAGTGCCGCGCGGCGGCGGACGCGCTGCTGCGGGCGCTGGGCCGGCCTGACGCAGTGCCCGTCTTGCGGAACATTGAACCCGACGAGTACGCACAATGCCGGCGACTGCTGGACGGTCCTCCGGCCCGCCGCGCGACGCACTTTTTCTCCGAAGTCCAACGTGTACGGGAAGGGGTCGACTGCTGGCGTCGCGGCGACTTGGCCGGGTTCGGCCGTCTGGTTTCCGCCTCCGGCGAGAGTTCCATCCGGAATTACGAGTGCGGCTGCCCGCCGTTGGTCGATTTGTACGAGATCCTGGTCGCCACCGAGGGCGTGTACGGCACACGCTTCAGCGGCGCGGGTTTCCGCGGTTGCTGTGTGGCGTTGCTGGATCCCCAAGCCGCCGAGCCGGCTGCCGAGTCGGTCCTGGGCCGGTATCGCCAGCGCCAGCCGCAACTGGCCGGCGACGCCTTCGCCCTGGTGTGCCGGAGTGACGACGGGGCGAGACACCTGCGAGAGTAGGCGTCTCGCTCCGCGAGACGAAAGGCTATCCCCTCGCGGAGCGAGAGGGCTACGATGAGGAAGACGCCATGACGAACTTGCCGGATTCGATCGCGATTGCGGGCGCGTGGGGGTATATCGGCCGGAAGTTCCTGGACGTCGCCCTGCGGCAGCGGATTCGCACGTTTGTGTATGATCCTGGCCCCACGCCGGCGGACATCGATCCGGACGCCTTGACCCGTCTAAACGACGAGTCGGAATTCTATCGCCTGCCGGTCGACATGTTCCACTTGGCCGCGCATCCCGATCAGCGCCGGACGGGGCAGCAGATGCTGCTCGAACGTGCCAGGTTCGAGCCGCCGGCCATCCTGAACGAAAAGCCCATGGCCTCGCCGGAATCGCCTGAGGATTGTGGCCAGTTGGTCGCCGGGGCGAGAGACAGCGGCGTCTGTATGCTGTACGATTTCCCCGAACTGTACGACCCCTTGACCGAGCGCATTATCGAACACCTCTCGTCCTATCGCCATGTGCAAATCACTGACATCTCGATGTGCCGCTCCAAGGATCGCGAAGCCCCAGAGAATCCGCGGAACTACAAGCGGATGGTCCCGATCCAGTACCAGGAATCCGTTCATTGCCTGGCGTACGTGCTGTTCGTTCTGGCGCGTATTCGCGGCAGCTTGTCCGAGATCTTAGACACCGGCTTGAGCATCCGCGCCGAGTCTGAACCCTACTCGCCGCCGAACCCCGAAATCTACCCCTACGTCGTCGACGGAAAGTGCAGCTACCAGCTCACTCTGGGCAGCCTGGCGATCCAGGGCCTGACGAACTTCAAGGCCGGCGCGGAATTCACCAAACGGCGAGTTCTCTGCGGCCGCGGAGAGGGCCAGCCGTTTCGCATCGAGGTGGAATACCTGGAAGGCCAGAAGCAGTTGAAGATCAATGGCGCGGACCACAAGGTCGATCCTCGCGCGAATTCCTACGAGTCGGTCCTGAGAACGTTCACGCGCTGGCGGCGGCACGTGGGTCGCGACGAGCTGATGAGCGGCATCTATCCGAATCCGGCCTTTGCACGCATCACGTACCAGCTGTCCGGTGCGTTGTGGCGGGCCAGTCGCGCCCGCTCCGCGGTGCAACTGGCCGATGTGGATCAGCTGCTCGAGTTTGACGCCGGCTTTCGTGAATCACTCCGTATTGGCCGATGATGGGGACTGCCAAGGCGGAAACCCACTTTTTGTCCCGCCGATCATCCCATCATGCCGACAAATCTGCAGCACCTACTCTCCACTGTAACGCAAGAATCGGCGGCGATTCATCGAGCGGGTCCGCGGAAGTTCGGAATTCACGCGGCGGCAAACAAGCCAACCCACTCGATCAGTATACGGTCGGACTCGGCCGGCGACCAGCCCTCGGGGCTTTCCGCACTGAACTTGAGAAAGGCCTCGAACCTGGCTTGTGTTGCACGGATGCAGGATTCCGGTTATCGTGTTGATAATGCGCTAGCAGGAGAAAATCGACCTTGGGTATGCGGCTCATCGCCGCGAAAGGAGTGACATCATGTGCAAACGTTCCCGGCGAGAATTCCTGATTGGTTCGGCGGCCGCCGGCTTGTTGGCGGCTCGGCCTGACTTGCTGTTGGCCCAAGCGTCTGCGAAGCCGCTGGACATGGCTATCACGCAGTGGAGCGGAGCGAAACCGGCAGCGGATGCGGCCATGAAGGACGTCGCCGTCAAGCTTACCGAACAAGCGATCAACGCCCTGGGCGGGATGAAGCGATTTGTGAGCCGGGGCGACGTGGTTTGGGTCAAGCCCAATATCGGCTGGGATCGTGCTCCCGAAACTGCGGCGAACACGAACCCCGACGTGGTGGCCACCATTATCCGTCTGTGCTTCGATGCCGGCGCCAAGACCGTCAAGGTGGGCGACCACCCGTGCGACGTGGCAGAGAAGACATACGTGGCCAGCGGCATTGCTGGCGCAGCCCGCGAAGCAGGAGCTAAGGTCGTGTTCCTGGATCGGACGCGATTCAGGGAAGCCAAGATCGGCGGCGAACTGGTGAAGACCATTCCCGTCTACCCGGAGATCATCGAGTCGGATTTGGTCATCAACGTCCCGATCCTCAAGCATCATCGCCTGGCGACTCTGACCATGTGCATGAAGAACTACATGGGCGTGATCGACAAGCGGAGCACATTCCATCAGGCGATCGCCCCCAGTCTCGCAGACTTGACACGCTTTATGAAGCCGCGTTTGTGCATCCTGGACGCGACTCGCATGCTCAAGGCGAACGGACCCAAAGGCGGCAAACTGGAAGACGTCGAGACGAAATGGATGCTGGCCGCCGGCGTGGACATCTTGGCCCTGGAGGCGTGGGGCGCGGAACTCATCGGCCGGAAGCCGACGGACATCGAATCGATTGTCAAGGGGCAGGAGTACGGCCTCGGCAAGACCGACTACCGGTCGCTCGCGTTGCGCGAATTGGCCGTATCGTGATCCCCTCTTAACCAGGACAGAGATGCTGAAGTTCCGATCCCTGTGGCGCTGGGTCACGTTGCGGCGACTGGTCCAGGTCGCGATGCTGCTGGTGTTTCTCGGCCTGGTCGTGGCGACGCAGGCGAGGGGCGGGCAACGGTTGCCGAGTCCCTGGCTGAAGGCGTTTTTCGCGATCGACCCGCTGCTGTTGATCGCTACGGCGCTGTCCGCGCATGCGGTGCCGGCGCTGCTGCTGGCGTCGTTGGGACTGGTTGCCGTCACGCTGGTCCTGGGTCGCGTCTTCTGCGGCTGGGTATGCCCGCTGGGCACGCTCCACGACATCGCGAGCCGCGTGCTGTTCTGGATCTGGCCAGACCGGCGGCGGCGCGACCACTGGTCGCCGTGGCAGAGGACGAAGTACTTGTTGCTGGTCGGCCTGCTGGTCATGGCTCTGTTCGGCAGCCACTGGGGTACGATCTTCGACCCGTTGGTGCTCCTGTACCGGACGACGGCCACGACCCTGCTGCCGGCGCTTCAGTGGGGCGTACAAGCGCCCTCGACGGCGATTTACCACTACGATCCCGAAACCGCACCTGCACCGGTGCGGCCGGCCGTCGAGCCAACGCATCGGTTTGTGCGAGATTACGCCAGCGAACCGGCGTACGAGTTCCTCCGCGACCATGTCTTCGGCCTGCGGACGAATGCGTTCCTGGGCAGCGGGCTGATCCTGGGGTTCTTTCTGGTTGCACTCGCGTTGAACCGCTACCGGCCGCGTTTCTGGTGCCGGTATCTGTGTCCGCTGGGAGCACTGCTGGGCATCTTTTCCCTGCGGCCGCTGGTGCGCCGCGCGGCACAGTCCGACAACTGCAACCAGTGCGATCTGTGCGCCATGTCGTGTCATGGGGCGGCCTCGGGCGCGCCGGGCGAGCGCTGGAAAGCGGCAGAGTGCCTGGGCTGTTTGAACTGTACGGATTCGTGCCGCCGTGACGGCCTGCGTTTCACGTGGGCCCTGCCGTGGCGCAAGGAACCGCCCGTCGAGGGCCTTGATCTGTCACGGCGATCGGTGTTTGGCGCTGCCTTGGGCGGCGTCGCCGGATTGTGCTTGTTGCGAATCACACCGCAGGCCCGCGGTTCGCTGGCGCAGGAGCACCTGATCCGTCCGCCCGGCGCGCTTCCGGAACGCGAGTTTCTCGAACGTTGCACGTCGTGCGGCATGTGCATCAAGATCTGCCCGACGCACGGCTTGCAGCCGGCGTTGTGGGAAGCCGGGCTGGAGGGGCTGTGGACGCCTCGGTTGGTTCCCCGCTTGGGGTGGTGCGAATCCGAGTGCACGGCCTGCACCCACGTCTGTCCGACCGAGGCCATTCGGCCGCTGACGGTCGAGCAGAAGAAGCAAGTACGGATCGGGCTGGCTACGTTTGACGTGACCCGCTGCATTCCGTACGCCTACGGCCGGGAGTGCATCGTCTGCGAGGAACACTGCCCGGTCCCCGACAAAGCGATCTACGTAGTCGAGACGGAGATGATTGCCCGCAATGGCCAGAAGGTCGTCATCAAGCAGCCGCGCGTCGATCCCAGCCGCTGTATCGGTTGCGGGATCTGCGAGAACAAGTGCCCTCTGACCGACCACCCCGGAGTGCGCGTGCTGAGCACGAACGAGAGCCGCAG
>CAZAQY010000284.1:0-10877 GCA_964486845.1 uncultured Pirellulaceae bacterium
GAACTGGCCCATTCTGGTGACCAAAGTGGCTCAATTCTCAATGGCCGCCGATATTGTGAATCCTGTATGCACGATGCGTGACTTTCGGGTCGGACCCAAATCCCGATTGGTCACTTCTGTTCCAGACGCGGGCACAACGCGAGGGACGTGCGCACGGCGTACCCACAGGTGCAGCCGGAGCTGGCCTCGGGAATGAGGACGATGCCGCCTGCCGGAATCGTATTGATCCAGCACCCGGGGCGGGTGACGCGGGTGAGCTTGAGGGCCTTGCCGTCGTCGAACGCTTCCATTGTGGGGTTGCCGTCCTGGCGACTGAACGCGTAGTGCGCCGAGGCCGAGAGCGTGGCACACTGCGGACTCTTGTTCCAGAGCCAACCGTCGTGTTTGGCACCGTCCCGCAGTTTCCTTGCGAAACCGGGGCCATAGACAATGTCGCCAACGATCGCGGGGTGTTGGGTCTGCTCACCGTGGCCGCCGTCCAGGATATGTCCGCGTGAGGGGGTGTTGTCGTTGTGCCAGAGTTCGTGTCCGGTTGCGGCGTCGATACCGATCAATCGGTACTGGATCATCTGCTTGCCGTCAACGGCATCGTGTCGGGTGCCCGTCAGCACAAGCACGTTGTTACTGCCAGACATGTAGATCGCGTGGTGGAAGCTGCTCAGATCCAGCTCCCCCCGCCACGCAACCCTCCCCGTATCCAGTGCGACGGCCGTTAGCCGCGGGCCGCCCTCGAACAAGGTCTTCAACGGGAGCTTGCCGTTCGCCTCCGAAGCGGTCGCGGGATTGGTGCTTTCAACGAAACACACCTTGCCGTCCAATATGGTGATGGTGGGATTCAGGATCGTGCCCGAAGGCGGCGTCCAAGTCCAGACCCGCCGACCGGTCTTACGATCCAAGGCGAACAGCGAGGTGCTGACGACGACCGGCTGGAAGTGTTTCCAGACCGTTACGTAGTCTTCCCTGTTTCCGGGCTTGAGTTCCGCATCCGGCGTCGTCGTGCTGCCGATGAGAAGGTCTCCCGCTGCGGCGATGTATCCCCAGTGCGCCTTCGCGTCTTGCGGGGCTGCTGGGAAACGCGTCTGTTCCCTGCCTGTACGGCCGTGGAGCACGACGCATTCACTGTTGGACGCGACGTAGAGCAGTCCGTCGGCGGTGGTCATGTTCCCGCAGTCTTTCAACATGGCCATGCGGCCGCTGCCTGCGAGATGGTTTTCCCACAGAATCGTTCCGTTGTAGGCATCGAGGCCGACCAGGTAATCGTTTCCGGTTGCGTACAGCAGTCCCTGGTCGACCAGCGGCGAGGCGCCCTTGATATGACGCTCCAGCATGAACTGCGTACCGGGCCGACCGAACCAGAGAATGTCCATCGGGCCGAACTTGGTGCGATCGCCGGAGCAGGCCGTATTGCCGAGATCACCGTAGCCATGCGTCCAGGCACCGCTCCCGGGCAAGGAACCACGTCGGAAGCCGAATCGGCAACCGGTCTCCAGCGACGGTTCGAAGGTCTCGCCGGTTACTCCCTCCGCAGTCTTTGACAGGCTGTCCGCAGAGTCTGCCAGCAGAACTCCGCCGCATGGGCGAAGGACGCGGAGGAGTTCGGCGGCCTGCACGCCAGACGCGCTGTCTGCGACGATCAGGTTAAACAGATACGGGCGGTACGGTAACCGGTCGTCCTCCCGGGTATGGACCTCACAGCGAAGACCGTTCAGCCGCTCCCGGTGTAATGCGAGCCGCAACGCGGCTGCGGCCTGAGCGTCGCTTTCGGAGCAGACGACTCGCAGCTCGCTGACCTGCAAGAGACCTCGTACCAGATCCCCGTTGTTGGCCCCGAGAACCAGAGCATAGCCCTGGCTTACATTCGACGCGGCCGCGATCGCCTCCGCCCTTGCTGAAGCCGCAGGTGAGAGAATCTCCGGCATGGATTCATCCTGCCTTTCGACATCGTCCCTCGGCGTTCCGTCCGCGTTGTGAGTCAGGCAGAGGATCCGTCCGTCACGTACACTCACGAAAAGCCGTCCGTCATGATACGCGAGGCTTTCGATATCGCCGTTTTTAAGCGGCATGCGATCAACGCAGGAGCCGTCGCTGGCCGCGTAGACGTTGAGCCCGTCGTCACAGCCGACGACGATATGGTCTCCTGCTTTGATCATGCAGCGTCCGCCATGACACGGAATCTCCCACAGCCGCTCCGGAGCGGGGCGTCCCAGGTACTGCTGGCGCTCGATGGCAAGCAGCTCGCCCCGCATCAGGACGAACGACTTGAGGCCGTCCACGATCAGATCGCGCCCGCGCGTTTTCAGCAGGCTCTCGGTCGCATCCTTCTCGAAGAGATGAATCATCCCGTCCTCGCCCGGACCGGTGGCGATGTTGTCGCCGATTGCCACCGCACGTGTTCCACCGGGCAGGTCTCGCCCCCACGAGTCCGAGTGGCCGACGCGTGTCAGGGTCTTGCCTGTCTCTACGTCAAACGCGTAGAACGGTGTCCTGCCGCTTGGCACATACAAGCGGCTCGACGTCGCGAGCATGAAGCCCTGCGGCGGGAAGGAGACTGTCTGCTGCCAGGTTGTCTCCCCTGTCTCGGCCTTGACCGCACGGAGGAGCGTTCCCTGGTTAGGAAAAACGCCGGCTCCGAAGATGACCACGCCACGGTCGATGCAGATCGCCGACCTCACCGGCCACTGTGAGATCATCCGGCCGTTGCCGGGAAGGCGCATGTCGCCCGGTCCTGCCCGATTGCGCCAGACGACGGCCCCATCCTTGGCATTCAGGCAGTAGAACCATCCGTCATCCGAGCCGGCGTACACGCGGTCGCCGCTTAGAATCGGCACCGTGCGAACCGGACCTTCCGCGATGAAACGCCAGCGTTCGGAGCCGTCTACGGCGTTGAGACAGACCACGGAATCATCGGCGGAAGATGCGTAGAACACGCGCCCATCGGCGGTGACAACGTGGTGCGCCCAATCGTAGGTAAGGGTTGGTCCGAGGTCCGAGTGTTCCGAAGTGGGAGCGGGATTGTTCGTGCGAGGAAGCGGCCACGCAGGAACGGGTGGTGCCGACGGCTGGTGTTCCCAGGCAACGGCCAAAGGCAGTGCCAAAGCCTCCCGGCTCACACCTGTGCGGCGATTGTCGCCCCGGAAGGTGGTCCAGCCGGAGCTTCTGTCGACCCACGCAGCCACGTTATTGAGGCGGTCAGCGATGGTCGACAGCCTTCCCAAAGCCTCGGCATTCCCGGCCAATGCTGTCTGCAGGACCTCAATGTACATCGCCTCACATGTCTGGAGTTCGGTTTCGTGACGGAGTACTTCGGCCTCCAGGGCCGGAACATTCTCACGGATGCGAGCGAGCTTGGCCCGTAATCCGTTGACCGTCAATTCCGGATAGTCCATGATACGACTCAATGCCGGCGCTGTTTGCCAGAACTGCTCCCTTAACGCCGTCAGACGCTCCAGCAGCCGGACACACTCGTCATAGCGCCGCAGCAGTGAGGCCGGATCGTTGCCGTCGGTCTTCAGGCTCGCAGTGAGTCCACCTAACTCCCCTTCCATCTGCTGGAGACCGCGCCTCAACACAGGCTCACATGTTCGCGGATCGAACCAGCGAAGCCCCGTTGGCGTCTCCGCGTACCGAGTCAGACGGGCCATGTGCTTCGGGTACTTCTCTTTCAGGGCAGGACAGATTTGCCCGCGCCAAAGCGGCTTCCGGTCATGGCGATCAACAACACTGAACGCCACAGATGCCTTACTGCCCGCGCCGGCACGAAGCCCGGCCTGAGCCTCGAACCGAACCGCGCCGTCAGGCACGTCATAGCCGAGCAAGCTGGAGGCATGGAGCGAGAGGTTCTCGCCATCTTTCCGCAGTTCCCCTTTCCCTACCCTAGCCAACGTGGGGGCCTGTTCGCTAAGGGGGCGACGGATGCCGTCGGCCATCACAAACGCCGGGCGCAGCCACTGTGCCTCGTCGTCCATGTTGCCGTCGACGGCATCCACGATGAGCCACAGTTGCTGTAGCCCGGTCACCGCAATATTTACTGGTACAGGCTCGTCGCCAGGGCGACGGATGCCGCTGAAAAACGGCTTGAACCCGTCCGTTTCACCCGCTTGGGCTGCGGTCAAGTCCCGAGCGGCAACCATACTGTCAGCCCAGTTGTCGCGGCAGATGAACGCGGACGCATGATCAGGCGGACTGGCTTTGGGGCTCAGCGAATTGGCAAAGGGGATGAATGCGAAGTAGAACATCACGTCCTGGTCATTGAAGTCCGGTTGGTCGTAGGACTCGACCACGAACCCGCCTTGGCCGTCGCACGCATCCGGCGAGTAATCCCAGGCGACGGCATTGTCTTCGACACCGTCGGGGCTGATCTTGGCCACCTCGACAAGCAGGATTCCGTCTTCACCGGTTCTTCCTGGAATGAAGATTTCATACCGGCCTGCCGCCGGGTGCAGAACACCGAAGGAACCGCACCCGTTCAAGACATGGCCGTCCTCTGCAACCCACCCGCCGATCAGCCCTGTCGCCGCATAGGGGAGGTAGACGAAACTGAGACCACAGTGCTCCTCGTCCTTGAAATTCTGGCTCTCGTCCGCGTTTCGGATGTGCCACCCACTGCCATCCTCCAGCGGTCCCACAGCCGTCACGTTGTCACCGTTTGCTGCCGCGATGGTGAAGAGCATCCCGTCTTCGCAACTGTCGATGCCCGGCATTTTGAGAACGATCTCGCCGGAGCGGGCCCGTTCTGCGAGCGAGACCGTCGTTCCCGGCGGCAGATTCCCCGAGGCCAAAACCTTCTCACCTTTGGGCGCCAGATGTCCTCCGATCCAGCCGTCCGCGAACGGGAAGTAGGCAAAGGCGAAGTCGTAGTTGGCCTCATCGCCGTTGCCGGCCGCGGTGAAGCCGGCAACCCACGTTGCGCCGTTCAAAGAGTTCCCGGATGTCGATGTGGTCGCGCCGGTTACCTCCAAGCCTCCACGCTTGTCTTGGGGGAGACATTCACAGAGGCTTGCCATCAAGATCCCGTCTGCCTGGAACATGCCTTTTCCGTTTGGCGCGTCCTTCGTGGCGCCGACACCCAGTCCCCAATCACCGCGGTTTCCTTCGGAGACAACCAACCCGGCTTCGGGGCTCTCCGCCGCGATTCTAGCCGTCGGTCTCTCCGCCACACTGCCGCCACTCGGTTCAACGTCTACCCGCCCTACGGTGACACCGCCAGTGGCGATATTCGCCGCGAGACAGGCGGCAAGCAAAGCTGGAAACAGCACCCTTCGTTGTATCCGGTTCGTCACAATTCATCCTCCCACGCATCAGCTTCAGCCTAGCGGGCATCGCCTACTCGTTGAACAGCTTCTGGATCGCAACCACCGTACGTTCCACCAAGATCTGTCCACCTTCCGGACCGACGCGACAGGATTGAGGAATGGCGCTATAGCCCTTGCCGGCGAGCGCGCGGGGCGTGGCCAAGTAGCCCGCAGACCCCACCGGACTGGCCAGTTGAATCAAGATCGTCTGTTCTGCCGGGCTGCGCGCCTGGATTTGGATGCCGTAATCCGTGTAGAGTTCAAACGGGTTGGTTGCGATCGCCACATCGCCCAGACGCAACACATGCATTTCAATGGCATTGACGGTTGGGCCACGCTGCTGCTGCTCATAGCCGTCCACTACGCGTCCGTGCCACCGCTTGTTCCAGTAGTCAGCCCCCGTCAACTTCTCCTTCGCAGCAAGCTGGTCATATTGTGTCTTTGCCTCGGTGTACTCTGCTTCCGTGACCGTCTGTTCCGGCAGCTCAAAACACTCCACACGGTGAACGAACGGCAGGTCGGTGCGCACATCGTCTTTCACAACCGCCCATGTGTCGTTGACGGCGCTGACGATCCGGCGTCCCATTTCCTGCGTGCGCGAGAGTCCGCGGAGTTCCTGCATGCGGGTCTCGGCCTTGTGCCGGATCATTAGATGCGGCGACTGGTCCCCCGCCGGTCCCGTAAAGCCGAGCACGATAAGCTGTTGGCCATGCACTTTTCGCAGTCCCTCTCGTACGTCATGCCAGAAGTCCGCACTTACTCTCCAACCGCAGGGGCCGCGTTCGTCAGTCTGAGCGGGACAGGGCACCGTGACTGCTACAGCCAGAGGCTTCCGATCCGCCCCGAGGAAGAACAGGCTATCCACGGTGTGGTCTTCGTACCCTTCCAGCCCACGGAAATCGGGCCGGTTGGCATTGCCGTACATCTGGGCCGAACCGTTGGCATACGCGGCTCGCCGGTTCTGAGCAACAACCACATGCCCCAGCCCCCACGCAAAGCTCCCCGGCTTGCGGCTTTCCCACGCACGTACCACCGCCTCGGCTATCCGTTCGAACATAAACGGCACATACTCCTGCGGCTCCATCGCCCCAGCGTAGTCGTCGTATGCATCCGGAAGTATGGCCGGGCCCTTGTGGGTGTGCGTCGCCGCCAGGAACAGTTTGTTCGTGTCGAATCCCGGCAACGATGGCGCAACGCGGTCCCGGAACCGAGCCTGAATGCCCGGACGAATCACGCACAAGTCACACGAGACAAGAATCGCGCTTTCCACGGGCTTGCCCGCCTCCAGCGTCTCCAACGCCAGCACGTTTGCCGTGACGGGGCTGTTCACGCCTTTGGAGATCGGAGCCGTCCTGCCGCCGGTCAGTGCAACCGGACGGTCCGGCGTGATATCCGCTTGTGCGACTCCGATCTTCAGTTCCCCGGCATACAGGGGAAACAGCTTCAATGAGAATGCGGCTGCAATTGCCACGCTGAAAAGTACCTGTTTCATTGTATGTTCTCCCTTTTTGACACTTTTTTTGAACGGGGCTTGTTTGGCGATCATTGTCTGTTGTCGTAGGATGTGGATCAGGAACGCCGGTCGACTGCTGCGGGATTTCCGGCCCCGGAAACCGCGTGCGTAATCACTTTCTAACGCTGGGCAGACGCTTCGCGCCGCACTTGGCCATCACGGCGTCGAGCTTATCCAGACGCACCTTCATATCGGCTTCCCAGGTGCCGGGTTCGGAGGCATGCGTTGTTTCAGCCGTGTAGCCGAGGACCAGTGCACCGCGTTCGAGCATGCTCTTCGCCTCGTTCTTCGCGTCGGCAGCGATCATCTCCTTGGCGACTTTGCAGAGGGCGTCGAGACGAAGATCCTGGCGACGTGATTGGAAGTTCGTGTTGCGGCCGTTCGCGCTCCAGTCGCCGTCGGAAACGGCGCGGATTACGTGGTCGGCAGTGGCACGCCAGTTCGTGGAGCCGTTTTGCTCCGTGTAGACCATGGGAATGCGCTCGGTGGCTCGCATACGGACCATCGGGTACATGAACTTGTCAAGGACGAGATGGTCAATGTCCGCGATCTTCTGCCCCTGGTTCTTGCTGTCCCATTCCTCGATCATCAGCCTTTCAAACGCTTCGCCGCGAGTCTTGGGACAGTCCCCGTTCTTGCTGCAATCGCGGAGCGAGGCCCACCAGCGCGAGACTGCGTGTTTGAGAATGGAATCAAGTACTTTCCGGTCGGCTCGCTCCACCGCAAGTTTCTTGCCAACATCGATGTCGTCCGGGTTCTTCTCCTGCTCGGCGGTCAAACGCTCAATGGAAGTATCCAGGCGATTGGCTATCCTGCGAAAGAACTCGACAGCAGCGGTCTCGTGACGAACACGGTATCCGACCGGCAGTTGATCTCCGTCCCACTTGATCCACGCATCATAAACCTCTGACGCGGCGTTGTAGTCGCCCTTGGCGGCGTAGGCGTTGGCAAGCCTGGCAATATCGCCGGGCCATCCCCATCCGCAGGCAGTCTTCGACCAGCCAAGCACTCGGCCGAGGTCGTCATTGCAGTATTCGCGGAAAAGCGTCATTACCTTGGAAGCGGGAAGCGACCTGGCTCCCTCGATCATCGACGGAAGCGCATTCTCGGCGAGAAACTTGTGGCGAACCTCTTCCGAAACGCGGCGGTCCGCCAGTGCCGTACGGAGAAGTTCCATCGCGTAGTCGGTCATGCCTGCGGAAGCAATGGCAGGAATGGCCGAGCGATAGACCTGGAACGCGGCATCGGGACGGGCTTCAAGCCCCTCAAGCTTCTCCGCGAGCAGGGTCTTGACTTCGCCGACTCCGGAAACATGGCGTGTGCAAATCACGAGGTTGCCAAGCACGGAAGACGCCGCATCGGCCTTACCGGACAGCCCCTCGGCGGCAAGCTGTTCGCGGATCAACGGAAGGGCAACGGCATAGTTGCCTTCCTTCATATGCTGATCGACCACAGGCTGCAGTTGGGGCGCCCAGACAACGCCAATCGCCTTCATCTTCCCGAGCGAGGGTTCGAGAAGGTCGCCGAGCGAACGGCCGTGCCTGCTCGCTTCTACGGCGGCAAACAGACGCACGGAAGGCGAAGAGGCGCTTGTGGCCATGGTGGCGAGAGTCTCGGCATCCTTCTCGGCGGTCGCGGCAAGCAGTGCCTTGTATTCCGGGGTCTGCATGAACGGTGCGACATCGAGACCGGGCTTCGAAGGATTGGAACCGCGCTGCCCGAACACGATATCGTCGAGCGTTACGCTGAAACTCCCCAGCCAGCGAGGCTGATCGCTCGGGAAAGCGAAAGTGAAACCGTCCACCGCACCTGCGTTGGCCGCCGGACGGACGGTGCACGTAAAGGTGCCGTCCTTATTGTCCTTCCAGATGAAGGCACAAGCGGTCTTTTCCTTGTTGGACAACGTGACGGACGGGTAGCCGGCAAAGGTAAAACCTCCGGCAGGCACACGGAAGCGAAAGGTCACTTCGATTTCCGCAGGCTTCGCGACCGGGCAGCCGATGTTGAAGCCGCGCCCGTGCGCGAAACTGCAGGTGAGTTCCGGACGGCCGTCAGGACGGGACACGCCCCCGTTTCTCGACCATGCATCCGAGACCGCCTTGACAAGCGGGTCCTTCTTCTTGGAAGGAAAATCCCATCCGTCCGGACCATTCATGTAGTAGTCGAAATCGGCAATCATCTTCTCGATGAGAATCTTCGAAGACGGATGCCTCACGGCTTTCAGGGCTTCGGCAAGGTAGGAGCGGAGTTCGGCCTCGAGCCCGAGATCGCGAATCATCGTCACGACCTCGCGGCTTTCTTCGAAGTCGATGCTGCGGTTGGCTCGCTTGTAGAAGTTCTCGCGGATGGTGCCGCGGAACTTGTCGATCCACGGGGCGGCTTCGCGGTAGGCTCGGCGGTTGAAGCGGCGGTGCAGCTTTTCGACGTCGAGATCAGGATTCCAGTCGAGCTTGGCCATGCACCAACGTTCGTCGGCTACGCCAAGGTATTCACAGGCACCGAAACCTTCCGAATAGTTGCGGAGAAAACCGATGTCACGCTGGGCCTGAAGATCGAACTTATGAACCTCGGCGCGCGGCTTCATGACGAAGCCCAGTCCCCAGTAGTCGTAAAGCAACAGTTGGGGCGTGTGCCGGCTCCAGTCCTGATAGATCTTCCACCAATGCTGGTTGGCGGGAGCGAAAATGGGCTCGTTCTGCGACTTGCGAACGTACGTGCAAAGTTGCGGAGCGATGGTCTTGTTCACCTCGATCGGCGGAAAAGGCGCAGCGATCATGTAGGCGAACGTGCTGGTCACGAATCCGGGAAACACAGTGGTGCCCATCGCCCCGGTACTTTAGACCCCTGAGAACAGGTACGAAATCGATCGCGTGCTTGATGCAATCAGGATCCTCAAGGCACGCCAGCGCATAATACTCCGACCACCTCTCGACCCGCTTGCCCTCGTGACGATTGAGCACAGGATTGAAACGGCGAATCCCTTCGGAAGGGTCGTAGTACTGCGGGCAAAGGTAGTGACCGCCGTTGACCTGGAACATCCCTTCCTGCAAGGGCCCGACATTCATCGAGTTGCGGCGCTGCCAGGCAATATCTCCGGAGCACCCGCGCCATGCAAGAGCAGGCTTTTCGATGGCGTCGGCCCAGACGACGTCAAGTGTCGGACGCTTGGTGAACACCGTGCCCGCGGGATCGCCGACGATGGCCCAGATGATGTCCGTGTTGTTCTCAAGGAAGGCGTAAGCGCCGAACAGCGTGCCGGCGGGACGGGCGCCGAACAGGTAGATATTGCCGTCCTTCACACGCACCGCGAAACCGTCGGACGGACCACCGGAAGCGAGCTTCTTGAGATCCTCGGGGAAGTACGGCTTCGCATAGGAGGCGCCAAGAAAGATCTTTGCGTTCTTTTCTTTCGACGGCGAGAGCAGGACGGGGAGATCGGCGCCGGTAATTTCTTTAATCCAGTGGCGGAGTTCATCGGCTGCGAGACGCGCCACCGGCACTTCATAGCCGCGCGCACTGCGAAGCTCAAGGTTCATCTTGTCCTTCGCGAAGAAGTTGTCGATACGTATAGGCTCAGATAAGTCGACGATGATTTCGCCGCGTGCCTTGCCGTCCTCCGTGATACGAATGGGTTTGGCGATGCGCCCCGTCTCGGGCGGGAGAAGCTCGGCGGACGAGTCGCCGTAGTCGGGCTTGTAGTTCGCAACGAAGTCGGTCCACGCGGCGTAGCGTTCCGGCTCCGCAAAGACGATATGCGCGCCCTTGACGAGTTTCGGAAGGGCGATGGTCACGACGACCTTCTTTCCCTCCGGGATCTTGCGCGTGTCGTAGTAGAAGCGAAGCGCGCGGGCGCGGTCACGGACGAAACCCTTGTTGCACGTGTGATCCTGGTACTTCATGCCCCACACGAAGTCCGCAAAGCCGTCTTCCCCGCGGGTCTCGGGGAAATCGTGGTATCGGAAGTGCGTGGTGGGCACGCCGTGCGCGGCCCACTGGAAATTGCCGTCGTCGACAGCCACGTTGCACTTTAGGAGAAATGTTCCAGTCAAGAAACTGATCTTGACCGAAAACCC
>CAZAQY010000285.1:0-10856 GCA_964486845.1 uncultured Pirellulaceae bacterium
CACCATCCTACCAGACGGCTAGTAGAACTCGAAATGTTATTCATTTACAGCGCCTGAGCCGCGGCGGCAAGGTTCTCCGCCAGATGCCCCGGGTTGCAGGTGCCGACGATCGTTGTGTGGCAGTGGGGGTGGGAAAGCGTGTACCGCAGGATCAGCTCAGCCGGCTTCATTCCCTCTGGCAGAACCTCATCAAGTCTGGCCCGCGTCCAGATGTCATTGAGCGCCGGTCGCTGGATCTCGGCCTCGGGGCCGCCCTGAGCGATGCCGCCCCGAATGACGATCCCGGCCCCGGTTTCAGCGGCCCTCGTGATCCAATCGTGATGTTCCGGGGCCAGGCACGAGTAGGGAATCTGGAACGTGTCGAACACGCCCAGGTCGATCAGGCCAGGCAGGTGCGGCAGGGAACTGGAAATGCCGAGGAACCGGACGATGCTTTGCTCGCGAAAGTCCCTCAGCAAGTCGATCAGCGCCTCACGCTGGAGCGTTTCGGCATCGCCTCCGTGGAATTGCAGGACATCCACGTGATCTGTTCTGAGCCGCCGAAGGCTGGTCTCGATGTTCCGCCGGATGACGTCCCTCGTCCAGACGTGCCGGACCTCCAGGCGATCCTCGTGCTGGATGGGCGCGCACCCGCACTTCGTCGCCAAGTAGAACTCGGCCCGCCGCGAACTGAGATACCGGCCGATCCGCTCCTCGCTCACGCCGTAGTCGGGCGCGGTGTCGATGAAGTTGATGCCGGCGTCGAGCACCGCGTTCAGGAAACGGTCGGCGTCTTCGTCGCTGACGACGCGTACGCCCCACGTCCGTGGGCCACGGAGTCCCATGCTGCCATAGCCGAGCTGGGTCACTTGGAGACCCGTACGGCCAAGTGTCTTCGTGATCATCTGCTTCCTTTCCATACGATGGGTGTCGGCCGTCAAATGAACGTGCCGCCGCTTGACGCTCAGCGGGTCAGAATGATCGGTCGTGAGGTGCCGGGGGATGTCTTCGAGTACCACCGGGAGTGCCAGAGTTTGTCCAGGGTCCACAGGCTATAGAGCTGGATGCCCGGCGGGCCGAGCGCCGGGTTGTCGATGATCCAGCGCTGCGTCGCGGCGTCATAGCCGACGACCACAACCGTATGGCCCGTGGGCGAGCGGCCGGGGCGATCCTCCGTGATGTCCAGCAGAATCGGATGCCCGCCGTCGAGCCATTGCTTCATCCGAGCCTGACCGTCGCGCAGTCCTGCTTCGTCGTAGGGGAAGATCACCAGTTCCCAGCGGCATCCCAGCTTGGCGGCGCCGGAAATGATGTCCATCCAGTCGGTGCCTTCGCCCAGCGGGCTGCCGCAGAGTTTCTTCACCTCATACTGATCGGCGGTCCGGCCGTGAAACGCGGTCGCCATCGTGGCCGCGGCCACACCGCAGAGGTTCCAACCTTGGGAGACGTGCGGGACGTGGAGGCAGGCGAACTGGCCGGGTACGGAAGGCTTCTTGCGCAGGTCGAGCCATTCCAGGGCGTCCGCGGCGTGCCTGTCGCCCGAGCGAACCGCCTTGGCGAACCAAGTGCGTGCCTGCTCATCGCTTTGAGCCACTCCACGGCCGAGACAGTACATCGTCCCCAGCGCCAGTTGGGCGCTGACGTGGTCCTGGTCTGCTGCGGCATGGAACCACCGACAGGCCACGGCGGCGTCGGCCGGAGCACCCATGCCTTGGAGATATGCCAGCCCCAGGCGATACCGCGCCTCGCGGTGCCCGCCATCCGCAGCCCGGCGGTACCAGCGTGCGGCCTCGGAGTTGTCGTACCTGCCCCAGGACGTTTCCGCGTACATCCGTCCCAGGTTCCACTGACCTTGGGAGTGCCCGCCATTGGCTGAATCACGATAGTACCGGGCGGCCTCTACGAGATCCGTAGTCGTTCCCAACCCATGCTCGTACATCCAGCCGAGGTTGTCGAAGGCCGCCGCGTTGTTCTTCTCGGCGGCCTTGCGGAACCATGCCAATGCTTGAGCGTTGTCCCGAGTGACTCCCCTGCCGTCCCGGTAGGCGATGCCCAGACTGACCTGAGCTTCGGGTTCGGCGCTGGTCGCGCGGTCCTTCAAGGCCGCCAAGTCCTCGGCCGATACCGTGGCGGGTGACAGAACAGCCAGCATCACGGCCATGATCCGGCCGACCCAACCGCGATGACGCCGGCCAGCGATGCCGATCTTGTTCGGCTCGTTCAGGGTGGTCAGCGAATAGTTGCCGGCGCGGGGCATGGCTTCACTCGGGGGTGCATCGAGACATTGTCCAGTTCCGCGCAATGGTATGGGCTACCACACGCCGGGCAACAGGCGATACCGGACCTTGCTGGCGTACTCCGTATACCCTGGCAGCTCGCGTTGCAGCGTGGCGTCTTCCAACGCTGTGCGAACGGTAACCAGCATCGCCATCAGCCCCGCGGGAATCAAGGACCACAGTGATCCCAGAAGCACCGCACTGGCCAGACCCAGGAGCACCGCGCAGACGTAACCTGGATGCCGAACGAGACGGTACGGTCCCTCCTGGACAACGTGGTGGCCGCGCTCGGTCTGGATGCGGACGACACTGGAGAAGAAGCGGTTGGTCCACATCGCCCAGACGCTAACGCCATAGGCCACGGCCAGGATGATGTAGGCTGCGACATACGCCGGAACCGGCATCGAAGCCGTCCAGTGATGCCGTCCGGCGTCCAGGCTGGCCACGGCCAGAACCGCTAGGAAGCAGGGGATGTACAGGGCGAAGAAGACTCTGTCCCACCACTTCATGCCCGGACCTGGCCGGACCCGCTCCTTGATCACGTCAGGCTTCCTGACGAACAGCACCGCGACCGTCAGGCCGAGCAACAGGCCCATGCCACCGTAGCCCCACGCCTGCCAGTAGCTCAGCCGGCCGGCCAGGAAGAACATCCCGGCCAGGACGGCCATGAACCGCAGAATCCCGCGGGCCATAATTAGCCAGTATCGGCGGCCGGGTTTGGTTTTCTGATCGGGCATGATCGGCCGGCCTTCGCGTTCATGGCTTC
Source organism: uncultured Pirellulaceae bacterium (assembly GCA_964486845.1). Taxonomy (GTDB): domain Bacteria; phylum Planctomycetota; class Planctomycetia; order Pirellulales; family Pirellulaceae; genus Anammoximicrobium. Next base: position 3,022 of record CAZAQY010000285.1, read on the forward strand.
GCGGCCAGTACGCCGGTTTCCATGGGGACATCCTCACTTCACCGGAGCCGCGTTCCCTTGGACCAAGGCTTGCTTCCAGGCGTTGAAGCGGGCGTAGTACGGACCGTGCGAGCCCTTCTTCTCGCCGTGTTCGCCGAACGGGAGCACGACGATTTCCTTGGGACCCGGCAACTGGTTGTACGCCGCGTAGACGCCGGACGGCGGACAGACGGTGTCGATCAAGCCCACGCCGATGAGCACAGGGCACTTCACACGCGAGGTGAAGTTGACGACATCGTAGTAGCCAGCGGCATGCCGTACCTTGGCTTCGTCCCTGCCCTGGGTCTTCCAGTACCACATTGGCCAGCCGGGCAGCCGGCCAGCCACCGGGCCGTTGAGATCACAGCCGGCAGGCACACAGGCCAAGACCGCCGTGATTTTCGGGTGCAGCCCGGCCGTCACGATCGACTGCAAGCCGCCCTGGCTGCCGCCCGTGACGACCAGCGTGCGGCCGTCCCAGTCATCGCGCTCCGTCAGGTACTGTGCGGCGCGGTAGCATGACAGATACATCCGCAGGAAGTAGCTGGTTTCCCGGTCGTCGTTGCCGATGCCCGTGTAGTCCTTCAAGGGACCCGCGGTCTGCTCGTTGTAGAACTGTTGGGGCTCGTCGATCGGCAGGTCGTGGGCGTTGATGTTCAGCGTCAGCCAACCCTCGGCAGCCCGGTCAGTGACCCAGCCCTTCTGCAACGGGTAGACGCCAGCCCACTGGACGATCAGCATGGCGGGGAACTTCTCGCCCTGCTTGGGGCGCCCGAGCTGGCCGCGGATGCGGGAACCACGGATGTTGTCCATGGTGATCTTGAAGTAATCGACATTCGCTTTGCCGCTATCAGCGGGGGCGAGTTTGGTGTTCATCGGCACAGCCGCCAATTCCTTGAGCTTGCCTTCCCAGAACGTGTCGAACTCGTCTGGGCGAGGCAGGGCGGGCTGGATCTTCTCCGGCAAGACGAGGGCGCCCCCCAGCGCCGTGACCCTCTTGTTCGTCGCAGGCTTGATGCTCACGTCCACCAAGAGCCAGCCTGGCGTGTCGAGCTTGGCTTCGATCTGCCCCTGACCGTCCGCTAGGGCGACTTTGCCCTTGGTCAGTTCCGTCAGGCCGCCCGTCTTGAGCGTGAACGCGGCCTCGGGGACGTCGGCCCCTTTGACGTGAACCTTCCAACGGATCGTCTGGCCGGGCTGATAGATGCCGAGAGCGTTGTCGGGGGCGACCAGGAGTTCCTGCGCCATGGAAACAGGGGTCAGCAGCAGGCACAGTCCAAGAGTGACCAACAGGCGGGTAGTACGCTGGGGCATGCAGTGTTCCTTCTCGTGAAGACAGGGGTGTTTGCCGGGTACGCTCAGGGGAGCCAGGGGCGAGTCCCGCGTCATTGTACCAACTGCGTTGCAGCAGTGATTGCGCGGGCGTGGTTGTCTTCCCCTGATTCACGGTCTACAACATCCGAAACGACAGGGCGAGCGTGGAGAAGGAGAAGACTTACGATGGTACAGCCCGACAATCGACGAGGCGTGGCGTGGATCGTGCTGGCAACAGCCGTTGCCGTCCTGATGTGCACGGGATTAGAGGCAGGCGAGGCCCCCTTGGCCATCCCCACCTTTCACTGCCTTGGGCTCTACTGGTCACCGAAAAACGGCTCTGTGGAGAAGCAGGTGCAGGTCCGTTACCGCCAGCAGGGGCAGTCGCGGTGGAATGACGCCCTGCCCATGCGGTACAACCCCATTCCCAAAACCGACCTCGCGCTGGCGGACTACCGGGGCAGCATCGTCAATCTCACGCCGGGAACCAGCTACGATGTCCAGTTGACGCTTCCCGGCACATCGGTGACCGAGACGCTGATCGCCAAGACCTGGAGCGATGAGTTTCCGGCCGGCCAGACGATCCGAGTTGCGGACCGCGACACGCCGCTGGCGATCAAGGAATCCGGCATGCCCGATGCCTACCGGGTCTACGACGGCCGAGGCGCGACGATCAACGTCGGCCACCGGCACGATGCGTGCATCACGATCGACGCTTCCTACGTGATCATCCGCGGCCTGACGCTCCAAAGTGCCGGAGCGGCCGAGAACACCTCCCGGAAACCGATCGGCGCCATCCGTATCGACGGTGGCCACGACATCGTCATCGAGGGCTGCGACATCTCCGACTGGGGCCGGCTCAATCCCCAGACCGGCTTCGGGTTCGACTACGAGGCGGCCATCCTCTCGCACAGCACGAGCCTGGAACGCCTCATCGTCCAGCGGTGCAAGCTGCACCACCCCCACTGCAACGGCAGCGCGTGGGACGCCAAGTTCCGCAATCACACGCAAGGGCCGCAGTGCATTTCGCTGTTCAACACGGCCGGGAACCACGTGATTCGGTTCAACGAGTGCTTTTCCGACCTGGAGCACATGTACAACGATGTGATCGGCGGGGGGAGCAACGGCAGTTTCCGCGGATCGCCCGGCCCCGATTCGGACATCTACGGCAACATCGTCAGCCACTGCTGGGACGACGGCCTGGAAGTCGAGGGCGGCAGCCGCAACGTGCGGGTATGGGGTAACTACATCACGCAGGCCATGATGGGAATCGGCGACGCGGCGGCGTCCATCGGGCCGCTCTACATCTGGGGCAACGTCTACGGACGCAGCCAGCGGGCTCCTGACGCTCCGGGACTGCACTTCCTCAAGATGGGCTACGCCGGCAGCGAAGACTGGATGACCGGCCACATGTATGTCTTCCACAACACGGTCTTCCAGGAAGACGGCTGGCTGCCCCAGGGTGGACTGGGCGGAAACCGGATCGTGAAGCATGTGGTTTCGCGGAACAACGTTCTCCAGGTGCGGCAGGATAACGGGTATAGCGTCAGCGAGAACACGAGCAACACCGATAACGACTTCGACTACGATCTCTACAACGGGCGCGTCCCGAAGGACCAGGAGACGCACGGGGTGCGTGGCGAGCCCGTGTTTGTGTCTGGCGCCGGTTTCGATGGGGCGTCGAAGTCAGGCCGTTTCCAACTGGCTCCCAACAGCCCCGGCGCCGGCCAAGGACTGGCGATCCCCAATTTCAGCGCCGGCTTTACAGGCCCGGCTCCGGACATGGGAGCCCATCAACGCGGGACGCCCCCGATGCAGTCTGGCGTCGGCGTGAAATAGCGACAACATCGCGGCAATTCACCCATCCCAAGGGAAGACTTTCATGCGATCAACCGCCCCCCTGCCGATTCTGGTTCTGCTGTTTGCCCCCACCACACGTGATGCTGCAACGCTGGCCGGGGAGCCGGACATGCCTCGGCCAACACCCGAGCAGGCCGCCTGGCAGGACCAGGAACTGGGACTGTTCTATCACTTTGATATTTCGGTCTTCACCGACGGTGGCGAGGGAGATTGGCCCCGCCAAGGACACCTCGACCCCAGTCTGTACCATCCCGCCAAGCTCAGCACCGATCAGTGGTTGGAGGCGGCCAAGGCGATGGGGGCTGGCTACACGGTCTTCGTGGCCAAGCACTGCACGGGCTTCATCTCGTGGCAGAGCGACGCGTATCCGTACGGTGTGCGGCAGTCGAAGTGGCGGGACGGGAAGGGCGACGTGGTCGCCGATTACGTCGCCTCGTGCCGCAAGTACGGCATTCAGCCCGGCATCTATTGCAGTATGCCGGCCAACGCCTACTGCGAAGTCTTCGGCAACTGCACGGTGAAAGGGTCCAGCGGCCCTGCCGATCCACGGCAGGTCGAGTATCGGCGACGGGCGGAAAGTCTGGTGACCGAGTTGTGGGGCAACTACGGCCCGCTCACCTACATCTGGTTCGACGGCGGCACGCTGCCGCCGGAGAAAGGCGGACCCGATCTGGTGCCGATCCTCAAGCGACTCCAGCCCCATGCCGTGACTTTCCAGGGGCCGCCCGACAATCCGGCTGGCAACACCCGTTGGCCAGGCAACGAAGCCGGCGTCACCGGCTATCCATCCTGGAGCACGGTGGCCAAAGCGAACGACACGGGGGCCGGCAATCCCCAGGGCAAAGTTTGGCAGCCGGGCGAGTGTGACGCCCCCTTGCGCAACCACGCTTGGTTCTGGCACCCCAACCAGGAGAGCAAGATTCGCAGCGTCGCGGAACTGGTGGAGATGTACTATGGCTCGGTGGGCCGCGGCTGCAATCTGATCCTCAATGGGAACATCGACCGCGACGGCCTGGTGCCCGAAGCTGACTTGAAGCGACTCCGGGAGTTCGGGGACGAAATCCGGCGGCGGTTTGGCAAGAGTATCGCCGAGACCAATGGCCGTGGCACCGCCGTGGAACTTGACTTGGCGAAACCGACCGCCATCGACCACGTGATCAGCATGGAACAAATCACCGAGGGCCAGCGGATACGGCAGTACGTCCTGGAGGGGCTGGTCGGTAACCGCTGGACGGAATTGGCGCGTGGCCAGTCGATCGGTCACAAGCGGATCGACCGCTTCGCCCCCGTGACGGTGACGAAAGTGCGTCTCCGGGCAACTGAGTCGGCAGCGGAACCGGTAATCCGCAAATTGGCCGTGTACCACGTCGCGTCATCGGCAGGTCCGAAGCCCGCCGCCGCCAAGCCGAGCGGCTGGGGCGTGCGGCAGGTGCTGGTCGGCGGACCCACGCTGCCTCGCGTCCTGCTGATCGGCGATTCCATCCTCAATGGCTACCACGGCAAGGCTGCGGAACTACTGCGTGGCAAGGTCAACCTTGACGTGTGGGTCACTCCCAAGCACATCGGGTCCAAGGACCTGCCGGCCGACATGCAGGCGATCTTCGCAGAACACACGTACGACCTGATCCTGTTCAACGACATTGGCCTGCATGCCTGGGAACCCGGACGCATCCCCGAAGGCCAGTACGAAGCCCTGACGCGAGCCCACTTGGCCAACCTCCGCAAGTTCACCCCTCGGGCCAAGCTCATCTTCGCAACGACAACGCCCATGACAACCAAGACCAAGCCCATCGCTTTCGACCCGGAGTTCAATCCGCTGATCGTCGAGCGGAACCAGATCGCCGGCAAAGTCATGGCGGAGAACCAAGTCCCGGTTGCTGACTACTACGGCATTCTGGCGACCAAGCTGGAGTTGGCGGCGGGCGACCGTTTCCACTGGACCAGACCGGCCTACGAGCTATTGGCCCAATGTGCGGCTGCCCAGATCGAGCAGGCCCTGTCGGCGGTGGCCGCCGGGAAGAACGGAACGAAGCCGTGATCTGCGATCAGCCTCCCGGATGGCCGCCAACCGGGTCGTCTGGCCCAACGTGCGTGATCAAGATGTTCGTCCGGTGCCGCAGAAGTGACTCCAGACGCTGGGTGTACTGGTCATCGGAACGGCGACGAGGACGTCTGGGGGTCGTGCTCAGTCGTAGACTGGCAAAGAGCGCCCCCAGCCCGATCGTTCGGCGCTGGGGGCGTTGGACTGTTCATCTACATTTCACAGATGGCAAACGACCTTACGGTCTGCCAGTTGTTGTCGGAGAGCCATGTTTGTGCCGCCGGCGGTGAGTTCTAAAGGGGCAATCACCGATGACCTGATCTGTGAACAGTCGCGGTTGGGTAGTCCCGATACTAGGGCCGGGTGCCGAATCATTGCTCGTGGTCTACGCCTAACAACGAACTCAGGACGGCGAGGACGGACGATCCATCTGTAATCGCCGGCCCCGAAAACGGCCGCTCTCCGGGTGCGCACACGCTGTTGTTCCTTTGCACACTCAGTTCTCGCAGAATGGAGTCCACAGCGGCCCGGCCGAGTGATCCATCTGAAATCGCCGGCCCTAGGAGAACGTGTTCTTGGTGGTCATACACGATGTTGTCGCGATATTCATCCAAGGTTCGATAAGCAAGACCTGCCAAAGTCAACACAAGCGATGCAGCTGCATGCGACGGCCGCGCGAACGAGTGTCGTCGTATGCGGACAGTGCTGTTGCCGTGCGCATCGGAGATTCGCACCGGCCGAAAATACGTCAAATAGGGAGCGCTGGGGGACACAGCATCCCGTACCAACCGTCGGATCCTGGCAGCGGACAGCTTGCGTTTGCGCTGCAACTCCTCTGCGACCCGGAGCACGACGTTAGGGAATTCTGCGTCGCATAGAAACGCCTCGTGCAAGCGATAGGCGATGGAGCACACGTACTCCAGTGCTGTATCCCCGTCGGGATGAGCCTCTCTTGCCAGCTCAAACACTCCATCCAGATCGCTCAAGAAACACATGGTGGCGATCACTGGGGAATTATGGAAAATGCTGTCCGGATCGCCAGCGAAAATGGCCAGATTCGAGTCGAATTGAGAGCCGATTTCGTCAGCGGAAGTGGGCAGTGAGGCCCCCGACATCTTCAAGAGGCTGAGTTCAGCAGCCATTCCCGAGAGCAACACGAACGAAAGCTTTTCTATGCGTCTCAGGCGTCTCGCCCCCGGCGTGCGAGGGACAGTGGAGCCTTTGTCCCGCGTGCTTGGAGTAGAGAAGCTGATTTGGCCGCCAGTGAATCCATCTTCCTCTAGCGTGGTATGGGCAAAGGGTTGCCGGACCAAACACGCGACAACAGAATGTCCGGCCTCATGGCAAGCACGCAACCATGGATCATCGGGGTCATGTTCCCAGGGCGGCAGTGGGCTGCCGCGTCACTCTAGCTGTCCTCATTTTGAGAAGTACCTGTTCTTGTTTTGCTCATTTCGAGCCCGGTGGTCGCGCCGTGCCCCCTCCACGGCAGGCCACCCGACGCTGATCCATGCAGTTGCACAATCTGGACGTGCAATTACACGATCAGCGTCGAAGTGGCTTAGGGACTGGAAACCTCGGCGATGCCGAGGGCCGGTAGGAGCCCAGAAGGCTCAGACGCGCGACAGGTTGGTCGCGAGGGGTACTGCTCACACCTCATGGGCATGAGCGACGTGGGACAGGATGTCCCAAAATCCAGGTCGTACAGAAGGTCGGCCCGCTGGGGGCCGTCGAGCACCGTTGCTCACCTGCGGAGAAGAATAGCGGCCCCGCCGGAGAATGTCAAACAGTTTCGTCGAGGGACAAGATGGAACCCGTGTTGCTGCTTGTGGTTCCGGTGAAGTAGCGAGTTGCTGCCAAACGAACCGCCACCGCCATCATCACGTAGAGCAGCGTCCACACGGGGCCGGAGCCGCAGTGCTGCGGCGGCCCGTGGGGTCTGGCCACGGTCGTTCGCCGCGGGAGTTCACCGCGTCCGATCCCGACGTTGCTCATCCCGGCCTGCCGGTTTGGTGACCGGCTCCGTCATCCTGCTACCCCTTGAAAAGCACCAGGATGCCGCCTAGCGCGTTCGGAGGCGATCTGGCTGGTTTGGGTCACCCGATACCTCAGCGGCCGTCTGCTGCGAGCAGAAAAGCGCAGAAGGGGCATCCGTGGTGTGGCCCAGTAGCGCCGTGGACCATCGAGGCGTCCCCTGGGCGCCCAGCGGATGATCGCCGTGGGGGCGCGCCCCCAGAACGATCACGGCGGGGGTGTGTAGCTGGTATGGTGACGCCAGACCGCCGGATTGTTGCCGCACGCCGAGATTCAATTCGCAGCCCCGTGCTCCAGCCACCGCTTGACGAACCGTTGCTGCTCGGCCGACTCTGGTGACATGCGGTGCCGCCGCTCCCGATCCTGCTTGCGCAGGCTCATCAGTACGTCCAGGACGTTGTCGGGCGTGGCGTGCCCGTACCGCAGTAACCAGCAGCCGATCACCGTTCCCGTCCGGCCCACGCCGCCCCAGCAGTGGACGTAGGCCGGACTGCCGGCGGCCAGCGCGGCATAAATCGCGTCCAGGATCGCCGTCATCAGCGCGGGCGTCGGTGCCGACAGGTCCCGG
>CAZAQY010000286.1:0-10855 GCA_964486845.1 uncultured Pirellulaceae bacterium
TCCCGGACGATTTGTTCGAAGCCAAGAAGTTTTGATGATTTGAGATTTCAGATTTCAGATTCGAGATTCGAGATTCGAGATTCGAGATTTCAGATTTCAGATTTGAGATTTGAGATTTGAGATTTGAGATTCGAGATTCGAGATTCGAGATTTGAGATTTGAGATTTGAGATTTCAGATTTGAGATTTGAGATTTGAGATTTGAGATTTCAGATTTCAGATTTCAGATTTGAGATTTCAGATTTGAGATTTGAGATTTCAGATTTCAGATTTCAGATTTCAGATTCGAGATTCGAGATTTGGGATTCCATGACCGATCACCGATAACCACGAGTTTGATTGTGGATCTTGCCGTTGTAACCATCGTCAGCTTCGCAGGACTAGCCTCGGTGATCGGGGCCGTGGGGCTTGCGCTGCGGGACATGCTCTTCGCACCACCAAAGGTCGAGGAGGTGGCCCCGCGGTTGTCCCGGTTGCCGCTGGCGCGGGATGCCGTGCCGCCGTCGGGATTGATTGGCCGGGTGGACCAATCCGTCGAGCGACTAGCGCTGGAAAGCGGCATTCCCTCCGGCGGTCTGACCGTGACCCTGGTGCTGGTCTTCACCGGTCTGCTTCTGGGCGGGGCGGCTTTTCTGTGGACCGAAGACCTGCTGGCCGCGGTCGTCGGCGGCATCGCCGGCATGATGCTGCCCATCCCGATACTGAGCTATCACCGCAACCGGCGGTTACGGCAAGTGCAAATGCAGTTGGCCGACGTGTTGGACCTGATGTCCCGCGCCACGCGAGCCGGCGAGAGTCTGGAGCAGGCGGTTGCCCTGGTGGGTCAGCGAGCCTCCGAGCCGCTGGGCTTGGAGTTCCGCCGCTGTTCCCGGCACCTGCAGATGGGGCTGTCGGTCGGCGCCGCCATGCGGGCCTTGGTCCACCGGCTGCCCCTGATGGACATCCGCATCATGGCCACCACCCTGGCGGTCCATCGCCAGGCGGGCGGCAATCTCGCCCTGACGTTGGAACGGATGGCCCGCGTGGTCCGCGATCGCATGAACTATCGCCAGCAGTTGAGATCCGTCACGGCCGCCGGGCGTTTTTCGGCCATGCTGATTGCCATGGCCGGGCCCCTGCTGTTCGTGTTCATGTTCGTGTTTCAGCGGGAGTACGCCAGCAAGCTGCTGTCGCTGCCGTTGGGGAACGCGCTGTTGACCGCGGCCGTGGTCCTGGAGTTGGTCGGTCTGATCTGGATCTCGCGGCTGATCCGGACGGAGTATTAGCGAGGCTCGAACATGCAGAACCATCCGGAGATTTTCCTCCCGCTTGCCGCCTTCCTCTTCCTGGCGCCCTTGGTCTGGATGGTGGGACGGTTTCTGCTGCGGGACCGAGGGCAGCGCGACGACGACCCCTACCGCCGGCGGCCTGTGTTTGGGCCCGCGACGAACGCCTTTGCCGCCCTGCTGCCGGTGTCGAGCCAAGCGAAGAAGACCCTGGAGCGTGAACTTCGGCAAGCTGGCCACTACGCCCCCCACGCGCTGGCCGACTACCTGGCCCTTCGTAATGTCACCCTGTTCGGCTGGTGCCTGTTGATCGGCTTTGCTCTATTCGCCGTTTACGATCCGCAGCGCGACCCCACGATTCCCCTGTTGATCGCCGGCGTCGCCGGCGGGATCTTGTTGTTCGCACTGCCCCGTATCATTTTGCAGACTCAAGCCAAGCGGCGCGTCACCGCCATCCAAAGCGGTCTGCCGGACGGCCTGGACATGTTGAGCATGTGCCTGACCGGCGGCCTGTCGCTGCAGATGGCAATGGAGCGAGTGGGGCGCGAGATCCGCAACGCCCACGGCGACTTGGCCACGGAATTCGACATCATTCGGCGGCACTCGGAAACGCACACGATGGAACGGGCCCTGGAGATGTTCGCCGAGCGGGTTGACACGCCGGAGGTGAAATCCCTGGCGGCCGTCACCTCGCAGTCCGTGCGTTTGGGCAGCAACGTCGGCACGGCCCTGCAGGAATACGCCGACAGCCTGCGGCTGGGCCAACGGCAGCGGGCCGAGGAACGCGGCAACCGTCGCGCGGTAGCCATGCTGTTCCCCGTGGCGCTGTGCCTGGCTCCGCCCGTGTATATTCTTCTGCTGGCGCCGGCGGCCCTGGAATTGCGCGACTTTGTGCTGCGTGAAAATCGGCCGGGCGGCGCGCTCTCCCAGGACACCTCGGCGTTGCAGCAGCCGTTCGTGACGATGGACCAGTTCCGGGATCGCGCCGCGACGACGCGCGAGCAGCTGGAACAACTCCGCAACCGTCCAACCAACCCGTAACACGCCTCGTCGCTCTTGTCTCGACGCGCTCCGTAGCAACAACCCGCCTCGTACTATCATTGTCCGAGTTCGTCTTTTCCGGCGCATTTTACATGAGGAAACAGAGACAACAGAGAAAGATCCGGGTTGAATTGTTGCCGCCGGTCAACATCGGCCGGTTTGCCGTGTCGCCTTTCGTCAACACTTGTCTTTTGCGTTTCGGGTCTCGAGTCTGACACGGTGGGAATCGTCGGTCCTTGGGCGGTCGGGAGCCGGTCCCGAGGGTAGGTGGCACATCGTTTGCCGGATTCTTGAGTTGTGACAGTCGAACGAAAGGCTACGCGGCCGGGCGGCTCTGTTTTTGAACCATGGACCCGAAACACCTGCAAGAACTGATCGACCTGGAAGAGGGCTACTGGTGGCACGTGGCCAAGCGGCGACTGGTTGTGGACCTTGTCGGGCGGCACTTCCCGCCTCCGGGCTTGTTGGTCGAAGGCGGGTTCGGTTCGGGACGCAACCTCTTCGAGTTTCAGCGTCTGGGCTACGACGTCGTCGGGTTGGACCTGATGCCCGCGTCGGTGGCCCACGCGCGGTCGCAGGGCCTGTCGGAGGTGTACGTCCATGACCTTTCTGATCCCTGGCCGATTCAGCCGGGATCGGCACGCGTGGCCCTGCTGCTCGACGTGCTGGAGCACATTGCCGCCCCCGTAGAGGCCCTGCGGCACGCCAGCAGCGCAATTGCAGACGGTGGCGGCATGGTGCTGAGCGTTCCCGCCTATCCGTCGCTGCTCTCCGACTGGGACCGGCATTTGGGGCATTTCCGGCGTTACACGCAAGACGAACTGCGACGGCAGGTTCAAGCAGCGAACCTGCGAATCCTATGGCAGGGCCGTTGGAACGCCTTCAGCCTGCCCGCTGCGTGGATTTCGCGACGACTCGGGCGGTCGCGAACCGCAACCAATGGAGCCACCTTTCCCCGCCTGCCGGGCGCCGTCAATCGCCTGCTGATCGGTTGCGCTGCGCTGGAACGTCGCTTCGTCCGCTGGCCCGGCCTGCCCGCCGGTCTGTCCCTGGTGGCCGTACTCGGCAAGTGAGATGGTGGACCAATGACTGAAAGGATCAAGCCCCGTGAGTACCGTGAGTACCGTGACCAATCGCCCTGACGATGCGTTGGTTTCCGTCGTGCTGCCCTGCTACAACGAGGCTCAAGTGCTGCGGCGGTTGACAGACATGGTGATGCGGGCGCTGGTCGCACATGACGAGCGCTACGAAATCGTGTTTGTCAATGACGGTTCGACCGACGACAGCGTCGAGATCCTGGACGAATTGGCCCAGGCCAATCCGGCGATTCGGGTCGTACACTTGTCGCGGAATTTCGGCCATCAGGCGGCGGTCCAGGCCGGCCTGGTCCACGCTCGCGGCGATGCCGTCGTGTTGATGGACTCCGACCTGCAGGACGATCCGGCCGCGATCGTGGATTTTTTGGAGCAATGGCGGGTTGGCTACGACGTCGTTTACGCCGTCCGCTTTAACCGCAAAGAGAGCCCGCCGAAGCGGTTTCTGTTCTATGCCTTTTACCGCGTCTTGAACGCGATCTCCGAGATGCCGATTCCGCAGGACGCGGGCAACTTCGGACTGGTCGATCGAACGGTGGTCGATCACATCTTGCAGTTGACGGACCGCGACCGGTTCTATCCGGGCCTGCGTCGCTGGGTCGGATTCCGCCAGATTGGGGTGCCGGTCGAGCGGCATGCACGGCACGACGACAAGCCGCGGGTTTCGATGCGGCAACTGTTCCGCCTGGCCAAGAGTGCGATCTTCTCCTTTTCCCGAGTTCCCTTGGCCATGTTCTACTCGGTCGCTGCGCTCTCGCTACTGGTCTGCGCCGGACTGTGCGGCTTTACGATGTACCACAAGCTGTCCACCGGCTTGGCCATTCCCGGCTGGACGTCGATCACCATGGTGGCCTCGTTCTTCGGCGCTCTGAATTCGTTCGGCATCGCCATTCTGGGGGAATACGTGATCCGGATCTACGACCAGGTGCGGGCCAGGCCAATGTACATCGTGGCCCGCCGGGTGAATTTCGACCGCCACAGGCCAGAGCCGGTCGAGCCGGAATGGCGAGATACCGCTTGGGACAGACCCGCTCTGGCTGTCAGCCGCGGAGGGATGACGGATGAAATAACCGATGACCGATAACCGATAACCAATGACCACTGCTCTCGTCAACCCGCCGACGACCGCACCGGACCCGGCCCCGGCCGATGGCCGAGGGTCCGCTCCAGCTTGGCTTCTGCTGGTCCTTCTGCTGGTCACCAACGGCCCACTTTTTTTGTGCATGCCGCTGACCGACGACGCGGTCATGTACGATCTGCAGGCGTTGAATTTGCTACAAGGTGGTGTGCTGTATCGAGACATCTTCGAGCCTAATCTGCCGGGCATCGTTTGGCTGCACGCGACGATCCGGTCACTCGGAGGCACCTCTTCCGTGGTCCTGCGTGCGGCAGATATCGGATTCCTTGCGGTCACTCTCCTGCTGTTGCGAGGTCTCTTGAAATCATCCGGTGTGCCTCGAATTAGCTTGGCTTGGTTCGCACTGATATCCACCTTCTTCTACTTCTCGATGAGCGAATGGTGCCATTGCCAACGGGACACGTGGCTTCTCTGTCCAGCGCTGGGAGCGTTGACCCTCCGGCGCAACCAAGTAGACCGCCTCCGACAGGGCCAGTGGGATGCATACCGGACGGCAATTTGTTCCGTGTGCGAGGGCGTGGTCTGGGGTGCCGGAGTGTGGATCAAGCCGGTCGTCGTCATTCCGGCGGCAGCCTGTTGGCTCACCAGCGTTTGGCAGATCCGGAATTCGCGCGCCGCCGTTGTCGATTTTGTTGGACTACTGACAGGTGGACTGCTAGCCGGCGGCCTCGGGATGCTCTGGTTGCTGCAGTCGGGGTCTTGGCCGTTTTTTGTCGAGACATTGATCGAGTGGAACCCGCGTTATATGATCGCTGGGCGAGAGCAGTGGACAGCCTTGTCCTTCCTGCGAATGATCTACCGATTTTTCCCGTGGCAGTTCGTTCACTTGGTGGGTGTTCCGGTCGCCCTGGTCGTCATGCCGCGCGGATTGCGTCGGCTCAGGACGGGAAATCGAAATCGGAACCCAAGGCCGGATGATAATGATCGATCGGCTGCGGTGACGGCTCGGATGCTCGGTGGTGGTCAGAAACCGGGCTCAGACTCGGCGGCCGTGGCGCAATCGCTTGTCGCTGTCTTCTATTTGAGCTGGCTGGTTCAGTCGTACTGCATGCAGCACCTGTTCGATTACGTTCACGCGCCGGGAGTACTACTGGGACTCGCGCAGCTTGCGGAGATCGCAAACAAGAGTAAAGTGTGGAAGGCGGTGGCCGTCGGCTTTTTGGTGTTAGCCTTGCTGTCGTCTCCGGTGCTCCGCAGTCATCGGTTGGCGTGTTGGGCTGCCTGCCTGAGATCAGGAAGCACGCCCGAGATCAGACATCGGCTTCAACTCCTCCCGACCACGCGCTGGCTTGATTTGGTGCAGGTTGCGACCTTCCTGCGAGGGTTAGACGTGCGGCAGGGGGACGTATCTTGCTACAATAGCGGGCTCATTCATTTATACCCGATGCTTGGGCTAGGTCCACCAACGCGTTATGTGTACCTGGATACTCTAGTCGTCTTTTTCCCGGATCGACATCCAAAATTCTTGGAAGCCCTAAAGGCCAGTGGACATCGCTATGTCGTGACGGACTTGATGTGCTTGCGACTGAATCCCGAAGCGATTGCAGGGCTGTGCCCGGAGGGGCCGTTGCAGCTTGCGCCCCGGTTTCCGGAGCGGCTTCAAAGAGTGTATCCGTGGTCACAACCGGCGATTTATCGAGCCGGTCGTTATCTGATCCACCATGTAGAACACCCACTGGAGAGCCTAGCGCCGAGAGAACGTAGGCAGGTCAAGAAGGAGAAAGAAGCGGCTGGTGAAGCAGCTGGTTTACACCCGAAACGAAGCTCGTTGAAGCGAGATTGAAATGTTCCGTCGCAGCTTGATACGATCTGACGAGTTCAATTCCACAGAGTGGGCGATGTCGTCAGTCTCACCGGCAGTTCCACCCAATCAGTCACGTGAATCATCTGAAGATGCCCGCCCCGACTACTTGGCTGTCGGGGCGATCTTCGCACTGCTCATTGTCGCCGGTCCGCTCTTCCTGTGCATGCCTTTGCCAAACGACGCGGCGTTGTACGACGTGCAGGCTTTTCAACTCCTGCGAGGAGGAGTGCTTTACCGGGATCTTGTCGAGACAAATCTGCCCGGAATTGTGTTGTTGCACGCTGCGATTCGGCTTGTGGGCGGGCCCTCATCCGTCGCCCTGCGCGTCGCCGATTTGGCTTTCTTCATCATCAACCTTCTGCTCTTGCGCGGCCTCATGAAGGCCGGTGGCGCGCCTCGCGCAGTCCTGGGATGGACCGTACCGGTGTTGCTTCTGTTCTATTTTTCAATTAACGAGTCCTGCCACTGCCAGCGTGAGTTTTGGCTCCTGCTGCCGGGACTTGGCGCGTTGACGCTGCGGTCATTTCAAATCGAACGATTCTGTCGAGAACACGTGCAAATGAAGCAGGCCGCGATGTGGGCGTCAGTCGAGGGTTTGTGCTGGGGTGCTGGTGTGTGGATCAAGCCCATGATTGTCGTCCCCGCTTTGGGTTGCTGGGCGGTGAGCGTCTGGAGAATCCGTCGTTGGCGTTACATGTATGTCGATCTGATTGGACTGTTGGCCGGTGGTTCATTTATCGGGAGCGTCGGTACGGCATGGCTTCTTGAATCGGGAGCTTGGCCCTACTTCCTGGAAACTTTGTTTGTCTGGGACCCGCATTATTTCGCCAGCCGGTACGATTACTGGACGCCGAGGGCGATTCTGATGATGGTCGGGCGGTTCTTCCCTTGGCAGTTCGTACATTGTGCCGCAGTTCCCCTCGTAGGCGGGGTAATTGTAAAGACTCTGGCAAGACGCAAGCCTGGACAGATCAATTCGACAGGCAGCCTGGAGACTTCATCCAGTGAAATTCCCATTTCTGAGTCGCCGCTGAAGACGGGGAGATCGGCAACACCGATGGCGATAAGCCAGCCTAGGGCCGCAGAATCCAATGCCCGCCTTCTGCTCGCCGCCTTTTATCTCGGTTGGCTGACACAAGCCTACACTTTGCAGCATCTTCACGACTACGTACATGCACCTGGCGTGTTGCTGGCGGTGGGAGTCATCGCGAGCCTCGCGGTCAGTAACAGAGTCTGGAAGTTCGGCAGTCTTGCCTTTTTAACGCTGTGCCTGATCTCCTCGCCTGTCCTACAACTCGAGAGGCTCGCTTGCTGGTCGACATGCGTAACGAGCGGGAGTACCGCTGACGTCCGAGGCCGTCTTGCGATGTTGGCGAGCCCGTCGTGGCGAGACCTGGATCGTGTCGCTGCTCACCTACGGACATTGCACCTACGGGACGGAGAATTGACGTGTTACGACAACAATGCGATTCATCTGTATACGGCCTTGGGCTTGCGCCCGTCGACGCGGTTTGGATACGTGGCGGTCTACCTCGATGTTTTCCCCCACCAGCGAAACGCGATCATGAAGGCGTTGGCTGGCAGTCCTCAGCGCTACATCGTCTCCGACTTATCTGCCTGCGGGGTGTCTCCCGATACCATTAGGCGGTTCTGCCCAGAAGGGGTCGTCAGGGAGCCACCTCAAATTCCGCGGCGTTTGGAAGGCGTATTTCCGTGGTCCCAACCGATTACATTCCGCGCGGGGCCTTTCTTGGTCCACCGTGTCGAACGACCGCTAGGAAGACCTGTACCGTAGAGACCACGCGGGCCAGTTTAGCGATGCACCGGACGGGAATCGACGACACGGCGTTGGTCCGGCGTCGCGTCCCGAAGTGGGCGAGAAGGGTGTGGATATGTCACGAACATTGAGCAGCTGTATTGTCGGGTTGACGCTTGCCGCGGCGGCCGGTGTCGTGTTTTGGAGGCTGAGCCTCCATCCAGCGGATCTGCTGGTTGGTCCGCAACACAACGGGGGGAACGACGTGACCTCTCACGTCATCGCTTTCCGCGAATTCCAGGGGCGTGCTCTAGCACAGCTCCACCCGCTGCCGTTCTGGAATCCGTTCTCTCTGGGCGGTATCCCCTGGCTGGGCAATCCGCAGTCCGCCCTGTTCTATCCGCCTAACTGGCTGTACGGCTTGATCACCGCACGGCGGGCGATTAGCTGGATGTTGGTGGCCCATCACTGGCTGGCCGGCCTGGGAACCTATCTTCTTTGCCGTCGATACGGTCTCTGCAGATCCGGCGCCCTGTTCGCCGGAATCTGCTTTCTGGGCGCGCCGTATTACGTGGCCCAGACCGGCGAGGGGCATTACAACCAGGTGTGTCTGGTGGCCTGGATACCGTGGGCATTCTTCGCACTGGAACGATTGCGATTGGGGCAGCGTTGGGGAGTCCCGGGGACTGCGGCGGTGCTTGCCCTGGCTTTCTTCTGCGGTCACGTCCAGGAAGCGTTCTACCTGGTCTTGCTCATGACTGCACTTGTTGTGGTCGACTTCGCCAGGTTCCTTTGGCGACGAAGCGAGGGCGTCGGAAGTGGCGAGATTCCTGACTCCACACCCTTGCGTCTGTTAGCCCGCTGGTTGCTGGTTGGTGCGATGGTGGCGGGGTTGACGGCGATCGAACTCTTGCCGATGTGGCTGTACAGCCGCCACTGCGTGCGGGCGGGCGGGATGACGATGGAGCAAGTGACCGCTGGGAGCCTTGCCCTGTCCAGCCTGCTGCAAATGCTTGATCCGTTCGCGTTCGGAGGCCCTGCGGATTACCGGGGACCGGGCCAGTACTACTGGGAAGCCGTTTGCCATTTCGGGATCGTACCACTGGTTTTCGCGATTGCCGCCGTCTGCGGTTCCTGTCGCCGGTATCCCGTGCTACGGTTCGCGGTGCTTTGGTTGGCCGCACTGCTGTTCGCGCTAGGTGACCTGGCGCCGGTGTTTCCGTTGCTGCATCGGTTCGTTCCGGGGGTTTCGCTATTTCGGGAACCGGCGCGAGCATTGTTCTTCTGTTCCTTTCTGACGGCGGTGCTGGCCGGCGCGGGATTCAATCAAATGGTCTCGATGGCGACGGACGGTCGCCGACGTCGGCAATACGGCGTGTTGATCGGTTTGCTGATCGCCGTCGTCGGGGCCGCCGTCCTGACGATCCTGCAACGGTGGGGACTTCGTCCAATCGCGGCGGGCGAGTCGTCGTCCGTGTCTGGCTGGCAGGCGGCTCTGCAGGCGATATCTGCGGCTCGCGTGTTCGGTTGGCTGCTTGTCGCCCTGTTGGCGATGTTCCTCCTGAGTCTAGGAACCCGGCTCTCCAGATATGCCCTTGCGGTGGGTTTGTGCGTTGTGTGTGCCGAACTCGGCTGGCATGCAGGCCAAGTCCTCCGTACGATTCCGGCCGGCGCCGTGCGCCGCGATAATTCGCTGCTCGAATTCCTTCAACAGCGAGCCGGGCCGGATCGAGTGCTTGCGAAACAGGAGTTATTGAGCGACCGCGAGGCGTGGTCCGCCGGAATTCACAAAGTCCAGGGCTACGATCCCGTGCCGTTGGGGCGAGTGGGCATGGCCGCCGCGGCGCTGAGTCCACGTCAAGACCCGGCGACGTTCCTGGTGGGATTTGCCGATTTCGATTTGGGTGCGCTGCGCAAGCCACTGATTGACGCCTGGGGTGTGCGCTACGCGGCCGTGGCCGGTAACGCGGGCGAGAGCGTTGAAGGCTGGCGGATTGTTGCCAGCCGGCGGCTGCAAGCTGAGTTCACGCTGGCCGGTCAGGTTGTCTCGGAACTGCCGTACGTGGTCTACGAGAACGCCAATCCGATGCCTCGGGCTTATGTCCTCGGTCGCGCGGCGGTGCTCGATTCCCGTCGGGACGCGGTGCGGCAACTTGCGGCGTTGGATCCGCGCACGGCGGTGTTGCTGGAACGAGACGTATTGCCGCCGGGCCCTCGCCAATCGTTTCGCGAGGCAACGATTGTGCAGCACACGCCGGCTCGCGTGACAGTGACCGCAGGACTCGATGCCCCCGGCTATTTGGTGCTGAGCGACGTCCTATATCCCGGCTGGACTGCCTTAATCGATGGAAAACCCGCAAGCATGCTGGCGGCCAATCTCGCCTTTCGCGCCGTGCTTGTTCCGCCAGGAAACCACACGATCGAGTTCCTCTATTCGCCGCCCGGATTCAAACCGGGAGCCGTCTTGACGACCGTGACCTTGCTGGCCGGTATCGGACTTGGGCTGCGCAAACGAAAAACAAGTGGAGGGGATCCGCAGCTTCGACGGATTCGGTGAAGGCTCCGATGTATCCTCTGGGCGACGAATGTCCCTTGATTGTTAACGAGTCTTGACGGAACCTATCTCCGAGCGGACGGGCCACGAGTGGATGATGGCCAGTCCGTTGTTGGACCGCATTCGTTTCATCTATACGGACATCGAACAAGTGTGAGTGATCAGGATAGTTGACAGCATGTCGTTCACGAAAACTGCTAGGAA
>CAZAQY010000287.1:0-10849 GCA_964486845.1 uncultured Pirellulaceae bacterium
TCGGCTGCTTGCCTAACCTCTGCAACCTCGCCAAATTTGTGTATAACGACGAGGGCTTGACTGGAGGTGTTTTATTACTGGCTGATGACCCGGCTACCGATGAAATTGGAGGAAATCCGGAACATGATCGCGAAACTTCCGCCAGTCGAAGAGACCCCCTGGGGCAAGGAATTGAAAGAACTCTGGACGGCCGAGGCACGCGCCGAGGCACGCGCCGAGGCACGCGCCGAGGCATGTGCCGAGTTGCGTCAGATGATCCAACGCCGGGAAGAGGACCTCGATCACTACGAGGAGTTGTTCCGTAGCGGTGTTCTTTCGGAAACCGCGTACGGCGATCTGACCGCGCGTGCGCAACGGGAAGTTCAGCAGTACCGTGCCGATCTCGAGAACATGAACCACAGCTCCACATGATCCCGGGCTCGCGTCTGGCGCCGCACAGGCTTTCCGCGTTTGGTAAATGACCACCTGGACAGGAGGCGTACGTTCCAACCCCACGTCGCCTGGTCTCTTCGGAACCCCAGAACCGGCCACATGAGCAACGATTTCGATCCCTATCACCGCTGGCTGGGAATTCCGCCGAAGCATCAGCCGGCGGATCACTACCGGCTGCTGGCAATCGAGCGGTTCGAGGACGATCCGGAGGTGATCGCCGACGCGGCGGAACGGCAAATCGCCCACGTGCGGCGATACGCTCTTGGGCCGCACCAGGACATTTCCCAGCAGATCCTGAACGAACTGGCGGCGGCCAAGGTGTGCCTGCTGCAGCCCGACAAGAAGGCGGAATACGACCGGAAGCTGCGGGAACAGGTTGGCGGGCAGGAGCAAGCGGTAGCTCCGGTCGAGCTGCAAGCACAGGAACCCTTGCCGCCTGCGAATGCAATGCCACCGGTACGCGAAGAGTTGCAGGCGCAGGACCAACAGGCAATTCCTTCGAGGGCGATAACGCGAGGTCTCGCTCGTCGCGTGGCGCCCGTCAACACGGCGTGGCAGGGGGCGCCGAATTGGCGAGTGGTAGCATTCGCTGTCGGTTTTGGATCACTCGTTCTTGCGTTCGCATTAGTTCTCCTGCTGCGTCCGCCTGCGTCCAATTCAGAGTTGATGTCGATACCTGCAGCAGCATCCGGACACTCCGCAGAGCCAGAGCCGCCTCCACTGGCCATCAGCCCATTCGATGCGGCTCAGGCCAGGGGGCATCAGCGGAAGTGGGCGAAGTACTTGGGAGTGGAGGAGGAGTTCACGAACTCGATCGGGATGAAATTCACGCTGATTCCGTCGGGGGAATGTCCAATGAGTTTGCTATCCGCAACGGAACGACGGCACGAAGATGCAGTGCTTCAGCGAGTCAAGATGATGAAGCCATTCTTTCTGGGGATCTTCGAGGTGACGCAGCGCGAATATGAGAGAATCATGGGGGTGAACCCCAGCAGATTCTCCGGGAAAGGGAATCAGAGCGGTCGTGTTTCTGGGATGGACACAACGCGTTTCCCCGTTGAGGGGGTGTCCTGGTGGGATGCGGTAGAATTTTGTGAGAAGCTAAGCGCTTTGCCCAAGGAGAGGGAGCAGGGACGTCGTTTTCGTCTGCCGACGGAAGCAGAGTGGGATTACGCTTGTCGGGCGGGGAGCGAGTATGCTTTCCACTTCGGGAACGATCCCAAGCAGCTGGCGACGTTTGCATGGTATGGAGACAATTCTGGCGAATCGACGGTCGAGACCGACGGTCCCTTCCGCACGTTGAAGTTCGCGGAGTACTGGGACATGATCTACGCAAATGGGGGGCGTCCGCATTCGGTCGGCAGCAGGGCGCAGAACCCGTGGGGCTTGTTCGACATGCACGGCAACGTCTGGGAGTACTGCTTTCCAGCAGAGCCGACGACGGGAGAGGCACGTGCGTGCCGAGGAGGTAGTTGGTTTTTTCCGAGCACCATGTGCCAGCTGGTACACAGGCGGATGCAGCTACCTGACAAGCGTTTCAATGACTGCGGTTTTCGGGCAGTTTGCGCGATCAGGGATTGATGGTTGGGGCTCGGGCCGGAACCCCACGTCAGTCCGTGTTTTCGGTCTTCGAAGCCCTCGCATGCGGTGGCGGAAGGGTGCCTACCCCAAATGCGTCTTCAGCCGTTCGATCTCCTCGATTTCCTTCGCCACTGTGGGCAGCTGGACTCGCTTGGCGAGGCATTCGCGGCCGAGGACGAGGTGGGCGAAATCGGATTGGGTCAGGGCTTGTTCGTAGGCGGCTTTGGCACGGGCCAATTCGGAGCTGAAGCGGATGGTTTCGGCCCGGCCGGAGACGGCGCGCCGGGCGGACTCGGCCTGTTGCAGCGACTTGGCGGCTTTCTCCAACTGGCTGGCCGCAGCGCGTGCCGCTTCCTGGCTTCGCCGCAGCGCCTTGGGCAACTCGGCGGCTGCCGCCGCCTGGCCGATTCGCACGTGCAGCGCGTCCAGACGCCGCAGGACGCTGCTGGGGTCGTTCAGGTCGACGGGCCCGTCGGCGGCGAACTCCGAGGACTTCCCGGCGTCGGCGCCAATCAGCCGCGTTCGCCACGCGGCCAATTGCCCCAAGTCGCGCTCCTGATGGCGTTCGATCTCGACCTGGGCGGACTGGCGGACCGAGGGCACTCGTGCCGCGACCGAAATCCGGCCGTTGGCGGCATAGCTGTATTCCACTTGGACCCGCGTGCCCTTGGGCAGCCCCGACGGCAAGTCCCGCACGACACACTCGCCCAACGCAATGCACTCCTCCGGACGATGGCTCTCGCCCTCGACCACCGCCACCTTGACGTTGCGCTGGTCGTCCTTGGCCGTCACAAAGACGCGCGAGACACGGCACGGCAATGGGGTGTTCTTCGGGATCAAGATCACGTTCTGCCGCCGGCGGGTTTTTACGTCCAGTCCCACGATGCCCAGGCTGTGCGAGTTGACATTCATCAGCCGGGCGCCCGCCAGCGTCGACGATCCGCCTTGGTTCATCAACATGGCCGCGTACAGCGCCGCCCCGTGCGCCACGACCTCGTCGGGCGACAGCGACACGTCCGGTTCCTTGCCGGTCACTCGCCGCAGCATATCGGTCACCATCGGCATGCGGCTGGACCCGCCCACCAGCAGCACGCGATCGACCTGCGTCCAGTCGAGACCGGCCTCTTTGACCACCAGCGACGTCGTCGATTCGGTACGTTCCAGCAGATCCCGAGTCAGGTCTTGGAACTGGTCGCGGGTGACCTCGATTTTCATTCTCATGCCGGCGTGAAACACGATCACGGTGGTCCGGCTGCGCTGCGACAAGCTGTGCTTGGCCTCCTGCACGTCCAGCCACAACTGGGCGGCGTCCTGCGGTTCGCTGCGCGGATCGGCGCCGTGCTCGCCCAGGAACTGCTCGGCCAGGTGATTCACCAGCCGCTCGTCGAAATCCTTCCCGCCCAGCCGGACATCGCCGTCGGTCGCCAGCGCCCGGAATTGAGTTCCGGCGATTTCCAGCAGCGTCACGTCGAACGTGCCGCCGCCCAGGTCGTAGACCAAGACCCGTAGCGGCGCGTCGCGCTTGCCGGCGTGCGCCGGATCGAAGAAACCGTGGTGATAGCCGTAAGCCACCGCCGCCGCCGTCGGCTCGTTGATGATATCCAGCACCTCCAGGCCCGCCAGGCGGCCGGCGTCCTGAGTGGCCTTGCGGCGCAGTTCATCGAAGAACGCCGGGACGGTGATGACGGCCTGACGAATCGGACCCAGGCGTTTCTCGGCATCCGTCTTCAGACGCTCGAGCACAAAGGCGCTCAGCACCTCCGGCGGGACGTCTACGCCACGGATCTTGCGGTGGTACACGTCGCCGCCGATGTCCCGCTTGAAACACTCGGCGTAGGCGTCCGGCTCCAGGGCCGAAGCGCGCACGGCTTGGCGGCCGACGACGACCTCGTTTTGATCGCACAGCACGGCGCTGGGGGTCAGCAATTCGCCTTCGCCGTTCAGTACGGTCACGGGCCGTCCGGCGGCGTCGATGTGAGCGACGACGGAATAGGTCGTGCCCAGGTCGATGCCTACGGGGGGCTGGGAGTGGGAGTCTGGTTGTGGGGACATTCCGGTTGGGTCCAATCGTCCAGGCCTTGCCCCGCCAGGAAGGCGCGGGCCAACGTCACGAGTGGTGCATAGTGTAACTCCAGGCCGGCGGCTGCGTCAGCCCCCGACGGCGCGGCCTTCTCCGCGTAAACGCCCACGACGTGTCCCGCCGCGTTGACCAGCGGACTGCCATAGATGTTCTGGGGAAGCGTTCCCGTCAGGTGCAGCAGGGCCGGCGCGCCGCTGGGCGGAGCGCCCTCAGCGGCGGCCAGCCGGGTCTGCAGGTACACTTCGGTCACCGACTGTTCGACGCGGGGATGGTCAAAGCGGGTGCGCGGCAGTCCCCGATGCGGGACGCACGCACAGGCCAGCGGCAGCCCGGACTCGATTTCGGCCAGTTCTTTGGGCTCGGCCAGCGGCACCACCGCCGCTCGCTTGCCGTCCAGCCGCAAGATGGCCAGTTCCCAGTAAATCCGTTCGCCGGGCGCATCCGCCGTCGCATTGAACACCTTGTGAACCAGGATCTCCCTCACCGGCAACTCCTGCCCGTCGCTCGGCCAGACCGCCTTGACCTGCCAATCCTTGAGCCGTTTGCCCTGCAACTCGGCGGCCAACATGCCGTTGGTCAACAGCGCATCTTCGCGGATGGTACAGGCCGTGCCGCAGGGAAACGACTTGCTCTTGTCCGGCGTCTCGGCCATCAGCAGGCACACGGCAGGGGCAACCACCGCGGCGACGGATTCCCAGGGATCGGTCGGCGGAACGGTGACCGGCGGAACGGGTTTGGAAACGGGAGCAGCCGGCGGGCTGGAGTCCGGACCGGGAGCAGTCGGCGAGTTGCCCGCCGTGTTCTGTGGAGGCGGCAAGTTGGTTGCGGAATCCTGGGGAGCCGCCTGGTCGTCTTCCGCTTTGCGGACGGGCGTCGCGGGAACCGCGTCCGCGCCGACGATGGGCGCCGGCGCCAACGGGGGTGGGCGCGGGGGTGAAAAAGTGACGGCTGGCGCCGGTTCGTTCGGAGTCCGAGGGAGAAGCCGCAAGCCGATGACGGCGGCGGCCAGCAGTCCCAGTGCGGCAGCCGCGATCGCCCACCGGCGCAGGGGAACGCCGCCCGGCAATGCCGTGTCGCTGCCGCCCGTCTGCGCCCGATCGCTCTCGCGCATTGCGGGGTTTGACTCCGCTGGCGCGGCCCTGGACGGCGCACCGGTTCGGGCTGCGCTCACCAGGCTAAACCGCACGTCGGGCCCCATGTCCGACAGCCGGATAATGTCGCCGGATCGCAACGGCACGCGGCCGTCCACGACCGTGTGATTGACCAGCAGCGGCCCGCTGCCCTGGTTCTGAATGCGCCAGCCGGCTTCCTCGCGCATGACCAGCGCCAGGCGGCCCCGGCCCGCCGGGTCGTGGCGAGGATCGAAGGCGATTTCGGCAGCCGGATCGTCCCCGACGCGAAAGGCGTCCAAGTCCAGTTGGATTGCTTCGCCTGCTCTCGCACCGGACAAAATCGTCAATTCGACGGGCATGTTACGCTTCCGTTCCGAGCGACTGGAATTCCTTGTAGATCCGCACCATCGCATCCAAGAGCTTGTTGTACGTCGGCTCGTCCCCGGTTTTCTGTGGGGCAAAGATCAGGCCCCGGTGACACATGTGCCGGATCAGGTCGAACACGCTGTCGCCGTCAAACCGGTTGCTGCCGTCGAACGTCTCCATGCGGTTGGTAGCCGCCGCGCGCATGACGGTCGCGGCCTGCGACTCGACGAAGCGGCGGCCCTGATCGTAGAACACGACCCAGTCCTGCCCCCGCATCGACTGGCGTTTCTCCTTCGGGTAGGTCCGTTCCAACTGCGTCCGCAGGCCGTCCACGGCCTGCCGCATTTCGCCGAACGTCTGCGGACTGATCGCGCCCGCGGCACGGATCTCGCCCAGGGCTTTTCCCGTGGCGTCGGCAAAGGCTCTTCGGGCGGCCTCGAATTCCGCAGCTCGGAACACGAGCGGCCAGTCCTCGTCGAAGACCTTCGCGTCGCTGGCCCGAAAGGGCATGTTCTGACCTAGCGCAGCAACTTCGGTCAGCCAAATGTGGTCGGCGTCACCTGGCAGCAACTGCAAGTCGATCTCGGAATCCAGGTAGCGGTCGTCCGCACCGTAGATCGCGGCGTAGGCCAAGGACGTGTTGGCAATCTCGTTCAGCAGCCAGTTCAGTTTGACCGAGGGCTCGCCCTTTTTGATCTCATCAGGGTAGTTGAGCGTCACGTCCTTCTTGACTTCCCGTTGCTTCCGTGCCCGCTCCAGGTACGTCGGATCCTCCTTCAGGCGGTAAGCCTTGTTCAGCGCCCGCCGCTCGAAGTAGGTCTCGACCCACTTCAGCGAGTTGTCCATTTCCCGGTCGAACGCTTCGGCCCGGTGCCGCCGGGCGAGGGCATCGCTCTCCAGGAAGTCCCCCACGGCGGCAATGTAGCGGGCTTGCGCGTCGATGTAGGTGGACAAGACCGTCGCCCCGCGGGTGGGCGGAAGAAAGACGTGCTCGCGCGCCGGCGGCGACTCGGCGGCCACGGCGTAACAAGCCGCCGAGATCCAAACGACCGCCGCCATCGCCGTCGCACCCCGCCGCGCCGGCCTGCCCAACGCAAGGCCGGCGCCGCCGCCTGCCACCGCCCCCCACATCGACAACCTGGAAAACATGGCACACGACTCCCCCATCCACGCGATTCACTTGCGGGAAACGCCTGCCGCGGTCCCCCCGCCCGTGGTTACGATTCTAGTTCTTACAGACGGCACGGTCAACGCAGACCGAAACGCTGACGCCGATCAAGCAGCTCAACTGGTTCCGCGGCAAAACCAGATCGACATTCTGCAAGTCGCGTTCGCGAGCGTCTCGGACGACGATACCGGAAGCGGGCAGGAGGTCCTGGGAAATGGCGGCACCACGTGTTCGAATGGGCGAGCGTAACCAACCGTTGCGGCCATGGTTTTGCCACGCCCTGTCACACTTAGAACCGCAAGGCCGCGGCAACTACGCCGACATCCGGGCGGCATCATGAAATTCCGCGTCCAGAAACGAGGGCTCGCCGCGATCGAGGCAGAGCAGTACGGAGATCTGCGACAAGACGTCCTCGGGCAGACGCTGCAAGAATTGCCAAACGTGGTCGTGCCGTTCTCCCTTGGAGTGTCCATGAAAGGCGGGATCCACAATTTTCACCCGGATGGAGGCGGGATTGTACCGGTACACCAAGGACTCTGATCCTGGGTTTTGATCCTCGTACTCCTCCAGAGCGGCACCCACCTGCTCCACCGCTTGATCCGACAACCGCAAAATCTTAACCATGGTCGTCCCCTCTCGATCAAAGTCTCTTGTCCGCCCAATCCAGGATTCTTCCCGCTTCAGCCAGGAAACGCAAAGCGTCCTGGCGGTCGCCCAACCCCGGCGTGTACCTCAGTGACGTCTCCCAGGTTGACACAAACGCGAGCGAACGGCCGATCTCGGCTGGTAGTCCCGGTGCGTTCGTCTGAGCGTAGCGAAGCCGCAACCATTCATACTGATGAGCACGCTGGCCGCGAAACTCGGCCTCGACGGAGTCGTGATCTTTGGCAGGCAGCGAGTTCAGAATTAGCGCCTTCAGCATACACTCGACGGCGTAGCCCGCAAGATACACCGCTCCCGTGAAGTACCCGCGGTCGAACAGAACTTCGGCTTCTTCCAGTCGCTGATAAGCGACTCGGTAAAACTTCCGGGGAATGGGCGAAGCGGGAGTACTCACGGGATTCGTCTGCAACCGTCAACACTGAACGGGACCAGTCGCCACCGGCCACAACCTGACTGTCGTTATGGTAACGGCCCGTCCCCTGAAGAGCAAGCGATCAAACCGTCGATGACTCGCGACGAAGGCCAGGGTTGCGCTGAAACGCGTCAAGCGGTCCGCACGCGCCCGAGTCAGCGGAGCAGAACGTCCGATGGTTGCAGCAAGCCCCCGAAACCGACCCCCGTCGTCTTGCAGGGCTCAGCGAATTCATGGAAAATTCTGCTACCTTGGGCCAGAGCCTCTCTTGAACGCACCGTCGGTCGTATGACTCCCGATTTCGACCCCTATCACCGCTGGCTGGGAATTCCGCCGAAGCATCAGCCGGCGGACTACTACCGGCTGCTGGCAATCGAGCGGTTCGAGGACGATCCGGAGGTGATCGCCGACGCGGCGGAACGGCAGATCGCCCACGTGCGCCGCTACGCCCTGGGGCCGCACCAGGACATTTCCCAGCGAATCCTGAACGAACTGGCGGCGGCCAAGGTGTGCCTGCTGCAGCCCGACGAGAAGGCGGAATACGACCGGAAGCTGCGGGAACGGGTTGCAGCCCAGGAACCGCCCGTGCCCCAAGTCGCGCCGCCGTCCGTGAGTCCCTTGCCGCCTGTCGTCGCGCCGGTTGGGACACGCTCGGAAATACCGTCCGTCGGCGCTGGGACGCCAGTTCCGGTTCCGGCCGTGACGGACCATTTGTGCGCACCGATACCTGTTTGCCCTGCGCGTCTGACGTGGAAGCCGCGCATCCCGATGTCACCCGTCGCGGTCGTGGGGTGGGCGGGGGGAGGCGGGATTTTGCTTGGGCTCCTGGCGGTCTTGTTGTGGAGCTTGTTCTCAGGCGGCGGGACCCCCAGAAAGGATCCTCCGACGCCCACCGACAAACCTGCGCCTGCCATTAGCCCTTTCGATGCGGCTCAGGCCAGGGAGTATCAGCAAAAGTGGGCGGGCTATCTGGGAGTCAAGGTGGAGTTCACGAACTCGATCGGCATGAGGTTCAAATTGATTCCGGCGGGTGAATTCGTGATGGGATCGAGCATGTCGGCACAGGAAATCGACCGGCGGCTTCCGGGAGGCACGGTCGACCACTATGCGGATGAACATCCCCATCACACGGTGCGATTGACGCGGCCCTTTTATCTCGGCATGCACGAAGTGACGGTGGGCGATTTCCGTCGCTTCGTGACGGCCACCGGCCACAAGACGACGGCGGAGAGGGAAGGCAAGGCGAGGGGGTACAAGGATCGGAAACGTGAAGAAATCGACGGGTTAGATTGGCAGAAGCCGGGTTTCTACCAGCAGGACACGCATCCGGTGACTTGCGTCAGCTGGGACGATGCGATGGCGTTCTGCCAATGGCTCAGCCGTGAGGATGGCCGGACGTACCGATTGCCGACGGAAGCGGAATGGGAGTACGCTTGTCGCGCCGGGACGGACACGATTTTCTTTTGGGGCGACGAGCCGGATAACGGCGAGGGATATCTGAACGGAGCGGACGAGACCGGGAAGCCGGATGGCTGCAACTGGACGCACAAATTCAACTTCAAGGACGGCTACTGGGCGACTTCGCCGGCGGGACGGTTTAAGCCCAACGCGTTCGGCTTGTACGACGTGCTGGGAAACGTGTGGGAGTGGTGTTCCGATTGGTCGGGAAGCGGGTATTATGGTGAATCGCCGGTGGACGATCCGCCGGGGCCTGTGGCAGGCTCGCGACGCATGAATCGCGGCGGCGGCTGGAACGACGACGCGAGGCGCTGCCGGCCGGCGTTCCGGGGCGGGCGCGAGCCGGCGTACCGGAGCAACAACCAAGGGTTCCGCGTGGCCTCCAGTTCGGTGGATGCATCGAGCAAGTAGAGCCAGTCCAGTCTGAGGCGAAGTCTTCCGCGCAGGCCGAAACAGGCTCGTGCGCTGCGGAGCCGAGTCGGCTTCGAGCCGAAGCGGGTGGTTTGACAGGAGCGGTCGCAGCTCGTACGTTGACAAGACGAAAGGTATGTTTGTCATTTGGCGTGGCGATCGAGGAGGGAGGCCCGGCTTTGACGCAGTTAATGGAACAAGCAATGGATCGAGCCTCACAACTGCCTGAAGAAGATCAGGATGCGCTGGCAGCGATTCTGCTGCGAGAGATCGAGTCGGAACGACATTGGGACGATTTGTTCTCTCGCCCCGCTTCGGTCGCCCTGTTGGAGCGCATGGCGAATGAGGCATTGGCCGAGGCCAAGGCCGATGCCGGACGCTGTTCACAACTCAACGTGGACGAACTGTGAATTCCTTTCTGACATCACAGTTCCTGACGCTGTACCGCCTCTTGCCGGCGAACGTTCGCGCGCAGGCACGCGCTGCCTATGCCTTGTTCCGGCAGGACCCGCATCATCCAAGCTTGCGGTTTCGACGGGGCCATCCGACGCGTCCCATCTTCTCCGCCCGCGTGGGCCTCGACTATCGAGCCGTAAGGATCCGTCGCGGGAACGACATCTACTGGTTTTGGATCGGCTCACACGCAGACTACGATGCCTTGCTGTGGCAGTGGTGAGTCCGCACGGCTGACGAAGTGAGCCGTGCCACGCCGAGCAGGGCCGTTGTTCCTGCGGCGCTTCGGGGTGCCCTGTTGGGCGTTGGCCCGCGTGTTCGGCAGGGATGCCATGTACTTGTATCGCCAGGAAATCGGGCTGGGGCGATTCAGCGTGGTGGGGACGACGGTCCGTCGCGGTAAGCTTCCCATCCAGCTGTTGGCGGACGAGCACCACGAGCGTTGCGACGGGGAGAAGGTGTACGTCGCCACGACGGTGGGGGCGGGCTGCTGTCTGGGTGCGGAGGCGGCGGACGCGCCCACGCTGACCAAGGCTTACCGGGTGTTTCAGGAGAAGGCTCGAGATGGGGAGCCCGATTACGCTCCGCAGACCGTGAGCACGGACGGCTGGAAGAGCACGCAGGCCGCTTGGAAGGAGTTGTTCCCCACGAGGAGCGGAAAGCGGGACAGGTTCGCTTATGGGATACTGGGGCTGTTCGCTGTCGCTGTCGGC
>CAZAQY010000288.1:0-10788 GCA_964486845.1 uncultured Pirellulaceae bacterium
GGTTTCTTCTTGCCCGGCGAGTTTGACGGCGCGTCGCCGCTGGTCAAGTCGTTGGTTTACGACAAGACGGTCACGGCCAATCCCGAATACCTGGCCCGCGTCCAGCGGGAGATTGTCGCGGCGGTGGTCGCCGCCGACGCGGGCAAGGTGGAAGCCCGTTGTGCGGCCGGCTTCGGGCGCGACGACCAGGCGGCGTTCAACCGGCGGTTCCGCATGAAGGCCGGGTTCTCGATGACGCACCCCGGCCAGGGAAATCCCGACATCCTGGAACCGGCCGGGCCGATCGATCCGCAGGTAGGCGTGCTGGGCGCGTGGAGCAAGGACGGCCAGTTCCTGGGCTGCGTCGTCAATTTCGCCTGTCACGGGACGACCGGGCCGGGCGGCATCTCGGCGGACTGGATCTACTACCTCGAAAAAACGATCCGCGGCCTGATGGGCGAGACGGCCGTGGTCGTGTTCATGCCGGGCACGTCGGGCGACGTGACGCAGGTGGACAACCGCAGCCCGTACCAGATCCGGCAGTTCGGCGAGGTCTCGGCACGGTACGTCGGCGGGCGCGTCGGGGCGGAGGCGATCAAGACGCTGGTGGCCACGGAGCAGGCCGCCGGGCCGCTGGCGCCGGTCGCCGCGCAGACGCAAGTGCTGAGGATCAAACGCCGCGCTCCGAAGCCGGAACGCGTCGCCCGCTGCTTGGAGATCGTGCAACAGGACCCCGCCAAGGTCGACGCCACCGAGTGGACGTTCGCCAAGGAAATCGTGGTGCTGGACGCGCGGGTCAAGAAGGAGCCGGTCGCCGACGTTGAAGTGCAGGCCATCCAAGTGGGGCCCGCGGTGTTCCTGTCGTGCCCGGCTGAGTACTTCTGCCAGTTCGGACTGGACGTCAAGGCCGGCAGCAAGTTCCCCTTCACGTTCCCGGTGGAGTTGGCCAACGACTGCATCGGCTACGTGCCGACGGAGGAGGCGCTCAGCCCGACCGGCGGCGGCTACGAAACGCGGCTCACCAGCTACAGCAACCTGGAACCGACCGCCGGGACGCAAATCGCCGACGCGATGATCGGGCTGTCCGCGCGGCTGACGCCGGGCCCCGTCCCGCAGCCACCGCCAGTCCCGGAATTCAAGGGCCAACCCTGGTCCTACGGCCGCCTGCCGCCGGAGTTGGACTGAGACGGAACTGGAAGAAGACGCTTTGGTCGGTCTTTTCTTCATCCTGCAATGATTACCGGGCAGACTCTTCCCCGTCGGCTGCGGCCAATTCCGCAAACCAGTGGTCCAGTTCGCGCTCGAATTGTTCCAGTCGGCTGCGGCGCGGAGCCCGCGTCTGGGGCGGCCCTTGGCCCGGTAGAACCAACGGCGGCGCCGGCGCTTCGCCGTCCTTGGGCTTTAGCACCACCGAGTTCGATTTCTCGCTGCTGTTCGGGTCTAGCTCGGCGAACACGTCGACATGGGATGAAGCGTGAAGGCCAAAGGACGACGGGCCCATTCGCCACGGGGCTTGTCCCAGTGGTCCAACGGCCTCTGCACTACTCCTCCCCGCCGACAGCACCGGCGCCATCAAGCCAGCTTCCGTGTGCTCATACCCCAGCAAGTGCCCGATCTCGTGCATCAGCGCGTGCATCAAGTCCAGGCCGGTAGTCGGTAGTCGGTAATCGGTGATCGGTGATCGATCTCCGATCTCCGGCCACGGGCCTCCGACTTCCGGCGTCCGAGTTTCGGCCTCCGACCTCTGACTTCCGACCTCCGGCCAAGCACCTCCGCCCACGGACCATCCCCAGCCGGCCGCGTCGTGATCCAGGCGGATGTCGTTGGTCGTCACGAGGGCAATTCCCAGCTTCGTGCCGTCCAGGTGGGCCACGCCCACGTGCAAGTCCTTCAGTACGGCCGTTTGCGCCGACGTCAAATCCGCCGCCGACCAACGCGCCGCCGCTTCCGCGACCAGGGGCGCCAGCATCGCGTCGTCGATTGTCACGCCGCCAGCGACGGCCGGCCCCGGTTTCTCCGTTACCAGGTTGGTGATGGGCGAGTCCGCGGGGAAACTGCCCGACGTGATCTCGATCCCCGACACGACCCAGTTGAAGTTCTGGCCGCCGCGGTCCACGAACTGGATGTCCAGGATGTTGTCCCCGCCCGGATTGCCGGCTATAAAGTCGAGCACGGTGACCACACCGGGGGCCAGCAACGCCACGTTCTGCGTCCCACTGCCCTCGACCGTCACGTCGAAATTGTCGTACGTGTACCGATAACCACCCGTGCCCAGCGGGTTGGCCAGATAGACGCGGACCTGGAACGGTCCGCTGCCCCCCGTCTGGACTCGGAACGTGGCATTGCTGCCCGAGTGCGAGTCGCGGTTCAAGTCGCTGAATCCCGAATACGGCCGATCCGCCGCCGCCACCCGCGTCGACCAGCCGTAGCCGCGGCTGGTGCTGAAGATGTCTCGCGGGCCGACGAACGTAAAGCCGCTTTGCGTGTAGAGCGGGGACGCTCCCATATCAAACCGCAGCACCGTGGCCGGCGTCTGCGGCGGCTGGTACTCCTGCGTCGTCGAACCCAGGTTTCGTCCCAGCACCTCCTGGGCGGTGATCGTGGCGGTCGCGTTCCCGCTTTCGCCCGTTCCGGACGGACGGCGAACTTGAAACGAGAACGTGCCAGTTGAGTCCGCCTGGACTTGCACGCCCTGGTACGTGCGACTCACGTCCTGCCAGGCCTCAATCGCCCCGAGCGTCGTGGCCACCGTGATCCAGGAGTCGGCCGGCGCTCCCGTGCCGAGGTAGGTGTCCACCTTGGTCCCGTCGGCGTCCAGCGGTCCGCTGCCATCGGGTGTCGTTCGCTGCAACGCGAGCGGCTGCGCCGACTTGGGTCGAATCCGCAAAGCGTTGATTACGAAGTTCGGATCCGTACCGCCCGCGTCGCGGAGCCGCAGATCCAGTCTACCGTCGGTGACCGTGACCACAAAGCTCTCGCTGGAGAACTGCCCCGGCTGCGAACTTAACTTCAGTTGCGGTCGTTCCGCCTCTTCGGCGGTCACCTCGATCTGATCGTGGTAGAACGGGGCCACGTCGCCGATGATGACGTTTACCAAGTACTCGCCCGCTGTCGCTAGATCGACCAGAAAGGCCGCATCCTGACCGTAGTGGCCGTCACGAAGCAGTTTCGCGTCGTCGCCGATTTCCTTGGCGTCCCGGTAGAAGCTGGAGACGCCGAGCGAGGACCAGCCGTAGCCCTTGACCGCGCCGTACAAGTCCGGCGTCGGCGCCGGGCGCTGCACACTATGGTAGCCCTCTTGCGTGGAGAACAAGCCTGCGTCGAAGTCGAATTGCCACAGCGGCGTCGAGAAGCCGTCCGACCAAGCCCACGGATCGAGCCAGCGCTCGCCGGCCTTGTTTCCGGACAGCAACGTCAACTCCTGAAAAACTGGTCCCCGCGGGCCGCCGTCTCCGTCGAAAGGCATGCCGTCATCGTCCAGGTCGGGATCGCCCCAAGTGCCGGGATACCGCAACCAGGACGGCGCGCCACCGTCGGCCACGCGAGGCAAGTACTCGACGTGTCCTTGGCTGGCGAATGTCTCGCCGAGGCCGAAGTGCAATTCGAGGTAATCGCTTAGCCCGACCCTCCACGTCGTCTCTCCGGGATAGCCGTAGGTCGCATGACCGCCAAGCCCTACAAACCAATGCGAATGGCTGCCATCGCGAGCAAGCAGTTCCCAATCGAGCACCTCGCCCCCGTCGGTTTGGTCTCCGTCCCCAAAGTTCCGCAGAAACTCAACGTGTTGACCGAAGGCGACGCGATCCGGGCACCACACGCCGTCTTTAAGCTTCAAGAACACCGTGGCCCCTTCCCAGTCACCTTCGTGTTCGTTCTTGCCACCGTGTTCCTTCCAGTTGCTGCGCGGGTAGTGCAGCCAATAGTTGATCGCCAGCTCGGATCTGGGCGTGCATGACTTATGTTTATCCGAACACGCCAGCACCGAAGCGTAGACCTTGGCTTGGGACGATCCATTCGGCCATTGCCCGTCGCCAAGAGACGAGAGGTCCAGGTAGTCGTCGGCGTCTCCTGAGATACGCATCCGATCCGGCTTGCCCGCAGAGCGCGCAGCGTCGAGACTGGTCTGCACGTCAAACGGCATGGCGTACCGTTCGTCCGTACTGAAGTACAAGATGGGAGCGAAGTGATCCACCAACTCCTCAACGGAAAAGTCCCGACACACACCGTCGTCCTGGATTCTGAAGGACGATGGCAAATCTGTCTCCGCATGGTCCGCCACGAACAAGGTCGTGAGACTATAAGAAGGATTCCACGGACCGAATACGTCACGAATCAACTGAAACGTGATTCTCTCGACGACCGGCGTTTCGGGGACCACGAATGATGAAATCTCGAATTGGTAGACGCCGGGAGTGAGTTCGCCGAGTTCGGCCTTGCCAGCCCAATCAAAGCTCGCTCTTCGTCCGTTGAACGTCACTTCTGCCTTGTCGGTCAGGTCCCATGAATTCAAGTATTCGATATCGATGTCGAGAAAATACTGATCCTGCAACGTCACCTGTGTCGTCCAAGTCACAGAAATCTGCTTATCCACACCCACCGTCGCCCACCACCGATCGATCCCAAGTGATCGAAATGTTTCAGCGCCCATCGTCCCATATCGAATCGTAGTGACGTCCAACCAAATGAACGCGCAGCCGTCTGGGAGGACGTTGTTTCGCTGCCCATTAGCAGAGGGGTGATTGGCGAACAGAACGTTGACGCCGGTCTGGTCGCGCGTCCTTGAGGCCGTCAGAATCTCATTCGGTTCCCACGAGGTGGTGTATTCCCTATGCCGCAGCTGAAACTTGGCCGGCGAGCCCGAATGCTTGCCATGCCAAAGCACGTGAACGCGGCCGGCAGCATCCAGACTCACGGCGGGAAAGACCTGGGGATAAGGCGTCGGCCCGACTACGTCCACTGTGGGCTCAAGGGTTCCACTGTGTTTCCTGTACTTGATGCTCCAGTTTCCACCGGATAGGTGATGCCAAACGATGTGGGCATGATTGGCACTGTCGACGACAATCGACGGAATCGAGCCCTCTTCGTTGTCCGGCTCCGCATTAAGTTCGACTTCCGTGCCCCAACCCGAGGACGTTCGCACCCGGTAATGGACGTCGTAGTAGGTAGTTCTTGGAGCGTGATTCCACGCCACATGAACTCGGTTGTCTCCGTCAATCGCGATTGCCGGAAACCTGGACCAGTACCTGTCGGATGAGACTCGTTGCTCGGGCTGCCAACCTGCTGGGGTTCGGACGCGCCAGCGGATGCCGTCTCCGCCGCCCCAATAGCCAGCTCCGTAGACGTAGACTCCGTAAACGACATGAACGTGATCGTTGCCGTCAACAGCAATTGCGGGCGTCGTCGCGTACGAGGCAACCCATTCGGGAGTCTGCCAAGACGTTGTCTTCCGCGTGTAGTACGTTGCTTGGTTTGCGTCCTGCCAGACCAGGTGAAGAACGTCCAGCGAATCGACCGCCAAGGCGGGAAACGACTTGTTTCCGCCGCCGCTGGTTATCGGCTCCTCCACCCAAGTTTCGCCGCCATCGGCCGACTCCGCATGAAAAATTTGGACGACGCCGGCGGGGTCCAAGCGATGATACACGGTGTGGAGGCGTCCGTCAGAGGTGACGGCCAGCTTCCTCTGAGAAGGGACACCGGTGGAGTTCACTTCTGCGTCGACGATGTCAAACGATTCCAATGTGCCGGGTGGGGGGACGTCCTCCGGATCGGTCGATACCTCGAATGCGTAGACCTTGCCGCTCGCCGTAGCCACGACGATCCGAGACGCGTCGGCGGACAATCCCACATCCGTAATTCCTGGGATTCCCGTTGCCCACCGAAGATCCCCGAACGCATCGAACAGATACACCGCGTCGCTGGCGCCAGCCACGATGTAAGCTCCATCGCCGGAGACCGCTACTCCTTGGATATTTCCCGTGTTGTATTCCCAGAGCAGCCGCTTGTTGGCCACGTCTAGAACGTGCAGATTAGCGTTCCTCGTGTTTCCCGCGGCAACGTAGTTGCCATCGGCAGTAATCGCCACGGAATACTCTGCGCCAATCGTGCCGGACATCGGATAGGTCCACGTGAGACTCC
The DNA here is from genome assembly GCA_964486845.1 of uncultured Pirellulaceae bacterium. Classification (GTDB taxonomy): domain Bacteria; phylum Planctomycetota; class Planctomycetia; order Pirellulales; family Pirellulaceae; genus Anammoximicrobium. Next base: position 6,115 of record CAZAQY010000288.1, read on the forward strand.
CGGTTCGACCGTAGATGCGAACAGCACTGGATGTCGTTCCCATCATCGCGGCTCCCGTGGCAGTGATCCCGTTGGCCGAAACCGATACCGAACCGGAGCCGGACTCGCCAATCGTCTTGCCGTGCCACAGCCAACCGCTGCTGCGGTCCCAGAGGGCAGCCTGGTCGTACCATCCCGTCCAGCTCTCGTAGGTCACCGCGTAGTAATCGCCCTGCGGAGAGTAAGAGACCGACGAGTAATAACTGTCGGAGACTGTCTCCAGACGGTTTCCGTGACGGTCAAAAATGTGGACCGGCCCGCCGCCGCCCCGGGACGAGTCGCTCTGAACGACTGCCGCTAGCTCGCTGGCATCTCCAGCCATCGCGATGTCAAGAACTCGATTGCCGGTGCCGTACGTCCAAAGGGGACTCCCCTGGCCATCAAGCAGATCAAGACCATCCGCGGTGCCAACGGCGATCTGGCTCCCGTCCGTCGACACGGCGACCGAGTAGGCTCCGGATGTGTCGTATTCCCAAGCCAAACTGGGCGAAACCCGGGCAACGCTCCCCACAACACTATCGATCCAGGCGAGATACGTGCTGACGATCATGCCCCCAGCGAACGATCCAAACAACGGAGGCTGGACGTCGCGTGGCGAAAGGAACGTGTTGATCCCGAACTGCGTCAGTTCCTCCGGCTCAATCCGGCCATTGCCGTTAGCATCGTTCCAGAGAAAACTAGGCCCTCCCGAATCGCCTGGGCCGAGCGTAACTTCGATGTCGTTGCCAAGCGTCGGGCCGTCTTTGAATACGTCGCCCGTCTCATGGCCGGGAGGACCGTCGAAGTCGAACAAGAACACCTCTCGTTGACCGCTCCCCTCGTCGTCCAGTAAGTGCAGGCTGGCCAGGTTCTGCCCGGTGCGCTTGACGAAGTAGTTGGCGCTGTCCGAAATGAACCCGTTGACACCGTCGCCAGTCGTGCCGTAGCCAGCCATCACGATCAGCTCGGCGTTGATAAAGGGCCCTGGGTCTAACGGGTAGATAGGCACGCCCCACGGCGCCGGCCATGAGAGGGTAAGGATCGCGACGTCGTCGTTTTCGACCGGATTCTTGAACCCCGTCCAATCGGGATGCACCTGGATCTCGGAAACGCTGATCGCTGTGGCTCCGGCCGCGTTGTTTGCCGGGTTGTCCTGGTTAAGGTAAACGGTGATGTCGCCCGGCGAGACGTCGATCGTTCCGTCATGATCGAGATCCACGACGTGCGCGGCGGTCAGAACATGGATAGGAGAAATAAGAGATCCCGACCCGCTCGACTCCTTCCACCATGTGGAACATAGCACGCTGACAACTCCGGCGAACGGCGAATCGGGCACGTTGGGATCGATGCGCGCAGCTGGCGTGACCGGCGGCGTTCCGTCCGGGTCGCCGACCGCGATGAGCGGCTGGGCGTGACTCAAATCACCGGTAAATAGTACAGTTGGAGCCGGCTTCCAGGCAAGGTCCGGGCGGACGTAACGAGGCTGCCCCGGCGAAGTGCTGAAAAGATCGAGCGCGGCATGGGCCGACGAGAGCAACCGGCGGTCTTCAAACACCTCGAAAGTCAGCCGTCGTTGGCGAAGCTGGCGGTGTCGGTACAGGAACTTGGCGAAATGTGTTCGGCTACGCGAAGGCGATGGCAGTCTGGGCACTTGCATGGTTGTACTCCTTGATCGTGGTAGGTGCCATAAAACGACACGGAAGTTGCGGAGAATCTGTCAATGGTGTTCGTGATGCCGAGGCGATACGCTTCTGGCGACGCGGAAGCCGAAATAGTCGTACTGTTCCTCCGGATGGTAGCGTGCGCGGTGGGCGCACCGGAAATTGGGTGGATAAGTATTCCTCCACGAGCCACCGCGCATCACCCGTTGCGTGCCAGACTCAGGGCCAGCCGGATCATCCGCGGGAGAAACTGCGTAGTAGTCCGCAGACCACCAGTCGCCGCACCACTCCGACACCATTCCATGCACGTCGTGCAGGCCAAAGCCGTTAGCCAATTTCATTCCGACCGGCTGAAGTCCCGTGGTATTGGCTTGATACCAGGCATAGTCATCCAATTGGCTGTTGTCCGGGCAGCAATACATGCCGACGCTGCCGGCTCGGCAGGAGTATTCCCACTCCGCCTCCGTGGGTAATCGGTATCCGTTGCCTGCGATGGCAACCACACGGAAATCGTCGCTCGAATAGTACGGCGGAAGTCCTTCCCGTTCGCTCAGCTTGTTACAGAAGGCGACAGCGTTCAGCCAAGACACTGAGTTCACCGGGTGCCGACTAGTAAAAGCGCCGCTCCTCCTCACCCCAGTTGCAGGATCGGGGGCTCCAGAGCCGCTCGGGCCGTAGCCGCTCGGATTTATCTCCATAACTCTGGTGTACTCTCCTTGCGTTACCGGACAGACGCCCAGGTAGAACGGCCGGGTGAGCCGTACACGATGCCGCGGTCCCTCGTGGTCCGCGTACTTCGGTTCTTCCTGGAAGCTTCCCATCATGAACTCGCCGGGCGGGATCAGCCGAAATCCCATCCCGACGCTGTTGCTGGTCTCGATCTCGCAGCCCAAGTGCCGGGCCCAAGCTTGCTGATGGGCTTCGGCCTGCGCGGCATCGAAGGGCGCTTTGGCGAGCGGCGGGACCTGCCCCGCTGGAACAGCGGTCTCGTCCGTCGGCCCGCCGTCTGTGGAACGGGGAGTCTGGAATGGAACTTCAGCGCCCCGTTTGAGCCCGGACTTCCGATCCTCCATCTCGATGCGGATCACCCACACCGCGGCAAGAGCCGCCAGCAACCCGAACGCACCGCCGAACAGTCGCAGCAGTCGCCGCCGGCCGGATGAGAAACGAAACCGAACGGTAACGGGCTCCGCCCGACGAACGCCGCCCGTGCATTCCTCGGACGAGGCTTTCTCGGTCGACGAACCCGGTCCGCACTGGAGCGTGGTGGGCAGTAACGTGTCGCGGCGGGCAATCGGCTGCACCGCGCCCGCCTTCTGTAGCAGGGCCGTCAAGTCGCAGGCGACGCAGAACGGCGTCAGAGCCGCGGCCACTTCTGCCGGCGTGGCATATCGCTCGTCTGGATTCCGGGCCAGCATGCGCCCGACGACCGCTGGCAGACCCTCCGGCAAATCGTCTCGCCGCTGGCCGATTGGCAGAGGCTTTTCGTTTGCCACCGTCATCAGCCTCTTGACGGGGCTATCCTCCTCGTGGCCCCCTAACGGCGGCTGTCCGCAGAGCAGTTTGTAGAGCGTGGCCCCGAGGGAGTAGATGTCGGCGCGGATGTCGACCCTGTGGCTGTCGGTGGCTTGTTCGGGCGCCATGTAGTCGAACGTGCCCATCACCTGACCGTCGGTTGTCAACTCGCGTCCCTCCGACGCCTGGGGCGTACGTAGCAGAGCCAGTCCCATGTCGAGGATTTTCACTTGCGGGGAGCCGTCTTCATTGCTGGCAAGCATCAAATTGGAAGGCTTGAGGTCTCGGTGGACGAGGCCTTTTGAGTGCGCGTAGTGCAGGCCCAACGCCGCCTGACGGATCAACTCGCACGCCTCGGCTACCGGCAACGGTCCGACATTGCGAAGCAGCCGAGACAGGTCCAGCCCTGCGACGTACTCCATCACGAGGAAGTGTCTTCCCTCGGACTCGCCCGCATCGGTTGCCCGCACGATGTGGGGATGTTCCGCACTGGCAACGGCCTTCATCTCGCGCTCGAAACGGGCGACGGCCCGCTCGTCCCTGAGCCTGCCGATGTCCAGGACTTTCACGGCGACGATCTTGTCGAGCTTGCTGTGCCGAGCCTTGTAGACGGTTCCCATCGCGCCCCGGCCCAACACAGAGAGCAACTCGTACTGACCGAGTGAGCCGAGCTGATCAGGGGGAGCGTCTTTCGGTGACGGAATGCCGGCCGGAGATGACTCGCCGCCCATTGCCTCGACGAGACCCAAGGCATGACGGAAGGCGGATTCCTGCTCGTACGGATCGTGGGGTGGGGGCTGACGGAGTTTCATGGCGAGCGCGTCAAGTTCCGCCTTCAGCCGGTTCACGCTCGACCCTAACGGGCGATCCACTTGGGAGGCCCCAACGGATTCCGCCGCGTCGAGGTCGGCCAGTTCCTGCAACCAAGCATCTATGGGGCGATCTCGCCCAAGGTCGTCGCGGCTGGGCATCGTTCGGAAGCTCCACTGGGGACCGCCGTCCAATTCAGGAGATGCCGAAACCGGCTCTCTCCCTACCTATATAACCCTTCAACGTCACACGTCTTTCTCTGAAAATGCCAACTCCAGCCATAAACGGCTCTCGTTAAACAAGTTGTGTCCCAGGCCACTCCTTTTTTTTGACGATCCTGCCGCGTCGCAGACTTCGTCGTGGAGGACACGATCAAGGCCGCCTATTGCTCGTCGAGCAATTCTCGCAGACGGCTGAGAACTCGGTACTTGGCCTGCCGAACAGCGCCGTCCGACATGCCGAGTTCGCGGGCGATTTCTTTGGCCGGTCGATCCGTAAAAACCGCCCTGCAGAACGCCTGCCATGTACGCTGCTCAAACTCGCCGCGGACCAGTTCCAGTGCCCGGTGAAGAACGCCGCGTTCCTCGTCCGACGGTTCGGGCCCGGACGGTTCAGCTAGTACCCCTTCTCGCCTCAGAAACGTGAATTTTGTTTTCCATTTTGTCGGTTC
>CAZAQY010000289.1:0-10648 GCA_964486845.1 uncultured Pirellulaceae bacterium
CGCGGGTACATCATGCACAACCATTTGTCGTGGCGCGACAGGTCCTCGGCCTCGGCCCCTACGACCTTGCCCAGCCAGTTCCGCATCTCCGGACTGTTGACCGCATCATTGTAGACCCAATTCTCGTTTCCCGTGTTGTATGGCGGGTCGATGTAGATGCACTTGACGCGGCCCGCGTAGTACGGCAGCAGGGCCTTCAGGGCTACCAGGTTGTCGCCCTGGACGAGGAGGTTTCCGCTGCCGGCGTCACCTACCGACAAGGACGGGTCGCACTTCAACAAGTGGAACGGCACCTCCCGGTGATGGTTGACGACGGCCTTTTTTCCAATCCAGTCAAGCGTTGGCATCTCGAATGTCTTTCCACCGCGCAGGCGCCCCATCCCGCGGTCAACGTACGTTCCACGTAGCGCCGACAACGACGAGAGGCGGGGTGCGCATATTCGATACTCCAATAAACGTAACGACCGAAACGGTTTGCGGCAACCACGGGGGCTGGCCCGCCGCTTGCCCTGGACGCGCCTCCAAGGGCCGCGATAGGCGGCGGGCCTCGTATCAGATCTTGGCACGATGGTCAGATGTGCTTTCGCCTGCCATTCTTGCCCACGGCGAACTCTGTCACCTCGTATAATAGAACAACTGACGCGAACGGGCTACGGAATGCTGCTGTGCTACACGCTGCAGCAGATTGAGCAGTTCCGCAGTTTGGGGGAGGAGTTTGTCATGCAGCACGCGGACACGGAATACATGGGCGAGTTGGAAGAGGAACTGCAGACGGCGGTACTGGAGGCGATTCCCGTCGAAAGGCGCTTGCGGGGGCTGTCGCCGAAGGATGTGCTTGGGCGTTTTTCGCCCAGGGAAGTCCTTCGGCGATTCACGCCCGAGGAGCTTGCGGGTGGGTTGAGCGATGAGCAGGCCGAGCGGCTTCGAGAACTGCTCGGACAGAAGAAGGGGAAGTGACGGTCGGCCAACGATCGAAGCTACCGTCAGCTGGCTAACATCGCCATCATGACCGCAGATGGTCTGCGAGAACCGCAAACGCACTGCGGCCGATTTCGCACTCATCAAAGACCGCCTGGTCGCGTCTCGGAGATCCGCGCCGAGCTAATCCAGGGCAGCTGGAAGAGACGATTCGTCCGAGACGCCGCCTCCCAGCAGCGTGATGTTCTTCCAGTACACCTGGCGCGGAGGCGATACGGTGCCGTCGACGACGACTTCGGCGCGAGCCGTGCGTCCGGTGTCGCTTCGGCGGGCCACGAGTTGCGCGCGGAACACGTCGCCACCGCCGGTCACGTAGGGCCAGAGAGCTTTCATGGCGGCCCGATCCACCAGGTTCTCGGTCAACAGCCACAGCGCATTCCGGTTGGCAAGATCAGAGGCGTCCGCGACCGTCTCCCGCAACGACAGAATCCGATCGACCACGGCCGCGTCGAGACCGGGCACGCCCAGCAGTACGCAACGTGGCGCCTCGTTGATGTTCACTCGCCCATAGAGCACGGGCTGATCCGTCGTCGTGGTCAGATCGACCAGACGCGGCAACGCTTCGGGGACCGCCCGGGCATTGTCATCCAACGGACAGAACAGGACGGTCTGTGGCTCATCCTCTGGGAAATCCAGCTCGTCCTGGACGGCATCCAACTCGTCCTCCGAGGCATCCGGCTCGATCTTTGCAGCACTCGATTTGGCCGGCAAGGCGACCGCAGCGCCGATCAGATCCAGGACACACTCGATGTCGTACTTGGCCGGCAGCGACAGGTCCACCTGCGTATCGTCCTTGCGATTCGGCAATTTTCGCGGCATCCGGCCGCGCTCCTTGGCGGCACGCGCCCACGGGTCTTTCTTCGCCGGCCTTTCGGCTAGGGCCTCGTCCGCCGGCCCGAACTGCCGATAGGCGACCACGAAATCGGCCCACGGCTGTTCCACGGCTTCCGTCAATTGTGCGTGCAACTTCGACAGGTCCCGTTCATTGAGGTTGATCCGCGGTTTCCCGTCCGCGGTCGTGTTCCGTTCTGCGCTGTACACGGTGAGCAGACGGCCCCAAGGCAGATCGGTCTGGCGGCCCGCGGCCAAGCCGTTTGAAACCGTTTGGGACGCGCCGGAGTCGAAGGGGAGATCGAAGTCGGCGTCTGCGCCGAGAAGGCTCTGGCGGCCTACGTCGCGGATCAGTAACAGTTCCTCCAGCAACGCGGGCACGCCGTTGCGCGGTTCGTAGGGCAGTCCCTGACCGGCGTAGTACTCCGTCTCGGCGCCGCCGGGACGCGGGTCGCCGTCGACGTCGATCCAGTCCAGGATGGCGGCGGCGGTCGATTCGGTCATGCCCGGCAACTGCAGCAGGGCGGCGGCCGCGCTGTCCGGCACTTGCCGTTCCCACTCGGCCAGCACTCCCAGGTGCAGCCGCGCGGACTCGTTTTCCAGCCCGAACCGCGCCCTTTCCCCCGCCCGGCCGTCCGTGTTCGGCGCAACGATGCTCACCTGCAACGCGCTTTCCGAACCGCCATCCGGGGCCATGTCGAGATTGCCGAACGTCGCCGCGTTGTCTTGCGTGCCGCCGGATTCCTGCCGCAACTGGGCCGACTGGCCGCAGAACGCCTTGAGCAGTTCCACTCCGCTGGCCAGCGCTTCGTCCAACTGCAACTGGTCGCCCTGCCGATGCACGGCCTTGTTCTCCAGCGACAAGCTGACCACGAAACTCAGCCCGGCCAGCGAGATCATCACGATGACGATCATGACGACGAACACGATGAAACCGCGACGCCGTAGCATGGCTCTCCTGAGCCGTGCTGTTGGCCGCGCATGTCCACCGAGATTTGCACGGCTCAGGAGTGCCATGCTACGGGGATCTGTACGGCTCTGGAGAGCCATGCTACGGGGTTGAATTTCGCGTTGGGTCGAAGCGGTGTTCATCGCGATCCCGTCCTGATCCAATCTTCGGGCAGCGGAGCGGGCTCGGCCGGTCGCGCGCGGCGAGTCGGGGCGCTGCGTCGCACCGGGGGGCGAACGAGCCGCTGTGTGTCCGGTTCCGGTTCGATCGCCGGCGGCCGATAGTTGGGCGAGCCGGGCAGGTCGACGATCAACTGGTAGGTGACGCCGGCGACCGGCGAGCCTGCCGGCTCCAGGCCGGGTTCGGCGGCGGACAAACCACCGTCCCTTGCGTCCGCGGCGTCGAAGGCCGGCTCGTCCGGGCCGCGGATCTCGGCCCCCGCCCGGCGACCGGCGGCCGGGAGGGTCGAGTCGGCCAGTTGCAATTGAATCTCGACCGCCGCCGGCAACGATTTGCGGTCCAGGCTGTTCCAGGAATCCACCCAGCCGCGGCCGTCGAAATAACGAAATCGCAGGGAGACGACTTCCGGAACTTCGAGGCGGGTGTCGTCGACGGCCGATTTCGGATCGACGTCACGATCCGCCTGGCCGGCAGGTGAATCGGTGCCGGCATCGGCCAGACCAAGCGATCCGTCTGCTTCACTGCCTGAGATGCCAGCGTCTTCGAGCGGCGTTTCGAAATCCAGCTCAGTCCGCACCAAACCCTGCTGGTCCAGCTTCGACAACTCGTCGCCGGCACTCGGTTCGAAGAACGCATAGTGTACGGTGCGCAGTTCCGGCACGCGCGCTGCCGGCGCCTCGTCCGACCTTCGACCTGTCCGCCCCACCGGGACGAGGTTCGCCTGTTGGGGAGTGATCTGCAGCACGTCAAAGCGCAACTCGCGGGACGAGCCGTAAAGCCCGAACCGGCGGCGCTGCCCCGTGCCGGACGCCTCGCGAGCGGTCCCCGGCAGCGGGTCCTGGATCGCACTGCGCAGGTCCTCGGCCATTTGCTCCAGCAGGGCGCGGCACAGTTGCGCCCGTTCGACCTGCTGCTGGCCCTTGTCGAACAGTTCGCCAAAGGTGCTCATCAACATCCACAAGGCTGCCAGCAGCACGCTGCACAGCGCAGTTGCCAGCAGCATCTCGACCAGCGTGAACCCCCGGTCGCGACGCCCTCGGACGCGGCGCAGATGCAGCTTGTGGCTCACGAGATGTTCCATCGCTCACGATCCTTCGGCGGCGGCCAGGCTGCGGTCGGACGCATGGACCCAGCGGGTCAAAGAAAACGACTTGCCCCCGCCGCCCGTCGGCGATTCCAGCTCCTCCGCCGGGATGCGGGCGACGGTCACCGTGACGGACGACAGGCCGAGGCGTCCTAGCGGCTCGACCTCGACTTTGCAGCACCAGCCGGGCAAGTCGGGCATGTCGCCGGCCGGCTGCGATTCCAGCGGAGCGGCTCCAGCCAGGATCTCGTTCAGTCGGCTGCGCGCCAGCAGTTGGGCGGCCGTCAGTTGCTCGGCATCGCGAGCGTGGCGGCGTCCGACCGAAGCCAGTTCTCCCAGAACGATCAAACAGGCCAGCAGGATGCCGGTGGCCAACATCACTTCCAGCAGCGAAAACGCGGCGCGATGCCGAGCGTGCCCGGAACCCCGGCTTCTGCGGGCAAGCCGGGCTTCCTGTCCATCGTCGCTTGGTGATCGCCCAACGGTCATAACGCAACCTCCGGCAGGGGCTGGGGCGCGGCCGCCTCCGGCGCCGGCAGACTTTCGACCTGGGAAATCTGCACCGTGCCCGTCAACCCGCGCACGTCGAGTTCGATGCGATACGTGTCGTTGATCAGCGCGATCCGCGCATTTCGGGTCCGGCCGTTGGCGTAAAAGACCAGCGGGGCGGTCCAGGTGCCGCGATCCGGCTGCTCGCCGGCGGCTGCCGGCGGTGCGGCTTGCCGGTCCGTCGACGGATCAACGAACCGCACGCCACGAGGCAGCGATTGCGGCTCCGTCGACGCGTCCCCCGCCGTGCTGCCGGCGTCGAACTGGTCGGGCTCCGCAACGCCCAACTCCTCACTTGCCCGGTGCAAAGGCGCGGACAGTTCCTGCCCTCGCCGAACCTCGTATTGTCCGCCTTCGGGCTGGTAACGGAACACAACCGGCCTTCCCGAATCGATTGCGGCCAATCGCGCTTCCAGCAACGTCACTCGCAGTTGCCGAGCAGCGGTCCGCAACTCGCTCTTGGCGGACAGTTTCCGCAGCGATGGGAGACTGAGCGTCAGGACCACGGCCAGCAAGGCGACGACGATCAGCAATTCCATCAGGGTAAACGCGGCCGCCGCAGGGAACCGGCGCGGGGCCGGCGAGTTCCGGCCGCTGGCACGTCTCGCGAGGGTAAAGCGGAAGCGGGCCACCCGAACACCATCGTCAAGTGAAAGTCGGAGTACGCTCTGCGGCAAGTCACGTAGCAACGCGGTCCACCATAACTTCCCGCTCCTCCAGAAAAAAGCCCGCGCAGCCGACAGAAAAATGGGGTCACAGAAAGATGAGGAACGGAGAGCGTCAGGAAAACTAGTGTCAACCTGCGCTTCGACCTGGCTTAGCCTTTCATTTTTCTGTCACTCCATCTTTCTGTCAGCTCTCCTTATTTCTCTTGTAGCTATTCCATAGGTGTGAGATTCGGGAAGTTACTTCGGCCATCGTTGCTAGGGCACCCTGCCGCCGCCGGGTGCGGGAGGTCCTGCGGGGCCGCCACCACTGGGAGCGGGGGGGCCGCTGGGCAGCTTGACATCGACGTCGATATCGAGGTTCTCTCTCGGTTGCCCCCCGGCTCCCGCTTCTCCGCCGCCCGCGACCGTCCAGCTACAGATGTCATCCTCCGTGTTGTCCTCGCCGTCCGGGCCAAAGGACCAGATGTCGGGCATGTCCGAGCTGCCCCGCTCCGGCGGGTATGCATATTGCCAGTCGCGATTCCACGGGTCCAGGCCGATCGTATCCTTATTCACGTAGGGCCCATTCCAGCCGGCGACCGACCCCGCCGACCCTTCCGCCCCAGTTCCCCCGTCGGCAGGCGCCGCCAGCAGGGCTTGCAGTCCTTGCTCCGTGGTGGGAAAGCACTTGGTGTCCATGTAATAGTTTTCCAAGGCCCCGCGAAACAACCCGATTTGGGTTTGCGCTGCCTGAATATCTGCCTTCTTGCGAGCGCCCATGAAGCGGGGCACGACCATCGCCACCAACATCACCAGGATGGCCAGCACGATCAACATTTCGGTCAAGGTGAACCCGGCACGGCGGGCCCGACGGCGGTGAATGATCTTCATCTCTTGGTCCTCCATTTTCCTGCCTGCCCGCTCATGAATTTGGGGGCCTTCGAATTTCGGCTTCCGGAAGAAGCCGAGCTTCTTTCCCCGAGCGGCCATTTTACCCCATCATCGTCATCGTGTCGAATACCGGCAGCAGCAGCGCCACCAGCACGAACCCGATCAGCACTCCCATGACCAGCAGCATCGCCGGTTCGGCCATCCGGACGACCATGTCGATCTGCCGGGCCGTGCGGCGGTCGATGCCGTCGGCGATGCCCACCAGCACCTGGTCCAGGTTGTTCGCTTGCTCCGCTACGTGAATCATCGCCATCACGGGCTTGGGAATCAATCCGCAGGCGGCCAACGGCGCCGACAGTGTCTCGCCGGCCGACACGTTTTCCGCCGACTCGCGAATGGCCCGCGCCAGGACGCGGTTGCCGGCCGAATCGCTGCTGATCTCCAGCGATTTCAGCAGCGGCACCCCGTTCCTCAGCAAGGTGCCCAAAATACGGCAGAAACGCGACACGGCATAGCTGTGAAACACGGGCCCGGCCAGCGGAATTCTCAGTTTCCAGCGGTCCACCCACAGGCGGCCGCGCTCGCTCTGGGCCAGGCGCCGCAGCCAGAACGCCAAGCCGGCCACGGCCGCCGCCACCAGCACGCCGTAGCGGCCCAGGAAATCGCTCATGCCCAGCAGAACCACCGTCGGCAGCGGCAATCCCCCCGCGTCCTGTTCCAGCCGCGCGAACAACTCGGCGAATTTCGGCACAAACACCACAATCAACACGGTGGTGATGACCACTCCCAACGACGCCAGGAAAACCGGGTAGATCATCGCTCCGCTGACGCGGGATTTGAGTTCCTGCTGCTGTTCCAGGAAGTCGGCCGTGCGCTTCAGGGCATCTTCCAGGAAAGCGCCTTCCGCGCCGGCGCGCACCATGCTCACCGCCAATTCGCCGAACACCGCCAGGTGCTTGCTCATGGCCTCGTCCAACGGCGTGCCCTCGGCCACCTGGTCGCGGACATCCGAGAGGACGTCGGCCAAGCCCGGATGCGGGCATTGGGCCGAAAGGATGCTCAGCGCCTCCAACAGGGGAACGCCGTTCTGCAGCAGGTCGGCCAATTGGGCCAGGTTCGAAACCAGCACCGTCGTCTTCACGCGCCGCTGCAGACTCCACGGCGCGCGGCGCTTTTCCGCCACGTGCAGCGGAAACAGCTCACGCTCCGCCAGGGTGGCGAGCGTCTCGCGCTTGCTGGCCGCCGTGATCGTGCCCATCACGTCTTCGCCGGCCAGTGTTCGAGCCGTGTAGGTGAACTGAGGCATGACGCTAATCGACCTTGGTGACCCGCAGGACCTCCTCGATGGTCGTCTGCCCGCGGCAGACCTTCCGCCAGCCGTCCTGCCGCAGCGTCCGCATGCCGGCTTGCACCGCCGCCCGTTTGATCAGATTCGTGGGCGTCCTTTCGGCCGCCAAGCGGCGGATCTCGTCGTTGGTCGCCAGCAACTCATAAATGCCCGTGCGCCCGCGGTAGCCCGTCCCGCGGCATTGCCGGCAGCCGACCGCCCTGTAAATCGCCCCCCCGTCCTTGCGGGACTCCTCTCGCGGAAAATCTTCGGGCACGTCCTCCGGGCGCGGGACGTACGACTCGCAGCATTCAGAACACAGCGTCCGCACCAGTCGCTGAGCCAGGATTCCTTCCACCGTGCTGCAGACCAGGAAGGGTTCGACCCCCATATCCGACAGCCGCATGAACGCTCCCGCGGCATCGTTGGTGTGCAGCGTGCTGAACACGAGATGGCCGGTCAGCGAAGCCTGCACTGCGTTCTCGGCGGTCTCCAAGTCGCGGATTTCGCCCACCAGCACCACGTCGGGATCGTGCCGCAGGATGCTCCTCAAGCTGGCCGCAAAGGTCAGCCCGACTTTCGTGTGCACCTGGATCTGGTTGATCCCGTCCAGTTGATACTCGATCGGGTCCTCCGTGGTGATGATCTTGGTCTTTTCGTCCTTCAGTTCGTTCAGTGCGCTGTACAGCGTCGTCGTCTTGCCGGAACCGGTGGGCCCGGTGACCAGGATGATTCCGTGGGGCTGCTTGATCAGGCGCTGGAAGTGCTGGTACACGTCCCGGCTCATGCCCACACCGCGAAGCGAGAAATTCATCCGGTCCTTGTCCAGAATCCGCATCACGATGCCTTCGCCGTGCAGCATGGGGATCATCGACACGCGGATGTCGATTTCGCGTCCCGACACGCGAAGCTTGATGCGTCCGTCCTGGGGCACCCGTTTCTCCGCGATGTTCAGCCGCGCCATGATCTTCAGGCGGCTGATGATCGCGGCTTGGAAGCGATGGATCTGCGGCGGCGCAGGCTGGGTCTGCAGCACGCCGTCGATCCGATAGCGGATCTTCAAACCGCCGGCCTGGGCTTCCAAGTGGATGTCGCTGGCCCGAGCCTCGATGGCCTCCACCAGGATCTCGTTCACCAGCCGCACGACGGAAGCTTCTTGAGCCGCCTCGGACGCTTCCGAACGGTCCCACTCCGGCTCGTCCAGCACCTCGATGCGGCTGTCCTGCTCCGCGCGGATCGCCATCAGATCGTCGATCGTCTCCGCGCCGACGCCCAAGTGCAGCTTGACCAGACGCGCCAGTTCGTCGGCCAGGGCGATCACCGGGACGACACTTTCCGGCACCGCCGCGCCGACCGCGTCCAGCGCCGTCAGATCGAAGGGGTTGCTGGTCGCCACGATCAGCGAACCCTCGCGGTACTCCAGCGGAAACACGCTGTAGCGGTGAATCAACCGGAGCGGAAAACGGCGCAGCACATTGGGGTCAATGGCGGCCATCGACAAGTCGACGTAATCCATGCCCAGTGCCACGCCCACGGCCCGCATCAGGTCTTCGGCCGAGGCGTACTCCAACTCCAGCGTCAGCGCATCCAGGCAGCCATCGCTGGCCAGACACTGGCGCACCATCTCCAACTCGTCGGGGCTGAGTCTTGTCCCAGCCTCATAAGTCTTGGCAACAATCATCAGTCCGTTGGTCTGTACACGCTAGGAAGGTTGGCAAGGAAGGACATTCGCCGTTCCATCTCGCGGCACCAGATGCCATCCGGGCATCCGTTCTACCCTTCGCACGTTTGAAGCAAATCGAGCGCCGGTTCCAGGCTAGCAACCTCCAACCGGCGTAAATCTCAGGCGTGTAGCGGCAAGGCAGGGGTAACCAAACAAAGGCAGTACATTAGTCAAAGTCACTCCACTTCAACATCCCGTATTTTATTGAGCCTGAAAACTGTGTCAACTGCGAGAATGGCCTATCCCGGCGCAATCTTGTGCGGAAAAAAACTTTTTTCCCAGAGGAAGAAAACGGCCTAATTCCTCCTTATGGCCGGGATTCGCATACGTTGGATTGATGTGACCCTGGAGTCCCGCTGATTGCACGCCAGGCCCTTCTCGCTGGTTCGCAACACTTGACTCGACATCCCTTTGCGCCACGATCGATGAACTCGGCGGCGAGCACGATCTACCGCCCATCCAGCGCTTCGCGGCATTCAGTTCGAGTACACCCGCAACGGTACCTTATGCTTGATTGGGAACTAGCATGTGGTACTTGGACAAATGATCACGCTGACAATCCGCCCGACCCGGACGGAGGAAGATGCCTTGTCGTGGCCGCCTCTGCCGGCCTGGACCTGCAGCACGGGCTGGGCTCGTTCGCCACTGCACAGCACGACGAGTAGATTCGAGATCAAGGCATCGCGATCGGCCTCGTTGACCTCCAATCCGGCCGCCTTGAGTTGCTCCACGGCGTCGTGGACGATCCCGACCGCTCCCTGGACAATCGTCTTGCGGGCGTCGATCAGCGCCAAGGCTTGCTGCCGCATCAGCATGGCCTGGGCGATCTCGGGCGCGTACGTCAGGTCGTTCAGGCGGACGCCCAGCACGCGGATGCCGGCCGGATTGACAGCCTCCTACAACTCGGCGATGAACTTGTCCGTAACCGCCTCGCTCTCCTTCTTCAGGCAGGGCTTGGTCTCGTCGGCGGATTCGTAGGGGAACTTCGACGCCACTCGCTTGACGACCGCCCCGGCCTGGTCCTCGATGGACTGCTTGTAGTTCTCGACGTGCAGAGCGGCCCGGATATCGTAGACGTGTCGGTCCGCGACGCGGTTCCGCTCGGGGAGCGAGCGGCCTACGGTGATGGGCTTCGCGACCCGAACGTGCGTGACACGATCCACCGCGCGCCAAACGCCGCCGCCAGGCAGACCACGGGCATCAGCGGGGCGCGCATCCGCAGATTGCTCCAGTACACGGCGTGCATGAGCGTGAAACTCAGGCACAGCAGGAGCCCCCAAAGCCAAGGCGGATGCCACCACCGGCGTCCCAGCAATCCTGCGCCGAGCAGCGCCAGCGCAGAAACCACAACGTACCAGACGCCGACCGCATATCGGGCGAAACGCTTAGCAGCCGATTCGCTGGATTCGACTTGGTGGGGCAGCACTCCCCACAGACTGCCGATCCGAAAAACGCTGGCCCTCACGAATCCGGCCGGATCGCGCCGGAT
>CAZAQY010000290.1:0-10648 GCA_964486845.1 uncultured Pirellulaceae bacterium
GCCTTCGCCCTGGATGCACTGCAGCAAGACCCGGCGCGTCTCCTCGTCATCCCGGCTCAACATCAGTTCTTCGTAGTACGGGACGTGAAACACGGGCAAGCACAGTCCCGGGGCCTTCTTGACCCCCGCCGCGGCCCAGCGGATCAGTTCATCCGCGATCCGATACGGATGGATTTCCGGCAACCGCCAGGCAAAACGCCGGACGACCGGCCGGGACATTCCTTCCGCCGTCACGGCGACGGAGAACTGCAACTGCGGCTCGCCGGTCCTGGCCGACGGGCAGCTCAGTCCGGGACGCAAGAGACGGGACTGGATTTCCACGCCACGGTCATCCGAGCGGAAACCCGCCGTATCGATCCATTGGGCAAGGAAGGCATCGACACCACCCAGCAGTCGGGACAGTTCCTGATATCCACTGACCTGACGTTCCTCGGACGAATCGCCACCGCAGCTGTGTTTGTACGTCGTCGATTCGATCTCAATTCGGAGCAATGACGCATGCGCCAGGATGCCGCTCCTTTCGGCCACCCGCTTGAATTCCCCCAGCGTCACCCACAACGCGTTCAGCGCCATTTCCACCGGGCCGCCGGTGAGCTTGCGCAGCGTTTTCTTCTCTTTTTCAGGATCGGGATCGTCTTTCTTCTTGAACTTCAGCACCCTGTCATGGATGGTGACGAAATCGCAGCCGAACAGCCGCTTGCGGGCCTCCTGATCGTCCGACTCGATGTACTGACGCAGGCCATCCAGGAATTCCTCGTCCGAACTGTAGGTGGCCCGCTGCTCGGGGTCGAACATCTCGTCGGGTGGAGTGCTTTCCTGGAACTTGTCGATCGTCTCCAGCTTCTTTTTGCGCTGCGCGGGATCGAGGAAGGCATCGTACGAGAAGAAGCCCAAAGCATTATCCAAGTAGCCGCCCAGCGCCTTGGACGACGTGAACCGAAATCCGCTGAATCGTGGGAGCCCGAAGCGCCCCAGGCCCTCCAGCAAAATCCGCTCGGCATCGCGGCCGTCCTGAGCACCACGCCAGTCCAATTCCTGCAACAAGGTGCTGATCTGCAGGATGTCCGCCAAGCCGCGGTCGATCAGCGGCTTCAGCACCCAATCGAAGTGCTCCGCCGTATCTTCGTCGTAGCCCACCGAAGCACTCGTCAACGCAGACTGGACCCACGCCTCGAACGTACCCCTCAACTCCTCCTGCCAGATTGTCTGCAGATCGCAATGATGGAAATCCTCCAGGCTCGAGGAATCGGTGATCAGATCGGTGCCGATCAGCAGAACGGCGGGGCGGCGGCCAACTGCGCACGAATGCTGGTGCCGATGCCAAGTCATGGCGGCCTGGCCATCATTCCAGCCTCGGTCGCAGATCGTAGCGGCGGCCTGCAGCAAAGTCGGGTCCGCGGCCTTGCTCCACCTCTCGACCAGCGGCGCCGCCACCTTGATCACGGGCGGAGCATACTGGGCTCGCTGTGCGCAGAATGCAGTTAACCGGTCGCCGATTTCCAGGACCACCGCCGACGGCAGGCTCGGCAACATGAACAGCAGTTTGCTCTGCGAGCCGGCGGTGCCCCCCGCACGCTCGATCTGGCGGCGAATGTGTTCGAAAACGCTCGTTGCGAAGTATTTCATGCCGACGAGTCTCCGCCAAAGGGGTTTGTCACCAGGGAGCAGGCGTCCGAGAGCCGGACTAACACCCCCGAAGCATCCAACATCTGCAGCAGCCACTCGTCCGTCTTGCCTCCCAAGGTGCTCAGGCGGGACGTGCCCGACCACAGGCACGACTGGCCGACCGCCTGGTCATCGACGGCCAAACCGTGGTGGGCGAACAACAGTTGCTTGAAGCTGTCGTAGGTCACCCGTTCGCCTGGTCGAATCGTGCTCAACACCAGGTAGCGCAGCAGCCGATCGTTCAGCACAAACCGGGCGCCGGCGCCACGGCGGGGCGTGATCAAGCCTAGCCGCTTGGCAACGGTCAGGAACAACTTGTGGCCGTACCGTCGATCGGCCTCGGCGTACGCGCTGTCCACATCCTTCGGGTCGCACCCCGCGTAAGCAGCTTGAATCTCCGGATGCCGAAGGGCATCGTGAATCAACCGCTGGACCGCGTTCACATTCCGCCGGGAAATCTGCTTGACCGCGGTGTGTTTTCCCGCCGGGTCGGAAATCGCCCAGACATAGCCCAACGGCCCGGCCGCCGCTGCCGCATCTTCCGGCCGCGGCGCGTAACGAGCCGCCTGGGCACAGAGACTGCGGAGCACTTGCATCGCACAGGCAATCTCCAGCAACTCCAGCCGCTCGATGGGATCAATCGCCGCACGGGAAAGGCGGAGCAGTTCGACTGCAAAGAGCATTCCCTCTCGCCAGCTCTCGGCTGGGCACCAACCACAAGACATGAATCTTGGCTCGTCTGTCTTCGAATCGATGTCCGTCTTTTGGGACGTTGTGTTCTCCACACAAGAATCGATGAATTGAGCTAAGTCATCGATCGTTGCCGGACTGCCGGAGAATATCGAGAGCAGAGATTCATTCAGGGCAGAGTGGAGTGTCTGGGGATTGCCCTCTTCCTCTGAGAATCCTGCGCCACTGCTGGTGAGCCAAGCCTGCCCAACCTCCTTACCAGTTCGCAGTGCATTACACAACTGGAGATAGAGCAGTTCACCACCTCGCGCCAAAAAGCGATGGCGCCCAAAAGAAAAAAAATGCAAGAAACGGTCCACTACGGCTGACCAGTCCCGTACCGAATCCCGTTTCGCTTCGGTTTCGTTCCACAGCGTTTCCGCGCCGATTAGGTTCTTTGCCACAGGCAAGAACGCTTGAGCACACCATGTGCGATCGCCGCCGACGCTTTGAAATCCCATAAGGAGGTTCTCAAGTGTTCTTAGCACATCATTCGGCTCAAGACCGCCACAGATGACGAGGCGATTTGGACTCTTCAGTGCGTCAATCAACTCGCGATAATGTTCCTTGTGGGCCTGATGTCGCGTGTCAAGTTTTGACCCGTTTATGAACGCAAACAACTTCAAGTTCAGGCGTGCCTTTGGAGCATACTCAAGGCGCGCATCATCTGGCCAAGATTGAAGCAGATCGAGGTCAGGGAGCAGCATTGCCTGGTCGACATCGCGGCGTCGTATCCTCTTGCTTGACGTTGCAACAAGCATGAACTCAAGGAGAAGTTCGGACGTTGTTTGATCATTGAAGAACCGTCGGCCAAACAGCTGAATAGCTGGATTGAAGTCTTCATCGCCCTTGCGAGTCATCTCGCGTCCGATTGAGGGGAACGGCTCAACCATCGCTCACCTCCAATCGGCCCTCGCGAACAGCGAACATCTGTCGCTGGAAAGTATGGTTTGTACGGAGCCGCACGAGCATGATTTCCTCTCCGGCTTGGAATCTTGTTTCGCCGATCAGTTGACCTTTGAATCGTTCTAGTCGGTCCACGAAGGATGCCTGCAGATCCTGGCCCACTTCACCTTGGTTCCGGAGCATCACGTAGTCGAGGAATGGCAAGCTCAGAGGCAGGGGCGGGCTCTGAGACCCGCGCTGACTGCCCCGTTCCAGCTGCAACTCCCGTCGCCAGCCGCCGGCCGCATTCTCACGTTTGACCAGGCGGATGCAGAACTCTTCTTCGGAAAAACGGGCCAGGACGACTTGGGCGCTCTGACGCACATCCTGCGAGCGGCGACTGAGCGTGACGTACAGATGTTGGTCGGTGCTCGTGCCTTCCGGCAAACGCACGCCGGTAAAATGCTCTTGCAGCACGTGCAAGATGCGCTGACGCAGCGAGCGGTCTTTCATGCTCAGCGTTTCCGTCTTCTGGGTTTGCCAGCGAACGAAATCCAGGAGCATGGCCGACCGGAGGAAGGCCTTCAGATAGGCGTCAAACCCTTCCTCGTCGGCCGGCTCGTGCAGAAAGAAGGTGGCTCGGCGGACTTGCTCGCGGGCCTGGGCAGCAGTCAGCGATTCGTGCGGCTGCCCCGCCCCGATTTGCCGCAGGACTTCAAGGTCTTCGGGAACCTGCGACGCCTGCAATTGAAAGGACTTTCCCCGGCTCTGCAACCACAGTCTACGTTCCCACGCCGGACAAGGCTGGCCGCCAAAGGCCTGCTCTCGAATGGCCGACACGGCGCGCAATTGGCGAGCCGGGCCGTCAACCTGCCGTCCGTTGTCGCCGAAAAAACGGTTGAAGAACATGAACTCGGACATCAGCGGCTGGCTGGCTTTCTGTCCTAGCTTGCTGATGTCGTCGAACGTCAAGCCAGCGGTGATCAAGTAGGCCAGATGGGCGCACAGCTGCCGGAGCGTCAGACGTGTGCCGTATTCATGCATGCGGCGATAGGCCAGAAACATCCGCGGAATCACCGTTTGCTGGTTCTCGCGGATCAGACTCACGTTGCGAAAAATCGGACAATGGTGCCGGCATTCTGCGCCAACGCACGGCTCCCAACGCTCGGCCGCAATCATCCTGCGGAAAACCTCTTCCGCGATGCCTAGGTTGTCCAGCATGGCGATGTTGATCACGGTCAGCGCCGCGTTCTGGTAGCCGATCTCCTGTGGACGGGGCTCCAGCATGGCGCCCAGGAACACGCTTTCGATTCCCAGCCGATTCCCACGCACCGATTCGTGCGAGGTAAAGGCTTCCAGCAGGGTCCCCGTGTTGGATACCAGAAAGAACCGGGGGCCTCCGCCGTCCAACATCTCGCTGACCAGCTTGGCACGCCCTTGCGCCGGCCATTCGCTGAAGTCCTTGATCAGACTGATCTGCGTCCCCCCGATAAGTACATCCTCCCGCGCCTGGAGCGGAACCGTCAAAGGCTGATCGGGAGACAGCCGCGTCAAGCGTTTGAACAGCTCGACGGCAATGGTCGATTTGCCGTCTCCCGCGTGGCCAGTCACGATCACGTGGCGCTTCTCCAGGCCGGTCAGGACGCCTTCGATCCTTTGAGCCAGCGGGTGCGGCACGTGGATGAACGGGAAGAACGGGCTCAGCGACTGGTATTCCGCCAGCGCGTTGTCACTCGCCGCATCGCGGCTGTGCATCGAGTTCAGGTACGCGACGAACGGATTGGGATCCGCGCAGCCCGTCAGCTCCAGGCTGACGGCTTCAGGCGTCTTCGGGGGCGCCGGCTCCCGCGAGACCTGATCCGCCGCGGGGACCTCTGCGGTCGGGATCGCTTGGTCTGCAACGGCCGGGACCGCATCAGACACGCGGAAGATTGCCTGCAAAGCCTGCCGCATCTCCCACGCCGACGAGAACCGCTGTTCTGCGTCCGGAGCGCTACCTCGCTGCAGCCACGGGACGAGTTCCTTGGGCACGTCCGCAGCGTACTCCAGGCCTGCCTCTGGCCGGCGCCCCGTGAGCCATTCCCCCAGGGTGACAGCTAAGGCGTACAAGTCGCCGTCCGGGCAGTACTTGCGCTCCTGACCGCGATGCAGATCGGGGGCCACGTAACCCTCCGTGCCTTCGTAAGTCCCGATGCCCGGCTCGGAGGCTGCCCCGAAATCGATCAGCACCGGGCGATCCGCTTCGGACAGCAGAATGTTGTCCGGCTTGAGGTCGTTGTGCAGGATCGGACGGACTTGACCTTCCTCTTGGTTCTCGTGCAAGGCGGCCAGAACGTCCAACAGCTGGTCGGCGACCAACCGGAATCGTTCCGGCGTCGGCCTCAGTCCGGCTTCGATTTCGTATCGCAGGCTGTGGCCGTCAATCCACGAAAAGGGAACGTAGTACCGGCCGTCCTGCTCCCATTGGTTTGCCGTCTCGACACGCGGGATCGAGGGGTGGCGGAGCGCGGCGGCGTATCGCTGTTCGTCCAGGACCCGCTGCATGGGAACGTCGCGATCGAAGAGTTTCAGCGCGACGGGCCGCCCCTGGGGCGCCAGCGCCCGGTACAATTGCGACTCGGCCCCCCGTCCCAGAAACGACTCGATGCAATACACGCCCGAACGTTCGTCGGGCAGCAGTTGACGATTGGGCTCGCGCGGGAGGAGTTGGGCCTCGGTTTCCTCGTCCAGTCGCCGCAGGACCTGCAGGGCGTCGACGGGCCGCTGGCTGCGATCCCGGCGCACCAGTTGAAATACCAGATCGACCAGGTTCCGCGGAACTCCGGCCGATTCCAGCTGCTGCCGATGCACGGACGTCAGCATCCCCCTGGTACGTTCCAGGTCGGTCGAGCATTCAAAGGGCCGCGTGCCGGTTAGCATCTCGAACAGGATCACTCCGACGCTGAACAGATCGGCCGTCGCCTCCGGGATTTGGCCGCCGGCGTAGACTTCCGGCGCGATGTACGGCACGCGTCTCAGTTGGGCCGTATCGGGAATGACCGTGACGCGGTCGTCCTCCAAGCGGTAGGACAGGTCGAAATTCATCAGCTTGGGCGCGTCATTCACCATCAACACGTTTTCAGGCGACAGCGACCGATGAACCACGCATTGCTCGTGAGCTGCCTGCAAGCCGCGGAGCAGCCCGATGGCGATGGCCGTCGCCCGCTCGCTGGACAGCGTCCCCTCCCGATCCAGGAGATCCCGCAAGGTGCCCGTTTCGGACCAGTCGCTGCCTTCGACTAAGTGCCCTTCGTCATTGGGGATGTCCCACACCTTGAGCAGATTCGGATGATCGCCGATCTTGGTAACGGCATTCAATGTATTGAAGGCCCGTTCCCGCCATTGTTGCCGTTCCGACGCCGTCAGGTCGGACCGCGAATAGAACACGCGCAGTCGGCACAGCCGGCGATGGCGGATGTCCGTGCGCCTGGCAATCACCTCGGCCCGATCGGCGTATTGGTACAGACGGTCGACGATTTCGTACCCGAGGAACACCAGATCGCGCGGGGCACCGGGGGAATGGAGCTTCTGGACGTACGCCCCGAAGTCCTGGCACTGCTTACGGCTCAACAACGCTTCGGACTGGCTCTGCCGATGTTTCAGGTAACGAATGAAGCCGTCGATGCTATCGAACGTCGGATTGTTCTTGTCGGTGGTCGGGATGGACTGGCCCGCGGCCTGAACATCGGGGTTGGTCAGCACCACAACGGATTCAAAGTAGACAGAGGGAAATGACGGGAACCGGTGCTCATACAACCCCCGTAACAACTTGGCCTTGAAGCCGTTGGCCTTATGGGGGTCAGGCTTGTAAAACGACCCGTTCTGCAGCCAAGCGTTGGGCCGGATTTCAATCCGCCCGCTCCAGTGCTTGAGTTCGACGACGAAAACACCGAAGCGGCAGATCACTACCAGATCCACCTCGAAATACCGGTTGGACTGCGGGTCGTGCAGCTCCAGATTGAACAGAATCTCGCCGAGTTGATGGGCCTTGACCCGCCGGGCGATCCCCTCTTGTGACGATCTTTCGTGAGAAAAAAGGGAGTAGCCGGATTGATCCTCAGCTGCAGCGTCGACGACGTCACTTCCGATACCGGCTCGCAAGCAGTCCACGATCGTCTGCTCTATACGACTGCGGGCAAACTCATCCCGTAGCAAGGCAAAAACCTCCGGTGCGATTTCCGCGTGATCTACCAATCTTGAAAGTTCGCCTGACGAACCCACCGTGCTTGCAGATGCGAGGGCCGACTCCTGACCTCTCCTCGGAATAAGGTCCCAGAACCCATGTGCTGATAGATGGAAGAAAGGAGCGCTCGGACGATCGCGATCCGTCTCTCTTGCATATTCCCTGAATACGCTGCTGAAAGAGGCCTGGAAGTTTGCATCGAACGAGACATTCGCCGAGGTGATGACTCCTTTCCGCAATAGGTCGATGACGGCCAATAGGGCAAGGTATTTGTGAGGCTTGAATCCTTTGCCGGGCTTACTAAGCGCCGCAATCTCCGTAAGAAACTGCTCTAAACTCATGCCACTATCCTCACTTCGTCAAGCTGGCGACAAAACTAAGCACCCTCGCCGCGTCCAATCTTTCCAACCACCTCTGCAATCTGTTCAATCGTTCCAGAAATATCATCTTCCGTTGTGTAACGTCCAAGCGAGAATCTGATGGCACTGCGAGCATCTTCCCTCGTCACACCGCAAGCGAGCAATACATGGGATGGTGTTAGACTCCCAGACGAACACGCTGAACCCAACCCAGCACACAGTAGGGGCAAACGGGTTAGCAACTCGTCAGCAGGAATCGTACGAAAACAGATGTTCGATGTGTTGGGGAGGCGATCAACTGAATTCCCAATCCCGTAGGCGTAAGGGCATCGCCTTACAATTCCAGCTTCAAATGAGTCTCGAAGTGACGAGACTCTAGCACGGTCTTTTTCGAGCCGCTCTACAGCAATCCTGGACGCCACTCCGAATCCGACAATACCGGGTACGTTCAATGTCCCAGGGCGAATTTCCGACTCCTGTCCACCGCCACGGTAGACCGGCGTCAACCAATCGCGTACGAAATTCCGGACAAAAAGAACGCCAATTCCCTTCGGTCCGTATGCCTTATGCGCACTAAAAGCAGCGGTATCAACACCCATATCGGAAACTGACACAGCGACCTTACTCAGCATCTGGGTAGCATCACAGTGAATTAGCGCCCCGCGCCGATGTGCGATCTCTGCAACGGCACGTACCGGCTGAATAGTCCCAATTTCGTTGTTGGCACCTTGGACACACACCAAGAGCGTATCTTCATTGATCAGTTCCTCAGCGGCATTCAAGTCCACAACACCATTTGGGGTGACCGGAAGTTCTTCGATATCGTAACCTTGAGAGTTGAGCCATTGAGATGGCTCAAGGACCGACTTGTGCTCTATTGCTGAGACAACAATTCTCCGACGCCCATTGCGGCGCCGCAAATCACCGAGCAGGATTAAGTTGTTGGACTCTGTAGCGCCGCTTGTAAAAAAGACCTCGCCGGGCTCAGCCCCGATACAACTTGCGACTTGAGTTCTCGCTTCAGATATCGCGAGTGCTGCCTTCCTGCCGAGAAAATGCGTACTGGAGGCATTCGCGAATTCATCTGTGAAGAAGGTGGCCATCGCAGCCAGCACTTCTGGGGCACACGGTGTAGTCGCGTTGTAATCAAGGTAAGTAAGCTTAGGCGTCATCATAAATGGCAAATTAGGCAACCGGCTGAACCGGCGGCTTCTTCAGTTGCAAACACTTCCTCCAGCCGTAACTCAGCAGCACGAGATATCGCACTTGCGTTTCGTTCTGCAAATTCTCGCTTTATCTGTTCAATACGTTCGGGTCTGGACAATTCCTCCAAGCTTTCACCCTGGACCCAGGTGTAGCGTTCGCCTGTTAGAGGATCTTCTTTTTCGTACTCCATCGCCTTCCGAAATAGTTCAGGGTGTGTCTCAAGCAGCCCCACCCACTCCCGCCGCTGTTGGAAGAAACAGAAGTAGCATCCCGAGCGAGAGCGCCACTGATAGTACTTTGGCAGGCCAAGCGGCCTGCCGCCGACGTACGTGTCGTTGAGAATGTCGATTACGTCTTTGCGCCGAATCCCGTCTTCGACAAACGGATATCGCGGAACGATATTCGGTTTTGTGGAAATGTAGCGTTTACGGTGTCCCTCGTCGGCTCGTATGCCCACGTAGCTTATTATTCTGTCGTCTCCGATGTACCGTTCATACGGCTTGATCTTTAGATACTCCGTGCACCATCGCATCTGAGGAGAGGGGAGGAAGCCTCGCCGAATTGCAAGTAGATCATCAAACGACAGTTCACGGCCATTGTCTTCCGCTTTCAGACGCTGAATCGGCCTATTCAGATAGACTTCCAACAATCCAAGATAATCGTAGGTCTCCTGCAATTCCTTACCTGTATCGCAGAAGACGTATTCCGTGTTCGGAACTCGGTCTTTCATGTATACGGCAAGGGCCGCACTGTCCTTGCCGCCCGAAAGCGCGAGTATGTGCCGAGAGTCCTTGTCGTTCATAAGCTTGATTCCGATATCCGTTCGTTCTGGTCCACCATTTCGCGGACCAACTCCGCGAGTACTGCCCTGATAACTCGAGGGGACTCCTGCTTCGCCGTCTTGTCCAACTGGGCGCGAAGTCTCCTCAACAGTTCGTCTGCGCGTTTGCGTTCCTCCGGCTCCAGTTGCGTCAGGACCTCGCCGCCCGCGCGTTGCTTGGCAACTGCCGCCGAGGACTCGCGAAATGCCTTGCCGATGGCGCGCGCAGCGTCTGGAAATCGCGCTGCATCCGCGTCTGTCCAGTTGCCTGGCGGACGGCTGGCGACCAAGGCACAGACCGATTCGACGCCCTGCCGTCCGGAGCCGGCCTGGGCGACACGACGGACGAAGGCGAGCAGTTGGGGCTCGGTGACCATCGGCTCCAAACGAACGGCCTCTTGGCGCAGAGGATCCCAGCCACTGTCGCCCCGCGGAAAACCGCAGGCAGCCAGGAGAGTATCCCGTGCTTCATCCAAGATCCGTGGCATCGCCATAGACCACTGCCGCAGGCAGCCATTGAGCAAATCAAAAAACGCCTCGATTTCGCCCGGCTTGGGCTTCCGCTCCGAGAACTCCGGCAGCCCCAACGCCCCGGGAACGGCGACAAACAGGAATCGTTCCGGCGACTTGGCATTCTGGAACGCCTCGCGCAGGGCGAGGACTTCCGATGGGAGTTGTCGCGTGTTGGAGGCATATTCCGGCAGTGACCTGACCATCCGGAATAGGGCCCGCACTACGGGTACCGTCGCCGGCGGAACCTGC
>CAZAQY010000291.1:0-10646 GCA_964486845.1 uncultured Pirellulaceae bacterium
TTCGACGGCCAGGATCCTCGCCGGGAGAACCTAAAGCGTGACCTTTACAGGGGTGGTTTCTGGTACACAGCCGTTACTATGCCGACTTCATGGCGGGCTACTTCGGAATCCCGCCGGACAAGCTGCACATCGTGCCGCTGGGCATCGACATTCGGGACTTTGAAAGCAGCAGGCGCACTCCGTGTGCCGTCTGCCAGACACGTCAGCTGGAAAATGGCGAGCCGGAAAACGGCACAAGCACCGATCGTCCCGATCGGAGCCAGTCCTGTTTTCCGACGCGTCCCCCGGCGGTCGGTTATCTGGCTCGTTTGGCCCCGGAGAAAGGTTTGCACGTATTGGTCGACGCCTTCCTCGAACTACGGCGGATGGCCGGTATGGATAACGTCCAACTCCACATCGCCGGCTGGCTGGGCGAACACCACCGGCCGTACGCCGAATCCCAGTTTGCCAAGTTGCGGTCGGCGGGTTTGAGCGACGCGTTTCAATTCATAGGCGAAGTGGATCGGCGCGGCAAGGCGGAATTCCTGCGCACGATCGATCTCATGTCCGTGCCGGCGACGCATCGCGAGCCGAAGGGCCTGTTCGTGCTGGAGTCGTTGGCGGCCGGCGTTCCCGTCGTGTTGCCCAATCATGGCGCCTTTCCAGAACTGATCGCCTCGACCGGCGGCGGCTGCCTGACGCCGCCTCACGACCCGAACGCACTCGCGGGCGCGATCGCCGACCTGCTTCGGGACGAGCCGCGCCGCCGCCAACACGCGGCAGCCGGCCGGCAAGCCGTGCTCGAACATCGCCACGCGGAAGCGATGGCCCGTGCAACGCTGGAGGTGTTTCAGATGTTTGCCGGCGCCGTCAGATGACCAGTGTTCGCTATTCGGATTTTGGAGTTGTTGCAGATTCATGGAGAACGCCATCGTCATCGTCGTTGATCGCCTGGGTGCGGGCTACTTAGGGCCGTACGGCAATACGTGGATCGAGACGCCCAACGGGAACCGGCTGGCGGCTCGGTCGGTGCTCTTTGAGTTTGCCCTGACCGACGCCACGGATCTGCCCACGGTCTACCGGTCCTACTGGCAAGGACTGCACGCCATGTCTCCGGACCGGATCGTGGGCAGCTTGCCGGAAATGGCCGCCGCCCGTGGGGTTCACTGCGCGCTGGTGACCGACGAGCCGCAAATCGTCGAACTGCCGGGGGCGGACAGCTTTACGGATCGGGTCGTCTTGACGTTGCCGGCCGCCGAACGACCGGCGAGTGAAGTCGTCCAGACGCAGATGGCCCAGTTGTTCGCCGCGGCAGCTCACTGGCTGCAGCGCGCGGCCGAACCGTTTTTGCTGTGGATCCACGCCCGCGGCATGGCCGGAGCGTGGGACGCGCCGATTGAATTTCGCAATCAATTTGCGGACGAAGACGATCCGCTGCCGCCGGAATTGACCACACCGCCCGTCAAGCGATTCGGCGCGTCACCTGATCCGGACGAAGTGTTGGGCTACCTGCACGCCTACGCGGGGCAAGTCGCGTTGCTGGACGATTGCTTGGGGGCCTTCCTGGAGACGGCCCAGGCCGCGGCGGGCTGGGAGCGGACGTTGCTGGCAATGACGTCGCCGCGCGGCTATCCGCTGGGCGAACATCAGTGGGTGGGTGGCAGCGACGAAGTGGCATACGGGGAACAAGTCCACGTGCCCTGCCTCCTGCGCCTCCCACAAGACCGCGGCGCCGCCCTGCGCTGTCACGAACTGGTGCAGCCGCCTGATCTGTGTGCCAGCTTGTGCGATGCGCTGCAACTGGCTGCCGGCGACCTGCCGTGGTGGGGTCGAAGTCTGCTACCGCTAGCAGGCTGCGCCCCGCCGGCTTGGCGCGATCGAGCCGCGACAAGGGCGCCTGCTGCCCAGGCCCTGCGGACGCCCGCATGGCTGCTGGTGCGGAGGCACGACGGGCGGCGGGAGCTGTTCGCCAAACCCGACGACCGCTGGGAGGCGAATGAAGTCGCCAGCCGCTGTCAGGAGGCGGTCGAGCAGCTCGACGCCGCACTCGATGAATTCCAACGGGCGGCCCAGTCGTCACAGCCAGCTCAGCTGTCGCCGCTATCGCCTCTGCTTCTGGACGGGCTGGGTTAAATTGGGGTAGTTTTCATTTGCCGAGCCTGTTTATAATCCCGCGCGTTTTTGCGTAAATGACTCGTGTTCGGACAAGGACGTCCGTTCATGGCAGAATGGCTGCCAACAAGAAGCATCGGATGCGAACGCCGCGGTCTTGGCAGCCGTTGGGCGCGAGCGGTCTTGCTGTGCGCGGTGTGCTTGCTTGCCTTGCCGGCTAGGGGGCAGGACCTCGACGCGCGGATCTGGGTGGCGTGGGGCGGCGGCGCCGCGCGTCGCTGGTCCGGCGAAATTCGCGTCGACAATGGTCGGACGCAGCCCGTCATGGCGAGTTGCATCCGCGAGTTCGAGCCCGTGGGACTGTCGCCCGACGAAGCGGGGTCGATGCACGTCGAAGGCGACGCCATCGTCGTGGTTCCCTGTACGCCGCGTACCTATGACGGCGTTCGACTGCGCGTCACGGCGGCCCGCACGGCCGAGCTGTCCGTCTACCTGGTTCCCGATGGTCAGCCCGAGGCGGTCCAGCGCGTGGCGATCCCGCTGGGCAGACTCCTGACCGAGCCGTACACGTCGATCCTGGACGAGCGGGGCAACCGGTTGCTGGTCCGCCGCGAGCCGGGGGACGATTTGCGGGTTCGCTTTGATCGAGATTCGCTGGTCTTCGGCGCGGGAGAGAGGTTCGAATTTCGCGTCGCGCCCAACTCGGTCAGCGGTGTCGAGGCGGACGATCCGCTGGTCTGCACGGTCCGCCTGCAGCCGGCCCGAGGGGGCGCCGAGTTGTGGGAGGAGAGCCGCGAAGCGCGAGTCGGGGCGGATGGCAAGCCGCAGGAAATCGGCCCTTTTTCGCTGGCCTTGCCCGAACAGGAAGGCGTCTACGATTTGCACTTCACGCTCGGCAAGCGGCGGCTGCCGACGCGTTTCGCGCCGGCCAAGGACCTGTGTCGGCGCAGCGTCCAGTTGGTCGTGCTCCGGGGGCAGCCGAGTCCGCCGGCTGCGGCACCCTGGCACGTGGTGGCCGAGACGCAGCCGCAGATCGACGCGGGTCCGCCCACAAACAAGACCGGCCTCGGCGGCGGGAGCGTCGGCGATTCGACCAGCCGCCTCTGGAAGTCGCTTCCCAAGCTGCCCCATTGGAAATGGTTGCCGGGTTTGGATTCCAGCGGCCGCGAAACCCCCATCGGCAATCGGCTGAGCCGGCCGCGCAAGGAGGCTGGCCGGGAGTGGATCGAATTGCTGCCAGGCGGCTGGCAAGCCTATCCGTTGCCCGTCGAACAACTCGGCGTCCCGCACGTGGTGGAGGTGGAGTACCCGGCCCAAGCCGCGCAGACGTTGGGCATCAGCGTCGTGGAACCGAACGCGGCGGGCATGGTCACGCCGATCGGCCTGAATTCCGGTGTGGATGTCGAGTCGAGAACCAGCACGCCGGGCGCTGGCTGGGAGCGGCATCGCCTGATCTTCTGGCCGCGCACGACAACCCCGTTTCTGATGATCGCCAATCGCCGCGACGACGTGCCGGCGGCCTTTGGAGCGTTGCGCGTCCTCTCCGGCCCGGCCGCGTTGCCTGCGCGGCCGGCCGCCGGCATCCCGGACGCTCGTCTCCTGGCCCAGTACTTCGACCGGCCCTTGTTGGCCGACGCGTTCTTGGCCGGCGACACCTTGGACGCCGGCAGCGATCGGAGCTTGACCGACTGGGTGACGTTTCTGCAGGCCGGATCGCGGTTCGTCGAGTACTTGAAGCACACCGGCCACAACGGGGCGATGCTGGCGGTCTGGCACGAGGGCGGGGCGATCTATCCCAGCGCCGTGTTGCACTCGACGCCGAAGTATGACAGCGGCGTGTTCTTCGGCACCGGTCAGGACCCGGTCCGCAAGGACATCCTGGAACTGCTATTCCGGCTGTTTGACCGCGAAGGACTGACGCTGGTGCCGGCGCTGCACTTCAGCACGCCGCTGCCGGAACTGGAGACCCTGCGCCGCCGGCAGACTCTGCCGCCGGAAAGCGTTGGCATCGAAATGGTCGCCGGGGACGGCCGCACGTGGAAGCAGTCGTTCGCCGCCGACCGCGCCACGGGCCCCGTTTACAACCCCCTCTCGCCACCCGTGCAACAGGCCATGCAGCGTGTGATGCTGGAACTGGGCCAGCGGTACGGGCAACATCGCTCGTTTGGCGGCGTCGCCGTCCAACTGGGCCCGCAGACCTACGCGCAGTTGCCCGACGCGGACTGGGCTCAAGACGACACGACGGTCCGCCGGTTCGCGGCCGAGGAACGACTCGACATGGCGGGTCTGGGCGGCACGGACCGCCGTCTGCAGGCGATGTTCCTGGCAGGCGACGGACGCGAGCGCTGGTTGAATTGGCGTGCCCGAAAACTGGCGGACTTCTACGAATCCGCGGCTGCCGAATTGGCCAAGCTGGCCCCTCGCGGCAAACTGTACCTGGCCGGCGCCGAACTGCTCACGGATCCGCAAATCGAGGCCGAGTTGACGCCCGCCTTGCCGGAGCATTCGGACTTCAAACGCCAGTTGCTGCGCGTCGGGATCGATCCGCTGAGCTATCGCGACGACCAGCGCGTGGTGCTGCTGCGGCCTTCTCGCTGGGCGCCGCTGAATGCGTTGCAGGCCCAAGCCGCCAACCTGCAGCTGCGCACTTCGACCGAACTGGATCAGTTGTTTTCGCGGTCGGGCCGTGCGGCAGGCGACGCCGGCACGAACGCGCGATTCAGCGCGTGGACGGGCAGCTTGCTGTACCACGAGCCGCAAACGTTTCCCACGGCTTCGTTCCAAACCAGCGGGCCGTTCGGCGCCGGCAAGACCGCGTCCTGGCTGCTGACGCAGATCGTCTCCTCGGCCGCGGCCCACCGGCAGGGCGTGATCCACAGCCTGGCGACGCTGGACAGCCAAGTGCTGTTCCAGGGCGGGTGGACGGCCGTGATGGGCCAGCAAGACGCGCTGTTGCCGGTAGCCGATGTGTTCCGTCAGTTGCCGGCCAGCCGTTTCGAGACCGTGGCATCCAGCAACACCGCCCTGGAAGTGTCGCCGGTCGTGGTCCGCCGCCTGAGTCGCAGCGATGGCACGTACTTCTACGCCGTCAACGACTCGCCCTGGCCCGTTTCCGTGACCTTGACGCTGGACGCCCCCCGCGGCAGCGCACTTCGCGTGCTCGGCGACCGCCCCTGTCCGCCGCTGGTGCCTCAAGAGAGAACGCAAACGTGGACCGTTCCGCTGCAGCCGTATGATTTGGTGGCGGCCGTCGTCGCAGTCCCGGACGTGCGGATCGTCGATTGGCAGGTCGATGTCGGCCGCGAGGTGCTGGTCGATCTCCGTAACGGGATCGACGACTTGCGCAAGCGCGTCAATCAGCTCCGCGATCCGCCGCCTTTGCGGGTGCTGGGCAATCCCGATTTCGAGCTTGCCTCGGAGGACGACCTGTTGCCCGGCTGGGACCGCTCGCGGGGCGCGGACATCACCACACAGATCGTGGCGGGGCAGGGCCGCGCCGGCAGCAACGCCCTGCGCATCCGCAGCGACGGCCCCGTGGCCTGGGTCCGCAGCAATTCCTTCCCGGTGCCGGCGACCCGCCGTATCTCGGTCTGGGTCTGGCTGCGGATCGACGATCCGAACAAGCAGCCGCCGCTGCAACTGGCCATCGAAGGCCGCCTGGACGGGCAGCCCTACTATCGCCCGGCGCGGGTCGGCGCCGGCGACGATCGTCTGGGGGCGCCGCCGCCGTTGACGGCGGACTGGGCGTGCTACCTGGTTCGCATCGACGACCTGCCCACGCACGGCCTGACCGATTTGCGAGTCGCGATCGACCTGATGGGGCCGGGCGACGTCTGGATCGACGACGTGCAAGTCTTCGACCGGTGGTTCGACAAGACGGAGCGCAACGAGCTGTTGAAGAAGATCGCCCTGGCAAACTTCTATTTGGGCAAGGGCGAAGTCGCGCAGTGCGAACACGTGCTCCGCGGCTACTGGCCCGAATTCTTGCGGCGGCACGTCGTGATCGACGAGAACGCATTGGCGGAGGTCGCCGCAGCCGGCCGCGCCAGACCCGAAGCGGCGCCCGCCGCAGCGCCGGAGGATTCCGGCACGTCGCCGTCCTGGCTGAAAAAGATGGTGCCGAAACCTCCCAAGCTGCCGACCTGGTTTCGTTAGGCTGCGGCAAGAGAGACGTCACCGCTCCGGAAGCCCGACTTCCGCAAAAAGCCGCGCTCTCTGCGTGTGCCCCGGTCCGCGTCTGGCGACTGCTGCCAGCCCCGAAACCGCGCACATTCCATGCAGGCTGCGGCGGGGAATTGCCGATAATCTTGGTCAGCACGGCGGACGAATGAGCCGCCTGCCATTCTCCAGGCATTAAAACCTTCGGTCGCCATTCCGGCAGAGGGACCAACATTTGAGCGTTGGCCGGAGTCAATCCACGGCTAGTGCAGAAGCACGCCCGACTCCCGCCTTTCTCGCAGCGACTCCACTCGTCGCAATCGACCGAAGGTTTTTTTCGTTCACCATCCAGGGCTGGCGCTTCCGGTGAGGCGACAGCCCTGTTGGCTTTCCCTCCACCCGTTGCCTACGCCAGCGCCTGCGACAACTCGCCCGCGATCGACTTCTCGATCATGCCCTTGAACGGCGAGGCCAGCAGGGGCAACTGGCCTTCCACTCGCGCCTTGTCCTCCTCGACGGTCAACGCGCCCTTGATCGTGATGCCGTTGGTCGACAGGGAGAAATTCAGCACGTGGTCGGTCCAGGCGCCGTCGACGGCCGTAATCTGCTCCTCGAATCGTTTCGTGACCTGCTCCATGAATCCTTTCAGACGCTGGGTGGCTTCCTCTTGGCCCAGGCCGTGGGGAACTTCCGCGCGGAATGCGGGCATGGTTATCTCCTAGGGTTGGCTTGCGTGGTTCAACGGACCGTTAACAAAAGGGGCAGTCCCCCCCGACCGGGAAAAATGTCGCAGACGCGACTTCTTCATGGGTGCAACAAGCACGATGTCCGATCGCCCCCGCGCTGTCAAGTACCGGTACGCTCGTTACGGCGGTCAGGATCGGTGCCGTCCTCCCGTTCGCGCTCGTCGATTCTTTCCCCGCAGAATTCACACTTTCTGCCGCCAAACCTGGTCCCCTCGACGCAGTCCGCTCCGTTTATGACCTACACTTCCCCAGCGGCGGGTTTTGGCCCCGGAAGTTGACGGTCGCCCACGCCGCAGGGCGCGACTGCGAGTCGTGAAAGTTGGCCTTCCAGCCGGCGTTCATCCCGCAGTTGCGGAGTGATTCCCCGTCAGCCACAGCTCGGCCCCCCTCCGATGTCCTCCCGGTTTGTCTCGTTGTCGTGCATGCGTTACGTTTCGTGTCTCCCGGACGCTTTTGTCAAGGTGGGTGTAGCCATGATTGAGATTCTCGCCATCGCCATGGTGTCGTTGTACGGCGTCGCCGTCTTCGGCGCGTTTGTCGCTTCTCAGATCTGTCGGTTCCAGATCATCCGCTATTTCAACTTCCGACACTAACCACGGCAGGACTCGGCCGTCACGGCAAGTCCTCCGTCACGTCTCCGCTTTCGGCCGCAGGGCTTTTCATCCTGGAAGCCCTGCGGCCGACCTTGTTTTCTCAGTCGTCGGGCCGACTTGTCCCGGCAGCGTCACCGCCAAGACCTGGAACCTTTCGTCCCCGGCAGGCATCCAAAGGATGACGTGTGGAGCACGATTTCGACCGGGGCGTGACCTTCGAAAACGAGAGTTGAGTTATGGTCGAGAAGCTGGCAATCGCCGCGGTATTGGTGTTTTTCGTGGGAATCGCCCTGAGCGCGCTGATCGCCGAATGCCTGAGAAGACGCGACTTGCGGGAGGCGGAGCAGCGAGCCGCCGCGCGACGCCAACGGGCACAACCCAAGCGGAAGGCAGCAAGCACGCCTCCGCCGAGCGAGCTGAGTCCCTCGGCTGCCGCAGAAATGGCCATCAACGCCAACCTGGCACGGTCATCCCGCCGCCGGAGTTGAAAGCGCCCGCCAGAGTTGTCTGCGGGCAGCGAGCCATCCGGTTCATTGGCGGAAGGCGAGTAGACAAGATTCTGGCGACGGGCGGGTCCGCATCCAAGGCTTGCTAAACCAGGACAAAAAAGCCAGATTGAAGCCTGCGGGCCTCTGGCCTAAGATGAAAAGGGGACTAGCACGGGACGAACTAGGGCTTCTGGGCGAGCCGGAAGCCGTGACACTAAATCGACTGTTTCGTATCAACGGTGATCGCGGTCGTTTGTACGCTGAAGCGTCGATCGCCAAACACCGAGAGCGAGGCGATTTCGTCCTTTTGAAAATGACCGGAAGGGTACTGCACGGGGAATCTGCAAACGTACAGGAAACCCTGCGACTTGCCCACGATTGGGTTGTCAACGGTTTTGTCGAGTTGACGGGACCGGAGATCCGTGAACAACGTTGGGGACAAATCCGATGAACTTGATCACAACGGCCCGGGGTGCCGGGACTGTGTTTACGCCAGACGAAGGCGATGCCACACGCGCAGATTCAACCGGCGATGCGATGGGGCGGAGTGTGCTACTTGCTTGGCGCACCTCCCCACCAGCTTGGCTCAAAGGCTGCCTTGCTCGCATACACCGATTGGGCACACTGCGGGCAAACTGGGACAGCTACGGTGCCCGGCCCGTCGATCCTTGTTCGGTCGATCTTGCAGCCACAGTCCTTCGGGCGCTCGCAATGGTTGAGACGGTGGAGGAACCGACGGTGACGGCGACCCCTTCAGGCAACGCCGCGCTATGTTGGGACGATGGCGAACGTAGCCTGGACTTGGAAGTGCATCCAAATGGTGACCTGGAATACTCCTACCTGAACGTGTCGCCCGCAATTCCAGCCGAGGATAGTCAAACAACGGACATTGGGAGATTGGCCTTTCTTCTGACGCAATTCTGAGTCGCGGCTCGCCGGACGTTTGAGTGGTGGGATTCCGATGAATGTGTACTGTTGGGTCCGAAGAGATCATTCTGCGACGAATTCCTCCCGACACGAATGTTGTCTCGATGCAGCCTAATCCCGATGGCACTTCCCGCGCGGCATCGCCGCGTCTGAAGCTTCGCCCGGGGGGAACAAGGGCTTTCCTGTACGAGACTGCTTCTCACATCGCCACTGCAGCTGCTGCAACAACTGAAGCTCGATGGCATCGAGCCGGAAGGCTGGATGGTCTGTCGCCTTTTTGTGAGTGAGGTACGCGAGCTTGGGCTGCAGGTGCTCGCTTTGCCTACGGATCGTAATCCTGGTCATTGCGAGATCCGGGGGACAACAGCGCGGCCGTACACCGGCGGAATGGCGTCCAAGCTGGCCAAGAAGACCCGAATCCTGACGCACCAAGAAGTTGAAGGCTCGAAAAGCGGCGACCGTATTCCGTGACGCACCCCAATGGGTCGGTTGCCGCGCAGCGTAGCTGTTAATGCCCAATCCGGCAATGTTCGCGCCACTGCCCAGTCCGTGGAACGCCGCCGTGGCCCAAGAACGGGCCAAACGCGCGGCCAGACCGAAGCCGACGCTGTCCTTGGGCACGCAAGCCGAGTTGCAGGCGTTGGAGACGAAAGTCCAAGCAGGCTTAGGAGTCGTTGCGAAACGCGCCAGAGGAAGACAGGGCGGAAGCCCGCAAGGAGTGGATACAGGCACGGGATGACCTGGAACGTGCCAGAATCAAGGCGGCGCGGGAATTACGGCGGTCATTCGGGCGTCTGGCGACAATCGCGGCGATTCAGTCGCTGGCCCGGTTGAAAACCGATTCTGCGGGGGGGTAGGTTATTGCCGGTGGGTGCCGTGCGGTCTAGCTAACCTCCCGGCTGAAATCGGTTTGCGGGGCGCTCGTATCTTACCCGACATTCGTGACGGATGCCCCGCAGGCCGGCCCGCAGCGGACGAGTGGGTTCTCCGTTGTGGCCGCCCCCGTGGCCCGCTCTTGTGATTTGTCGCTTCAAACGCGGGATTGGCGGGACGGATGGCGAAGGCAAAGAAGACCGACACCGGCGCGAACTTGGGGTTTGAGGCCAAGCTGTGGCAGTCGGCCGTCAAGTTGCGCAACAACATGGACGCGGCGGAGTACAAGCACATCGTGCTGGGGCTGATCTTCCTGAAGTACATCTCGGATGCGTTTGAGGAGCATCGCCAGAAGATGGAGACGGGGACGGCCGATCCGGACAGCGACTGGTACGTCAAGGGCACGAACACCACGCCGATTCCCCAAGGAAACATGGGGTGTGCGCGGGTAGGCGCTGCTCAAGGCGCTGCTTTTCCGGCCAAAGTGGATGACCTTCTCCGCTGGCTGGACGCCCACGGCGTGGTACTCTGTGACGACTGCCGACAAGCCATTCTCGCCGCGCTGGAATCCGAGCCTTCCGGGTCATTGGCTGGACCCGGCTAGCCGGCTACTTGGTCTGGGATGGTTTCAACCAGACGCCAGCACCCGCCACGCAACGCACAGATGCCGCTGTAGCGCATCCTGGAAAGCAAAGCGTCCGTCCGACTAATGGCTGGCCCTCTGTGCCAATATGACTGAGACAGTTACCTCCTCGTTAATTACTGTAGAG
>CAZAQY010000292.1:0-10639 GCA_964486845.1 uncultured Pirellulaceae bacterium
CAGGGACTACTTCGAGCGGCTGACGCTGGGACTTCAGAAAACGTGCCCGAACCTGAAGAAGCCGGTCTTGATGGTGCCGGTCGGACACGTCATGTACGCATTGAACCAGCAGATGAAGGCTGGGGAGGTGCCGGGCCACAAGGAGATCAAGGACGTTTTCGCTGACGGCATCCACCTGAACAACGTCGGCTCCTACGTCGTCGGCTGCACGTACTTCGCCACGCTGTACAAGGAGAACCCGAAGGGCCTGCCGGGCGAGCCGTACAAGGTGACGGACCCGAAGCTGGCCGAAGTCATCCAGGACACGGTGTGGAAGGTCGTCAGCACGCATGAATTGGCGGGAGTAAAGCCGCCCGTCAATGCCATCTTTGCGCCAAGCCCCAGGCAACCTCGGTGAGGCCATCACGAAACACTGTGTGCGGTGACCACCGGAAAGGAACTGGCGATGCGACTGGCGTGGATGACGGACGTGCATCTGAACTTCCTTGAACCGCTCGGCAGACGCCAGTTCCTGGAATCAGCACGGGATCAGGCCGACGCCTTTGTCATCAGCGGGGACATCGCTGAAAGTCCGAGCATCACCGGCGTCCTACAAGAAATGGCAGATGTCCTGCGCAAGCCGGTCTATTCTGTGCTGGGGAACCACGATTTCTATCGGGGTTCCATCGTCATGACCCGAGTCGAAGTGGCCGGGCTGGCTGAGCAACTTGAATCCCTGATGTACCTCACAGCAACCGGCGTCGTGGAACTCACTCGGCAGACGGCGCTCGTCGGCCACGACGGCTGGGCGGACGGTAGACTTGGGGATTTCGACAGGTCGGACGTGTTTCTCAACGACTACGTGGCGATCCGGGAACTCCGCAAGTGGAAGGGCGAGTTTGCTCTCGATAAGCCTGCGCTTCGGGCAGCCCTGAATGCGTTGGGCGACGAGGCTGCCCGCCACATCGAGAACGTCCTTCAGGAGGCGGTTGCCAAGTACCCATCCGTCATCGCCGTGACCCATGTACCGCCCTTCAAGGAAGCCGCATGGTACGACGGCAGGCATTCGGACGACAATTACTTGCCGCACTTCGCCTGCAAGGCCACTGGTGATGCCATGCGGAAGGTCATGGAGGCGAACCCGCAATCCCGGCTGCTCG
The DNA here is from genome assembly GCA_964486845.1 of uncultured Pirellulaceae bacterium. Taxonomy (GTDB): domain Bacteria; phylum Planctomycetota; class Planctomycetia; order Pirellulales; family Pirellulaceae; genus Anammoximicrobium. Next base: position 1,140 of record CAZAQY010000292.1, read on the forward strand.
TCTTGTGTGGGCACACGCACGGCAGCGGCGAGGTCCAGATCACGGAGAACCTCCAGGTTCTGACGGGAGGGGCGGAATACGGGAAGCCGGTGATCCAACGCATCTTCGACATCGGATGAAGCCATGCCCAGACTGAGCGCCGGATTGTTGATGTACCGGATCAGGGATGGGGCCATCCAGGTTTTGTTGGCCCATCCTGGCGGTCCATACTTCGCCAAGAAAGACGAAGGCGACTGGTCGATTCCCAAGGGCGAACCTGGGCCGGACGAAGACCTGTTGCTCACCGCCCAGCGGGAATTCGAGGAAGAAACTGGCCTGAAACCCACCGGGCCGTTCGTCCCATTGCAGCCGGTGAAACAGAAAGGCGGCAAGATTGTTCACGCTTGGGCCTTCGAGGGCAACTGCGATCCGGCTACGATCCACAGCAACACGTTTACGATGGAATGGCCACCAAAGTCGGGCCAGCAGAAGCAGTTCCCGGAGATCGACCGGGCCGAGTTTTTCGATCTGGAAACGGCTCGAAGGAAAGTCAAAGCAGCACAGGCGGGGCTGATCGACGAATTGGAGATGATCCTGAATACGAAGTGACCGGGGACCGCCATCATGGACGTGCTGTACGTGGTCGAACGTGGGACCGACGCCTTTGAGTCCGCCAGGACCGCCGTGGACATCGTATGTGCTGGCGACAGCCTGACGGGCTGGAACAATGCCGGGCCGGTTCACTACTGGCCGTATCGGACGTACCCGGCCTTCCTCCAGGAGCATTGTGCCCCACTGCGACTGCAAGTCGCCAACGGCGGCATCGCCGGTGAGATCAGCGACAACGGCCCGCAGCAGGTCCGTGACTACCTTGACCTGTTCCCCAATGCCCGGTACTTCATCATCGGCATGGGCACCAACGACCTGGGGACATGGCCCGACACCGAATCCACGAGCCGCAGGATTATTGGGAACGTGGGCCGCATGGCTCAGATGGTGCTGGACCGAGGCAAACAGCCGATTCTGTTCAACGTGCCGCACGCCAATGAGGCCATGTTCCCGCCACGCTTCGCCAGCGAGATCCACGGCAAGCGGGACTTCCACAACCCACGACTGAAAACGTTCTGCGAGGAACACGGCATTCCCTTGGCCGACATCTGCGGCTTGCTGCGGGACGAGCATTTTGGCGACGAGTTGCATCCAAACGACCAGGGTGCGAAGATCATCGCCGAGGCCGTGTTTCAAGTGCTGCCCAAGGAGTGACCCATGTTGCGCAATGCACTGCTGACGACCGCAATCCTGTTGGTGGCTCACCATGTCCACGGCCAGCAAGTCACCGTCAGCCCCGAAGAAACCAACGAAATCCTGGCCAACCCAGGCATGGGCTGGCAGACCTTCCACCGGACCAGGACGCAGGACAAGAACCTGCCGCCGTGGATACCATCCACGGTCCATTACGCCCGTTGGGGCTGGGGCACCCTGGAACCGCAGCCGGGCAAGATCGACTACGCTTTCCTGGACAACGTGCTGAAGGAAACTCGGGAGGCGGGGCAAACGCTTGCCTTTCGTGTCATGTGCTGTTCCACGTCACCACGCCAGCCGTATCATCCCAAGTGGTTGGCGGATATCGGCGGAAAGGTCGTCACCACCCGGTACAGCAGCGGTCCTGAGTTGGAGGTTCCGGTGCTGGATGATCCCAAAGTCCTGGCCGCACACCTGGACTTCATCAAACGGCTGGGGGTCCAATACGACGGCCACGCTGACATCGACCACATCGACTTGGGTACGGTCGGGTGGTTGGGCGAGTGGCACATGAGCCAGTCAACCAACGCACCGATGCCCACGGTCGAAACCCAGAAGAAGATCGTCGATGCCTACCTCACCGCTTTCAAAAAGACGCCGCTGGTGATGCTCATTGGCGGCGGCAAAATGCTCAAACACGCCGTCGAGAATGGAGCGGGCTGGCGGGCCGACTGCTTGGGCGACATGGGCGGGTTTTCGAAAAATTGGTGCCACATGCGAATGGCCTATCCGAAGATGCTGCCCGCAGCCGACGCCGAGGATGCATGGAAGACGGCACCGGTCGCCTGGGAAACCTGTTGGGACATGCGGAAGTGGGTGGACGAGGGTTGGCCGCTCCGCTTCATCTTCAACTACGCTCTGGCTCTGCACGGTTCCGTCATCAACAACAAGTCGGCACCGTTGCCCGAAGGCGAGAACATCCGGCCCGAAATAGAGCGGTTCCTGCGGCGGCTGGGTTACCGGTTGGTGTTGAAGGAACTGAAGCACCCCTCCACGGCTCGGCCTGGGGACAAGATCCAGTTGGCGATGAAGTGGCAAAACGTCGGCTCCGCCCCCTGCTACAAGCCATACCGCTTGGCCTACAGGCTGTCGAACGACCGGGGCTACGAAAAGGTCTTTGTGGGGACCGTGACCGTGAACAAGTGGCTCCCAGGCTCCATCGAGCTATTCACGGAGGATTTCTTCAAGGAAGCCAAAGACTTGCCGCCCGGCGAGGTCCATGACGTTGCCGACGCCTTCAGTTTGCCCGAGAATTTGTCGCCGGGGGATTACGCTTTTTCGGTCGCCATCGTCGGCCAAGAGGAAGTCAAGCCGGTGGTGCAGCTTGGCATCAAGGGCCGGTCCAACGATGGCTGGTATCCGTTGAGCAAGGTGAGGGTTCCCCGGTAGGAAGAACTCGCCACTACTGTACAGACCATTTTCCGGCAAACCCGCAGGAGGAAATCATGAAACGAGCCACTGTACTTTCGGTGACCTTGGCGCTGACCATCGCCAGCACGGTCCCGTCGCAGGAGCCGAAGCAGCGATCCCAGCCGCAGGCGGCGTTCCAGCAGGTCTTCACGCTGCGGGGGATTGAGTTCAGCCCGTCCCAGCAGGCCCAGGTCGAAGAACTGCGGAAGAAGTACACGCCGCAGTTGATCGAGATCCAGAAGAAGTACGGCGAGATCCTAACCGATGAGCAACGGCAGGCCCAGCGAGAAGCCTTTCGAGCCGCACGGGAAGCGGGAAAGCAGGACGCAGAACTGCGCAAGGCTGTGGATGCAGCGGTCAAGCTGACCGACGAGCAGAAGGAACAGCAGGCCAAACTCCAACAGGAGCGGGGCACCCTTTTCGCCAAGATCCAGGAGGAACTGCGGGCGCTGCTGACCGACGAGCAGCGCAAGCAACTCCGTCCGCAAGGCGAAGCCCGTGGACCGGCGCAACCACCGACCCACCCAGATGTGAAGTACGGCCCCCACGACCGCAATGTCATGGACGTATGGCTGGCGAAGTCGGACAAGCCGACGCCGGTGCTGGTCTCGATCCACGGCGGCGGCTTCAGCGGCGGCAACAAGAGCATCAGCGGCGACCTGTTGCGGCAATGCCTCGATTCGGGCATCTCCGCTGTGGCGATCACCTACCGCCTATCGGGCGAAGCCAAGGCCCCGGCCCAGTTTCTTGACTCGGCCAGGGCAATCCAGTTCATCCGTCACAAGGCCAAGGAATGGAACTTGGACCCGAAGAGGATCGCCGCCACGGGCGGGTCAGCCGGTGCGGGGATTTCGCTGTGGCTCGGTTTCCACGATGACTTGGTGGACCCCAACAACGCCGATCCGGTGCTGCGTGAGTCCACCCGGCTGACCTGCATGTCTGTGAATGGCGGGCAAACGTCCTACGACCCACGTTTCATCCGTGATCTGTTTCCAGGAAGCAACGTCTACAAAATCGGTGCGCTGGCGAAGCTGTTTGACATCGACCCGAACAAACTCGACGACCTGCCCCAGGAAAAGTACAAGTTGTTTGAGGAATGTTCTCCGATCACCCACGTGACGAAAGACGATCCCCCGGCCCAACTGATTTACGGCATGAGCATGGATGCCGCCGACATTCACAGCCCCCGCTTCGGCAAGGCTCTTAAAGAGAAGATGGACGCCCTGGGCATTCGGTGCGAGGTCTACGCCGGGGCCGAAGTGCTCGGCGGCGGTTCCAAGATTTCCACGATTGACTTCGTGAAGCAGGCGTTCGGGATGAAGTAGGAGTGGTCCGATGAATCGAGTTCTTTCCCTTGCCGGGCTTTTGGCAGCGTGCTTGTCAGTGCCCCTCGAAGCAGTGAAAGCCGGGGAGGCTTTCTGCACGCCGGGCGAGCTTCGCACGGACTCGACGCCGATGTGTATCAGCATCGAGTGGGATCTGACCGGCGACACCGACCACGATGCCACCTGCGGCGTTCGATTTCGAGAAGAGGGCACAGCGGAATGGAAGGATGCCCTTCCGCTATTCCGAGTCGATTACCAGTGGTGGTACAACACCGAGAAGGCCGACAAGCCATTCAACATGTTCGCCGGAAGCATCATGTTCTTGAAGCCGGGGTCGAAGTACGAGGTGAGTCTCGATATGGCTGACCCGGATGGCGGCACGGCGACTCAGACTGTATCCGTTGCCACTCGACCGGTTCCCGAGCCGCCAAAGGGTGGACGCACATTTCATGTTGTACCGGGGGCGGGTGGTGGTGCTGGCTCCGCCGAGGCTCCCTTCCCGGGGCTGACCGCCGCCCAAGACGCCGCTGAACCCGGCGACATTCTGCTGTTGCACAAGGGCGACTACGGCAGTTTCAATTTCGAGAAATCCGGGACAGCAGGGCAATACCTCGTCTGCAAGGCGGCAGGTGACGGCGATGTGGTGTTCACGTCGGTACGGATCAATGCCAGTCACCTCTGGCTGGAGGGGCTCACGCTCAAGCGGCAGGACGAGCCCGACGGGTTGCGGGCTCAGGGGCAGGCAACGGACGTGGTAATCTGTCGAAACACGTTCACCGGCTTCCATTATTCGATAACGCTCAGCACCGAGAGCCGAAACTGGTGCATCACCGACAATGTGATCGTGGGGGACAACGACCCCAACCAGCCAACAACGCAAGGTGGCATCAGCGGCGAGGGCGTGGAACTGAATCACTCCGGTGGCCACGTCGTCGCCTGCAACAGCATCTCCCGTGTGGCGGATGGCGTCTCCTACCCTGAACGCAATGTGGATATCTACGGCAACGACATCTTCGATGTATCCGATGACGGACTGGAGCCGGATCGAGGCTATGCCAATGTCCGCATGTGGGGCAACCGCATTACGAATGCCAAGAACAACGCCCTCAGCTTTCAGCCGATGCGGTGCGGGCCGTGGTACTTCGTCCGCAACCTCGTCATCGGCCAGGGAGCCATCTTCAAGTTTCGTGTTCAAGATCGCTTTGTGTTGGTGAACAACACGTTCGTCCGGTGGGGGGCCACCGGCAGCCGTATGCACCACATCCTGAGCAGTCTGTCCAGGAACAACTTGTACATTTCGGCGGGCGGGGAAGAACCGATTTGGATTGGCGGGGATTGCACACAACCGCAGTTCTGTTTGCCGAACAACTACGAGCCAACCTGGATGACTGACGTTGACTACGATGGTTTCGATTGGGGCGACTATCGGGAAGGTTTTCGCTGGAACAACAGGCGAAGGCGATTCACGGATGTCGAGGAGTTTGCAGCGGCGGTCGGTATCGAGCGGCATGGGATTCGTGTGCGGAAGGAAGACACCTTCGACAACTGGTCAATTCCAGCCGAGCCCGCTCGGGTGCCCCCGCAGCACCTGCCGTTGACGGCCGCTGGCACAGCCGTCGATGCTGGTGCCGTGGTGCCCAACCTCAGCGAGAATTTCAAAGGCAAAGCTCCCGACCTTGGGGCCTACGAGTTCGGCGACGTGATGCCAGACTTTGGGCCGAGGAAGAAATAGGAGAAGGAATTCATGAGAACGCCTGCCTACAGAACAAGACGCCAAGACTTCCTCCGATCCTTGGGAGCGATAGCAGTCTCGCTACCGGTCGCCACCTTGGCCGAAGACAAGTCGCCGAAGAAGACCTTCATTCATTTCCCCATTCAATTCTGGTGCAGTTAACAAAGGTGTTGCAGAAAAGGTACAATTCGGCCAATCGCTCGGCAATCAGATGGGCAAGGGAATCGAACTGGCAAGGCACTGTCGCCCGCACCAACGAGATGGCAATGAAAATCCTCTTCCTGCACGGCTGGCAATCGACCCCAGGCGGCTTGAAGCCGACCTACCTGAAGGACCACGGCCACGAAGTCCTGAACCCGGCACTGCCCGACGACGACTTCGACGCTGCTGTCCGCATCGCCCAGGCGGAGTTCGACCAGGGCAAGCCGGACGTTGTGGTTGGCTCCAGCCGTGGCGGGGCGGTCGCCATGAACATCAGCGCTGGGAACACGCCGCTGGTCCTACTCTGCCCGGCCTGGAAGAGGTGGGGCACGGCCACGACAGTGAAACCGGGGACGATCATTTTGCACAGCCGGGCCGACGAGACGGTGCCGTTTGCGGATTCCGAAGAACTCGTCAGGAGCAGTGGGCTGCCGTCGTCGGCACTGATCGAGGTGGGCACGGAGCACCGGCTGGCGGACCCGGAGTCGTTGGCAGCGATGTTGGGGGCGGTGAAGGGGATGCAATAGGAGGGACGAAAATGACGAGACCAAGAGAGCCCTGGAACATACGCCCGGCACGGAAAAGCCGACCCGTGACCGCCTCGCTCAAGGCCGAGGTGGAAACCAAGGCGAACGATTTGATCGTGAACGTGCTGAAGCCCCGGTACGTCAAGCCGCCCAGAAGCGACGAACAATTCAACTACATCACCGACATAGCGGCGAACTGGTTCCGAAACAACTTCTACTTCACTGCGACCTTTGCCTGCCCAGGCCCGAATGCCTTGTCGCCAACATTTGAGTGGAAGTTTGCACGGATGGAGCCGCTGGGTGATGGCACGTTTGCCCTCTACGCCATGCGGTACACGGGCAAGGAATGGGTTGGTGTTTTCGACGCCCAGACCGTCGAAGAGTGCATCATGTCGATCCAGGACGATCCTTGGTTCGTCCTTGCCTGATACGAAACGCTGCAGCGAAGCAATAAGAGAATGACCACCAATGTTTTCACCCCTGGCCCGACCCCGAACACCGTCCGCTCAGCCGATGGCAAGGTGCTCACGGCACCGGAGGGCTGGGTGCTGCTGCCGCCCGGTGACGCCGCCTTGACCCGCAGGGTCAAGGCGGCTGGTCCCCATTGGGTCGTCCAGGAGAAGAAGGGCCGGAAGATCTTCTCACGGGGCGTCTGGGCACCGGCAGCCACCACCGAGAAGATCCGTGCCGAACTCGAAGTCGAGCGGTCCACCGAAGGATACGCCAAACGCCGGGAGGCCGACGCCCGACGCCGGGACAAGGCCCAGGCCGAGTACGTCGAGGATTTCCACGCCGCTGTGCTCAAGTTCCTGGCCTTCCACCCCAATCATGCCGACATGGCCGAGAAGCTGGCCTGTGCCGTCGCCGATCACGCTACGCCGGTCGGCAGCGGGACGGTGGCGAGGACGAAACGGATTCCGGTGGACCGGCGTGCCGAGGCCGCTGTCATTGCCTGGATGCGGCACCAGACCACCGCCTACGATTCGATGAAGATCGCCAGGATCAAGGGCAAGCGGCGGGAAGTTCGGCGGATGCTTGCCCAGCGGTCGCAAGAGTTGTTGGGGCGTTATCGTAGGGGCGAGGTGGTCGGGGAGGAATGTCCGCTCAGACGGGCAGTGGCGAAGTTAGGGGAAGCCAGATGATCGCTGACTTCCCAGCTACCATTGAACGTCCTTGTCTCGTTTGGCCTTTCGTTTTTCTGCCATGCTTGTCATTCTGTTCTTGCCCAGGGCAGCCCAATCCAAGACCCCGATGGCGGTCAGGACTGCTTCCTTTTCTTCCCCATCCAATGAGCGTTCGTCGAGCATTTTCGTCAGCACGGAGATCGCCTGTTTGTAGTCCATCGCTGCCTCACTGACAGAATGCTGCCTGCGCCAAGCAACCCGAATTGTACCAGCCGTAGGAACAGGACAGTAGAACGCCGATTCCATGACCAAGCCGCCACCCACCCGGAAAACCGCCCGCCTGTTGGGCGAGCCCATTTCGCTGGCGCACTTCTCCGAGATCCACCGCATCCACACCGACCCGCTGGTCATGAAGACGCTTTCGGCGGACGGCGAGGTGCTGACGGAGGAGGCGACCCGGAAGCATCTTCAGCGATGCAGCGACCATTGGGATCAGCAGGGGTTTGGCCTGTGGGTGTTCCGGGCCAGGACGGACGGCCAGTTCATCGGTCGAGGTGGCCTGATGACGTACCAGATCGACGGCGAGAGTGTCGTCGGGCTCGCCTATGCCGTGCTGTCCGGGCACTGGAACCAGGGCTTCGCCACCGAAATGGCCGAGGCAAGTCTTCGGTTTGGCTTTGAGCAGCTTGGGCTGGGTGAAATCGGCTCATGGACGCTGCCGATCAACGGTGCCTCCCAGCGTGTCATGGCGAAACTGGGGTTCCGGTACGAGAAGGACATCGAGTTCGCCGCTCTGCCGCATCGGTTCTACCGGCTCGTGAAGGACGAGTGGGAGGCGTATCATGAACCGACAAGCAGTTGACGCCGAGCAGGCTTCGGCGTGGCCCAGGAGGAAGGAAAACTCGAATGAACGGCGAATCCCCAGCGTCGATTCCGCCTCATGCAGAGCGCCGTGGGTGCCGGTTCAGCCTTCGGACCATGCTGCTGGCCGTCCTGCTGCTGTCGGTACTGCTTGCCATTGTGGCACCCTTCTTTCACTTTGTCACAGGTTGGCAGAAGCACGTCGGCCTTTCCACACAGGTGCGGGAGAAGATCCAGTCGCTCAAGCCGAAACGCCCTCCTGATGTCCCGGCTGCGCAGTGGGACAGGGCGGTCGATTGGACCACCACTCTGATGGCGTAGGTCTACTTCGCCCCAAACAAGGGTGACCCAGACAGTCTCCAACGCTTGTGTAAATCCCTGGATGGAAAGACCAAGGGTCAGGTCAATCTGACGACGCTGCAATGGGTCTGGGAGGAGTGCGAGAAGGCTCCTAGAAGTGGAGCGGAATACGCTATCCGCTTTCGGGACGTGCGTCTGCTGACCAAGGAACCCATCACCGACGATGATCTGCCCCACCTCTGGTCACTTGACAAGTGCTTGTCTCTCGAACTGAACAACACGCAAGTGACGGATCGAGGGCTCAAGTACCTTGAGGGCCGGTCGAACCTGAAGTACCTGAATTTGCAGAATACGCAAGTGACGGACGAAGGCGTGGCTCGGCTACGTGCGGCATTGCCAGACTGCGAGATTGTCCGGTAGGACGACGGTGGTGGGCTTGAACCACTGCACCCCCTCGCTCCGCTCGGGGGTGCCTGATTAAATGAGACGGCCCAGGATGTATCCCAGGCCAGCCGTGCCCCTTTGATGAGAACAAGGTCGAGCTTGAAGGACGTGACCGGCCATTAAACAAACAAGTGAAAGAACATAATCAAAATATACAAAACGCCCCAGGATGTATCCCAAGTCAGGTTTGATATGATCTTCATTCCTGATTAAAGCCAGGGGCCTTTATGACGATGCCAACCTGTTGCACTTTAGGACAGCCTACCATTGGCCGCTTGTTCACAAACAGAGGCCA
>CAZAQY010000293.1:0-10628 GCA_964486845.1 uncultured Pirellulaceae bacterium
GGCTCACGACCTGACGCCGAGCCGGATGTATGCTGACGACTGGGACGAGAAATACGAGAGCTTGGTGGAACGCGTCGAAATCGACGACTGCGAGTACCTGGAGCTTTCGCCCACCGGTCAGATCTTCCACGAGACGTTCCGGGAACGGTTCCGCTCCAGCCGCGACCAGATCCTGCCGCCGCCCGCGCTGCAGAAACGTCCACCGCGGCTGGAACAATCGGGCTGGCCGGGCGAACATCCGGAGGTTCGCCGCTTCCTGACACAGGTCACGGAGGCCGTCCCGCAAGTCGTATCTTGCGCGACCACGTACTACAATCCAGATCTGGCCGAGCGGACGCGATTTCGTCTGCGCAGCGGCGAGTTGGAAGGCATCTTTTCCGACGGCCGCTATTGTGTCAAATTCCATGTCGAAACCACCGCCGAAACCCCCGGCCAACGCGCCGCCGTCACTGCATTGCTGAACCAATGGCTGGCTGAGAGATGATCGGCCGCCAGCGCTAAGAGAGCACCTTCGTAACCAATCAGCGAGGCCAAACGATGTACCTGTGCTATGACATCAAGGGGATCCAACGTTTCATTTTCAGCGTGCCCAAACTGAAATGTGTCGTGGGCGCTAGCGCTCTGATCGACCAATTCGATCTTGACGCGAAGGCACGAGCCCAGCGAGCTGGCGTCGCGTGGATTTTCTCGGGCGGCGGCCGCGGCGCGTTCACGTGTTCGGACACGGTGACGGCCGAGCGGTTCGAGCGGCAACTGGTCGCAGCCGCGCACGAAATCGGCGTCGATATCCGCATCGGCCTCGAAGCATCGCTGCCCAAGGCCGCGCACCATGCCGATCGCCTGTACCCGTTCTGTCCCGAAAACATGGAAGGCACGCCCTGCGCGGTTTCGGGGATTTGGCCGGCCCCGCCAGGCCGGGTGCATCCTCTGGTGCGATTGCGTTTCGCCAACGCTCGGAAGGATCCGCTGGGAAGACGTGTTTTGGACGGCTTGGAGCAGGGCGGTCTGCTCCCGGCGAATCTGTCCAGGTATCAGCTCGCCTTTTTCAAGAACGTGAACCCGAAACAAGACCAGGACGAAGAAGAGCCAGGAGCCGAGGAAGAGGCAACGGCCGCGCAAATCGCGCTCGGCAGGCGAAATCGTTGGGCCGTCGTGGCCATGGACGGCAATGACATGGGACGCCAGTTTCAGGCCTTCGAAGCATTGCAGAAACAGTCCGACCGATCGGACGACAAGACAGGTCAATGGCTGAGTGCAATGAGTTCCGGCGTGAAGAAATGTACCCACCAAGCCTTCCTGACTGCGTTGGGATCGATGATCTCACAGTGGGCGCAAGGGGCCGCGGAGGATGACGATCTCGACGACTGTGTCATCCACTCGACACGTTCGCAGGACAGGCCCGTTTTGATATTGCCGTTTCGCCCGCTGATCCTTGGCGGTGACGATGTCATTCTGTTGTGCCATACGGCCTTTGCCAGGCCATTCGTCAAACGCATGGCTGAGGAATTCGGCAAGCGAAGCAAAGACGCGGCCCAAAACTCGCCGATCCGGCCGCTGTGGCCCGCCACCAATGATGAATTGACCATCAGTGCCGGCGTGCTGTACGCGAAGGTCACCTTTCCGCTCCAGCCGGCGATCAAGTACGCCGAGAGTCTGCTGGCGAGTGCCAAAGGAACATACCGGGCCGATCCCAAGAAGAACATTCCGACGCCACCGGCGGTCGACTGGGACACCATCACCGACACGCTGGTCGACACCCCGGCAGCACGGCGGAACCGGGAACTCCGTTTTCGCGATCCTGAGTTGGGTCGTGAAATTCACCTTACGCGTCGTCCCTACTTGCTGGAAAAAGGAAAGGGCGGTCCCGACCTGGAGTCGCTGGAGAGCATCACGGAGAAACTGGCTGAGATTCCACGCAGTGTGCGAGCAACCATTCTGCCGGGACTGCAGCAGCCCTGGAGCGAACGCGTAGCGTACACCGCATCCCTGGCCAAGAGACAAAAGTTCCTCTGGGAGCAACTGCGCGAGGATTCGCCGCACTTGGGTGCGGCGTGGCATCAGGCGGCGGACAACGGGATACAGGCCACAGGCTTGCCGGACGCTCTGCTGTTGCTGGACGAGGAACACCGCTTGAATCAGGCACGGGATAACGACTGAGAACGAAGGGAACTTGAACCATGGAGAACTTTGCATTTCGCATCCGTTTGACCAGCGACGCCGAACCCGGAACGGGGTTGGGCGGGGAGGTGGTCAACGAATTGGTCCCGCGAGACCATACTCGGCAACCGATGCTTCCGGCTTCGCATATCAAGGGGCTGATGCGGGCGGCGCTGCGGGACATCGTCAGCGGCCTGGGGTGGCCCGCGCAGATTGAAGCCGCTGTCTTCGGCAGCCCTGACGAGTCGCGGCCAGGCCTGGAGGCGGCAATCCGCCTTTCCGACGCGGTGGTCCTGGAATCGGTCAAGACGAACATGATCACGCGCACGGCGGTCGAGGACTCGGGGGTGGCGAGTGACCAGACGCTCCGCACTACCGAATCCGTTCCTGTCGGAACGGAGTTCGTCGGCCGGATTCAAGCGGCCGCGAGCCCCGGAACGGTCGAAGACCTTGCCTGGCGACTCGCCCTGTTGGCAATCCCTGCCGTGGGGGGGAATCGAAATCGCGGCTGCGGCCTGTGTCTGGTCGCGTTGCAGGGCGAGCATCGCAGCCCCGGCGAGCTTCTTCGCCAGTTGGCCCCGCTGGTCGAACAATGGACGCCGCCGGCCGCGGCGTTATCGGAACGCGCACTGCCGTCGAAGCCCGCGTCGGTGTCCAAGCAAGCCGTCGTTCTGCGGCTGGTATTCCGAGCCTCAACGCCCATCTGCTGTCCCGAAATCCCGGACAAGACCAACGTAATTGCCACGGGATTCAGTATTACCGCCAGCGCTGTCCAAGGCATGGTGCTGAACCGCATCGCTCGCGAGAATTCGGCCCTCGCCGCCGCGTTGTTCGAGTGCCCTTCATTCCGCGCTTGGCCCATGCACCCGTGCAGCCTGCCCGTGTCGCCGGAGAAACCGCTGCCGGCCCAACTGCCGATGCCAACCCGCGTTAGCCTGACCCACCGTGCGGCCAAGTTCTCTGTGCCGGATTCCGACCAACCACAGTACTTCTTCGACGAAGCTTTGGATGCAGAGCCGTACGATTGGACTACCGTTGCAGACGGAGCGCCCCTGAAGGCGTCCGATGGCGTGCTGCTTCGTTTCCCCGATGGCCAGGTCCATCTCTGGAAACACTCGTCCATGCCCCACGTCATCACGTCCCACGGTGTGCATCACGATCTGGAGAACGACAACGGTCGCAACCTGTTTACGGTGGACGCGATGGCTCCGATGATCTGGCAGGGGCTGCTGGTCATGCCTCAAGACGCCGCCGTAACTTTGCAGGCCAGCTTGGATCGCAACCCCGTCGTCGCCCTGGGGAAGAGTCGCAGTGTGCGCGGCAGCGGCCAGTTGTACGTCCAGGAGATCGAGGGAATCCCGGATGAATGGCAGACACGTACCGAGAACACGGTTTTGATCGTTCAATCTCCGCTGCTCCTGCCGGATCAACAGCCGGCCGGGCAAACGGCCGAGGATGAACTGGCACAAATCGTCCGCCAGTGGGCAGAACGTCACGGCCTGCCCGCTTCCCAAACTCGCCCCAGGGCTAACGTGGGAGTCCAATTTGGCTGGAATCGGCATCGTGCCGGACTTCAGCGGGCGTGTCGCGTGGTTCTCCCCGGGTCGGTCATCGCCTTCGACGGCCGACTGGACGACGCGCGTCTGGCCGATGTCTTGAAGCACAACGGTCTGGGCGACGGCCGCGACCGGGGCTTCGGGGCCGTCAGTGTCCATCCGGGTAAGGCGATCAAGCTGTTCGAGCCAGCGCCCCACGTCCGCACCTTGGATACGGGGCTGGGGCCGACGTTCCGCGATGCCACTCGGCAGGTGCTGGAAATCCGCAACAGTGCCCGGCAGTTGCCCAGCCCCAGCCAGATTCGGGCCGTGCAGCAGCGATTGTTGAAAGCGGGCAGGCAGGAGGCCCTGAAATACCTGAAACAACAGACCGAACGCACCACGCGCATTTGGTTCACTTGGGAATCCATTTACGCGCAGATGAAGGATCTGCTGAGCCGTTTCGACGAGCCGGTCGCAGTTCGCGCACTCGAAACGCTTGCCGACCTGGCGATTCTGGATCAAGAGAAAGGGGATCGGGAATGACTCCACGATTGCATCGACTGTTCGTACCGTTGGTTTTTCCGGCCGGGATCGCCCCCGGCGAAGGGTCCAATTACAACTTGCTGCGCATCGCCCGTGATGGAGCCGGGCGGCCGATCCTGCGAGGCACCGCGCTGGCAGGATGCCTGCGCCATGCCTGGTCGAAATACGTTCAACACCAAGGAAGTGAGGCCCAGGCACGCGTCAACCGTTTCTTTGGCGTGGCGCTCGGCCGGGACGTTGAGGACGACGCCCTTGAGAGCCGTCTTCAAGTCAGCGACTGCGTTCTCGATGCGGGATCAAAGGATACGCCCGTTCGTACTCATCACCTGCGGAACCGCCACACAGGCGTCGTCGCTGACGGAGGATTGTTTTCGCTGGAGGTCTGCCCGCCGCAAACTCGCACGGCGCTGACTCTTTGGCTGCGCGATGATGCCGATTCCTCGGACGAAGCCCTTGAATTCCTCCAGGTGCTGGCCGGACTGTTGCAGGACGGATTGACGCTGGGGGGCAACTCGGCTCGCGGAATCGGCCTCGTCCGCGTCGATGGCCCCATGCAGTATCGAGTTTTCGATCTGGGGCGAGTCGACCAGTGCGCTGCCTGGCTGGACGAACATCGCGCCTGGCGGGAAACTCCAACCCGCATGCCCTCCGGCATGCCATTCCAGGCCGCTGAAATCAAGGACGCGGCACTCGTAGTGGATTTCAAACTGGAGATTCCTCGCGGGCAAGATCTCCTGGTCGGAGACGGCCAGGGAATGAATTACGAAATCGAACCACAACGGGTCACCGCGGCCGACGGGCATGTCTACTGGCGGCTGCCCGGAGCTTCGCTGCGAGGTTTGTTTCGAGCCTGGGTGAATCGCCTGGCCGCTCGTCAGACTCAGCCGGTCGCCGACCACGCGGGAAGGCAACAGCGGGTGTGGCGCGGCGAGTTGCTGCCGCCTACCGAAGAATTGAACGGCGCGAATTTGGGCTGGTGCTTCCTGCCAAAAGACGAACGCCGCCACGGCGTGGCTTCGACCGGCTGTCCAGTCGCCGCTTTGTTCGGAAGCTTGTTTCAAGCAGGACGGATTTTCATCTCCGACGCTTACGCTCGCTGCTCCCGAGACGACGACGCCGGACTGCCAACTGAAGAGCAGCGGCGGACACACGTCGCCGTCGATCGCATCACGGGCGGTGCGGCGGAAAGCATGCTGTTCGAAAACACCGTCCTGACAGCCTACGCCAATGGAACGTCCCCACAGTTTAAGGTGACCATGCGTGTCGAAAATGCGACCGAACAGGAGGCTCGCTGGTTGGCCACAACGCTCCGCGCGCTGGATCTGGGACTGCTCCGAGTGGGAAGCAGCAAGAGCAGCGGCAGGTTGGCTTTGGCGGAGCCGCCGCAAGCCCGCGGGGCCTGGGCTGATGTGATCAACAACCTCCAGCCCGCCGCAGCCCGCCAGCCAAATTAGCCACCGGATCTCGTCAAACGAGCAACCGCAACGCACTCCACAAGGACTGTTATCATGAAAACGGATAAAGGCACACTCAAGAAAGCCAAGAACGGTTTTCAGGTCACCTTGCCGACCAGGAAGGGGTCCGCGGATTTTCCCATTCCCCAATCCGCCGCGTGTTTCCGCCGCGAAGACGCGGAAGAGGGCACAGAAGTCCTCGTGGAACGCGATGCCCAGAACCGGATCGTCAAAGTAACCATACCCGGCAAACCCGAGATCTCGTCTGCCCCGCCTGCTCGGCTTTCCAGCCCGCGTGGGGAGCACGATCGGCGAGGATCGCATTCCCGCAATCAGGGGCGATCTGGGACTTACCAGCAGCCAACGGCGAGCCAGCCCAAGGCAGTCGCCAAGACGGCGAAAGCCAGCCCGCGCATTCTGGATCTGCCCTTCCACAACCCCTACACATTCTTGCCCTTCGACTCTACGCAGCCGACTCGCCGACAGCCGACGCCCCTGTCCATCGACGAGTCGCCAGCGGAACGCGGGCGCCTGACCGGTATCCTGGAACTGCAGGTCCGCTCGGAAACGCCTTTGCTGACTTGCCACCCCGAACCGGAAAGTGAGCGCGCGGGCCACAAGACATATCGGGCCTTGACCATCGGCTCGGACGTCATTGTGCCCGCGACCGGCGTCCGAGGCGCGTTGCGCAGCCTGCTGATGGTGCTGACCGGCGGCACGTTGGGCTATATGGACCAGCATGCGTATCTGTGCCAGGGCCGAGATGTCAACTTGGGACCCGCAGGGCCAAGCAGCCCGCCGGGAACGCCGGTGAACGTCTTTCTAGCCGAGGTTGTTCGGCCAGGAACGGCATTCCGCGAAGGCGAATTGCGTCTCGGCACTACGAAACTTGTTCGGACGGACGCGCTGGAACGATGTTATGGAAAGACATTGCCACGAAAAATCAACGCACCGCCGCTGTGGGTCCAATTGGATGCCAAGGATCAGCCGTTGGCGGTAACCAGCAATAAGACGCCCCAAGCGACTTGGCGGCTGAAACTGTCCGGCCGCCCGATCAATCGCAAGGGGAAGCGGGAAGGCGTCTTTCTAGCTGGCGAGCGAACGCTGGTATTGCCCCCAGAATTTTGGTCCGCGTACAGCGGACGAAACGTGCATGGCGATCGGCCGGATCTGCGCGCAGGCGATTTGGTCTGGCTGAAACCCGCCGATCCCAATGCGCACAAGATCGAAACTCCAGAGGACGTTCGCAGTATTCAATGGGCCCGCTGGGGAAAACGCGGCCAGGCGTTGAGCAAGAAAATACCGCCCTGGATTCTGCCCGACGCGATGCAAAACGACGGCTTGGCAGACGAAGTGACCGATCTGTTCGGCCAAATTCCGGCCGAACGGCGGTTTAAGTCGCCCGCCTTCGCCGCCCGCATACGTCCCGAAAACCTGGTCTTCTTCGATACCGCGACGACGGTCGAACGCGTCACTCTGGCGCCGCTGGCTCCACCGCATCCGGGATGCATCGCTTTCTATCGCGACAACCCCGATCCCGATAACGTCTCGGAGAAGGATGATTTGCGCGGCTACAAGGTCTACCGCACGACCTGCGAGACAGGAGATAACGCTCCGTGGCGTTACGAGGTGCAGGGCGTGTACGGCGATCGAGGGGAATTGAAAGAAGGTCCCCAGAAGGTCTGCAAGACTTGCGATCTGCTGCCAGCCGGATGCAGCGGCCAACTGCGAATTGCCTTCCGCGGTTTGACGCCGCGAGAACTGGCCTTGCTGCTGCAAGCCTGCGCGGTGCCCTGGAGATTGGGCGGCGGCAAGCCGCTGGGATTGGGACTGTGCCGCGTGAGCGTGGTCGGGCTAATCGATGAAGACGGCGAACCGCTTCGGGTCCCCGGGTGGACGACCAGCCCCGACGACGCGGGGCGACTGAAGATTGACGGCTGGCAGCGCGAAGTCTCCGATCTGCAGCAACGCGTTCAAATGTGGGTCGCCAGCCAGCAGCCCGTCGCCAAACTGCGCTACCCGCGCGCAGTCGAGGAAAACAACAACAAGAAATCCCGCGGCGGGCATGTCTGGTTCAAGCGTCACGCTTCCCCGCGGATGGTGACGCAGAAAGGCGGCGAAGGACGCCAGCCCGGACTGGAGCCGCTGCATATCGAGGGTCCGCTCAGCGACGCTGCGCTCCAGGCCGGTCAGCCGATCGATCCCAGCAGCCCCTTGATCGCCGGACAAGTTCTGCCCCTCTTCGATCCGGAACACCCCGAGGCCGATGTGCTGTACGGATACGATGCTTACAACGCGGAATCGGAGTTGCGCGAACGGCCGGGGCGCCAAGTGTACCTGATCATCGAACCGTTCGATCCAACCAAGCACGTCACAGGCCGAGAACAGAGCGAGGGCAGTCACGGGAAAGATGCTCAGTTCCGCAAGGACCAAAAACGCGGACGGCGAGGAGATCATGAATGAACCGCTGAAGGCGAATGTGTTCACGCCCTGCCATCGCCAGGCGCAGGACGTTCGATCCAGTTGCCGGGCAAACGGAAGGCAGACGCCAACCATGACCACCCAACTCGCGGAACGACTGCCGGCCGCTCTGGCGGCCATTTGCCTGCTCCCGCGGCGGATGTTGCTCGACACGCCCGGCGTGGCGGCGACGGTGCCGATGTTGCGCGGGGTCTGGGGGGCGGCGCTGCACGATCTGGATCCGGCGGCCTACGCGGCCGTATTTGGTCCCAATGACGAGGCCCTCCGCAGTCCTGGCGGATCGCTCCCGGCCGGCGGGACGCCGCCGCATCGAGTGGCCGCGAGGTTGAGGCCACGCTCCGCAACGGCAAACTTGGCCACGGCGGTCGCGCCGGGGCCGGCTCCCCCTACCCCAACCGGCGGGACCGAGGCGGCCGCCTATATCCTTCGCCCCGCCCCGCCCGATCCGCAGTTCGCCCCGGCCGTCGAATGGATCCTGATCGGCGACGCGACGCAACACGATTTCACGCTGTGCCGCGCTTGGGATGTCGCCAGCGGCATGGGACTGGGACCCAACCGGCTCCGCTTCCAACTCCGCCGCACGGTCGTCCTGCAGCCCGACGGCCGCACCGTCGACCACGCCAGCCCCTGGCCGCTGAGCGACGCGCGGTGGATCGCCCAGCCCCGTGCCGCTCAAGCCGACCGGGGCCTGCGGGACTCAGAAGAAAGCCTCCGCGAATTGAAACCGCACGAACCGTGCCGCCTGGCGTTCCCCGCCCCCCTGCGCCTGATGTTCCGCAAACGGCTGATCGAAGCCCCGACGCTGCCCGATATCGTCGTCGCCGCCTGCCGCCGCGTCAAAGCCTATCTGCCCGCCGGCGCCCAGGCCGAATGGGACGCGCTCAGCCGCCAGGCCCTGGACGCCGCCCGTGCCACGCCCGCCACGCCCTGGCAGGGCCAACGCCTGGATCTGCACCGCTACTCGGGCCGGCAGCGGGCCGAGTTGGAATTGCGCGGCGTTGCCGGGTTCCTCGAACTGCCCGGCGGACCTGGCGAATTGTCGCCGCTGCTGGCCGCCGCCCAGTGGCTGCACTTGGGCAAGGGAACCGTCATGGGGCTGGGCCGCCTGATCGTGGAACAAGGAACGACAAGACGAGAGGAATAGACCATGCAAACGATCCTGATCCTGACCGTCGGCGGCTCGCACCAGCCGCTGGTCCGTAGTATCCAGCAGAACCTACCGAATCTCGTCTACTTCTTGTGCTCGGCCGACGGCGGAAAGCTCAAGGGCAGCTACACCCAGGTGCTGGGAGAAGGCAACGTGTGCTCCAGCCGGCCGGGACTGGACGCGCCCGATTTGCCCAACATCGTCCAGCAGGCGGCGCTGCAGCCCGGCCAGTTCGACGTGCGGCAAATCGCCGAATTCGACAACTTGAGCGAATGCTACCTCGCGGCAATGCGGCTGATCGACGAAGCGCACCGGTCGTACCCCGACGCCCGCTTGCTGGCCGACTATACGGGCGGAACCAAGTCCATGACCGCCGGACTGGCCGCCGCCGCGCTGGATGACGGCCGCTGCGAGATCCAACTGGTGTCCGGCCTGCGCCAGGATCTGGTCAAGGTCGTCGATCAAACCGAGTTCGTGCGGCCGGTCCGCGTCTGGGATGCCCAGATCGCCCGCCGCATCCAGGCGGCGCGGAACGTCCTGGCCCGCTACGATTACGTCGGGGCCGCGCGGATCCTGGAAGATGCCGCCGCCCGCTTCGCCAGCGACCAGACGCTGGACATGCTGCAACGCTGGTTGTCACTGTGCCGCGGCTTCGATGCCTGGGACCGGTTTGACCACGCCGCGGCTCGCCAACTCCTGCAGCCCTATCGCAAGCACGTCGTGCCCTACTGCCAGTTCCTCGATTCGCTCCTGGGAGAAAAAGGCCACGGATTTGAATGGGTCGAAGACCTGGTCCAGAACGCGGGGCGGCGAGCGGCCCAGGAGCGATTCGATGACGCCGTCGGCCGCCTGTATCGTGCCCTGGAACTGGCCGCGCAGACCTGGCTGCAGATCCGCTACGAGATCCAGACCGGCAACGCAGACTTGACGCGGGTGCCGGAATCCCAACGAGAAGCGCTGGGACGCCATCGCAACGAGAAAGGCATCGTCAAAATTCCCCTGTTGGCCGCCTGGGACACTATCGCCGCCTTTGCCGACGATCCCTTGGGGCAAGCGTTCTTGCCACGGCGAGACCGCTTGATAAACTTCCTGACCACACGCAATAATTCCCTGTTCGCTCACGGTTTTCGGCCCATCGGCAGCACCGACTATCGCGTCCAAAGCGGGGAAGTGATGGCATTTTTGGAGCAGACCATCGAACTGGCTTTGGTGACGCTGGGAAAGCGTCGCACCGCGGGCCTCCACCAGTTTCCAACACAATGGGAATAGTAGGAATTCGCCTCAACTCGTGCACCGCCTAAGGGGTTG
>CAZAQY010000294.1:0-10610 GCA_964486845.1 uncultured Pirellulaceae bacterium
GCAGCGTTCGAGAAATAACTGTCGCCTCGTCAAAGTAGCCATCACACTCCGTGTGATGATCGGCAAGAGACACTGGACCGTTGTTTCTCAAACGCTGCTTAGCGGGACCGTGGGACTACGCGCCGTCCCGCCTCAGAAACGCGGCGATGGCCTCCTTCAGCTCGGCGGGAACCGTCTCCTCCAGCCGCTTCAGCACGCACTGCCAGCGATGGGCGAAATTGCCTTCGTGGCGGACGTGCCGCAGATGGAACAGATGCTCGAAGGCGTGCCGGTCCTCGCGGTATTCGGCCTGAATGCTCGTGAATCTGGCGAGCAGGGAATCCAGATAGATCCGGGCAAAAGCATGCGGGTCGGGCAAGTCCTCCCAGCGCCGCGTCACGGGCCGGGCGTAGGCAGCGGCAAACCGGCAAAGCGGTTGATCGAAGTGCCAGAACGATCCGGTATGGTGCATGACCACCAGGCTCTCGACCATTCCCTCGCGTTCGATGATCACCTCGTCACCATCGTCGAAGAAGACGATCAAATCTTCATCCCGAATCCCCCGCGTGTTGCCGTCGCCGCGCCCGACGATGATATTGGACGCCGCCGCCTGACCGAGCAACTCGGCGAAGCGTTCCGCATATCCGGGGCGGCTCCAATGGTCCTTCGTCAGCTTGTCACTGGCGATCCCGTGTACGTAGTCCCGCTCGAAGTACGGAGTCCAGATGGGCGTGCCCCGGCGTGTTCTTTGCGTGCCCTGGTACAGTTCGCTGATCTTGCCGATCCGGACGGGGCCGAACAAGTTCATGCCCAACCGCCTGCAGCCGAGATAGCGGTCCTGAGTGTACTCCGTGTATTCCTCGGTTTCGAACATAGCTGCTTCCGGGGTCTTGCCCTGGTCCAACCGGAACGTCATGTCCCATTTCTGCATCCGCAGCATGAGAACGTGTTCGCGGTCCTCGCTGGCCCGCTTCATCGCGATCACATACACATCCCGGCGTCCGCGCTCCGCGCGATGGGCTCGCGACAGCGATTCGTTGATCCAGCCGACGTTGATGTACTCCAAATCGCCGTAATCCCGGACGAAGTTCAGGATGATGGCTCTGGCTCGGCGGTTCTCCTGCCGCTCGAGTCCCGCCAGTTCCGCACCGCTGCCCTCATCAAAGACGGGATCGTAGTCCAGATGTCCTCGTTTCAGCCGGCCACCGGGCAGCCATTCAACGTGCTTGCGGAATTCCGCAGCCAGTCCAAGCCATTCCTGCGGATCGGCAACGTACTCTTGGAGCGGATAGAGGGCGTCGTACATCTCCTGCAACCAGGCCGGAACATTGGGGTCGTCAGACCGCAGGTGGGGCAGAACGTTCTCCTCAAACAGCCCGCACAACCGCCCATGCTCCGCACGCAACGCGCGCTCGTCGCCGGCCGGGAAATGCGCGTCGCGAAAAGCCGCACGCAGGTTGGCTCCGCCCAGAAAGAAATCGACCTCCAGCCCGCCGCGCTTGCTGTACCGCTGGCAGTACGCCTGGGCTTCCGTGAGGTGCTGGTGCAGTTCGGTGACATTCAGTTCGGCCAGAAGCCGAAGCTCCTTCAGGGTCAGAAAACGCGTTCCGGTGGGCGGGCTGTAGTAGTAGATGGCCCGGCCGCCGAGTTTCATGCGGGCATTCTGGATGCGGGTCTTCATTTCCTTCGACGTGACGGCGTCCGAGGCGATGCGCCACAGCTCCCCCCGCTTCGTCAGTGCCGCGAACACTTTGGCGTTCGACGCCAGCTGAAAACGGATCCGGCGCTTGTTGACAATCTCCTGCAGCAGTTCATCCGCGCGCAACACCCGATCAATCTGGTCCGGATCAGGGCGGATCAGCACCGCATCGCGTTGAACGATCAAATCGACTCCCGATCGCCAGATCTTCGATCGTTCGCCGGAAGTCAGCGGCTCGGCCTGCGCAGCCAGCCGTGCCGCCTCCAGGCGGTCGCAGTAAACCTCACGGTGGCGCATGTGCGTCGTCCCTTCCGTGACCAACGTTTGCGTGTCCGGAAAGATCGTCGCAACTTGCGGCTCAAACACGGTTCCGCCGGCGGAATAAAGCGGCGGTCCGAGGCGTTCAAGGGTCATGAGTGCACTCCCCTGCTGAGAACGGTTCCGCAATCCCTGCTTGCCAAACCAACGCGGTTCCCTGCGACTGGACCCGAAGCCCTCGTCTGAGAAAGGGGGCCGAGCAACGGGAGACGATTTTACGCGATGCCTCGGACGACGCCAAGAGCCCGAGGGCGATGGCTGGGCACCCGATGGCTTCCACGCAGGGATTCGCTATGCTGGTGGCTCCTGCTCGCCGCATCCCTCCGGAGGATTCCCGATGTCCCGACGATTTGTCTTGGCACTGGCGCTGCTGGCAGGCTCTCTTCAGGCGGCCGAGGGTGGCGAACTGCCCGATTGGACCGCCAAGATCCGCGACGACCATCCGCGGCTGTTCTTCAACCGGGATACCTGGCCCCAGGTTCGCCAGCGTGCGCTGGGCGCGGAGCGGGCGTGGTACGAGGAAAATCCCAAACCGTGTCAGTGCTGGCACTTGTACGAAGGCGAAGCTGGTGAATTGATCTTGTCAGAAAAAGCGGTCTCCGACCATGTTGTGAACGTTGACGCAAAATCCGGGCGCCTTTCGTGAAATATCAGGATTGGTGTTGTTCGTAACCACCCTCTACTGCCCGCCTAAATCGGCCGGCAAGAAACGCGAGGAGGTAACAGAGCATCCGGCAGGCTTGTTTCCGGAACTGGCCGCCTTGGGCATCCCCAACGGCAGTAGCCCGGCCCGGCAGGCGACCGTGGCGCGAATCGTGGCCCTCAGTCCTTCGATCGAGGTGGCGCGGAAAGAACTGCGACGGCAGGGAGTGACGCTGGACAAGAAGACCGTCCGCCGACTGGCCGAACAACTGGGAATTCAATTTCTGATGTGGCGGCAACGGGAGTTGCTGGCTTGGCGGGAACCGAAAGCCGTGATCATCTTTGCGTTCGACCAACAAGCGAAGATGATCCGGCGTGATCGCCGGCCACTGATCGACGGAACCCTCCTGGGACCCGACCATTTGGCCGAGTTAGTCGCTTGGCATTTGCACCGGTTGGGAGCGGCGAAGGCCGAGGTGGTGGTCTTCGTGTCGGATGGGGCGCGTTGGATTTGGGACCGTCTGGATGAGATCATCCGGCGCGCCGGTCTGGCCCCCTCGCGAACCGCGCGCGTGCTGGATTGGTGCCACGCGGTACAGCATCTCAGTCGGGCCTTGGTGTTGCTGAAGTTGGACGCGAAGACGCGACGTGCGAAGTTCGCCGAGCTGCGGCGCGCGGCCAACAAGTGCTCGGCGCCCTGGTCCAACTGCACTATCATGGACTAGCCACTGCCATTTGACAAAAAAAGACGCGCGCATGGCGCGCACATGATACCGACTGAGACTCTAGGCACATCGAAACGCGCCGAAATAAGAGACCTGGACGGCTTCCCGAGTGGAGGCTGCAACGCCAAGTTCCCGCCGGCTGATGCCGTCATGGATGGCGGTGCCAACCTGGTGTGCAAGGACGCCGAGGGGCACTCCGTGCCCTTGACCCGCCAGGAGGCGATGCGAATATTCGAAAGGAGAACCACATGAGGGCCGAATTTATGCTCGCTGTGCTGTCGCTCTGCCTTCTTGCGCCCTCCGCCTCGTGCGGCGAGGAGTGGCGCCAACGATCTGGCCGTAGCTATGAGAATCGCATCCCCATCACCCTCGCCAACCCGCTGCCAGTCCGACGGACCCAGGAATCGATCGCCGTCGATTTCGAGGAGCTTGCCGCGCGGGCTGGTGATTTCCCCGGCAAGAGCTGGGTGGTGGTCGATCCGGGAGCCGAGCCGGATTCCCCGTGCCACATCGAGTCCGGCGGCAATGACACCCCCTCGCAAATCGACGACCTCGACGGCGATGGCAGGCCCGATCAGTTGGTCTTTCTGGCAACCCTGGCGCCTGGCCAGAAGAAGACCTACTACGTCTATTACAGCGGAAAACACGCCGCGCCACCTTTCGTTTATCCGCGCCAAACCCAGATCGTGGATTTCCGGCGCGTGGATACGAATACACTGTTCGCCATTGAGTCGGACGTCCTGGCGTTCCGGTTCAATCAGCCAGCGGCCGGAGCGCCGGGCTTCGTCTGGGATGTGCTGGCGAAGAACAGGCGGTTTCCAGGCTACATCTTGCACCTGTACGATCCGCTACTCTCTGGCGTGCGGGACCTATTGGGCCGCTGCGATCCTCTCGACCCTCTCGGAGTAGGGAGCATCCTGGCGTGGCAGGACGGCGCGTGGAAGCCGGCGCAGGACGCCGCGGCGAGGACACGCGCGAAGAGGCTCGTCGATGGCCGCATCCGCAGCGTGGGCGAGATCGAGACCGTCGGCTGGACCGTGGGCGATGGGGTGTACGACATGAAGGCTCGGTACTCGATGTATGCCGGGCAACGTTACGTGCGGTGCGACCTGACGGTCACGGCGCAGAACGGACAGGGCGCGCGGTTTGCCGTCAGGCTTATGAAGCTCCAGAACGAGAAGAGCGACATCGACGTGGAAGGCGGAAGGCTGTCAGTGTGGGGAGACCACACAATGGCCAAGCTCAAGGATCTCGGCTTGTCGGTGTTGTTGCCTCCCCGGGACGTGAAGGAAGTGACAGAAACGCCCAGTGGCCGCGTGATCGAGTTGAAGAACAATCCCACGGCCGGCAGTCCCCTGCGCACGACGTTGTACCTGTCGGCGGGATGCAAGGATGAGAAGAAGCCTGTGAATCCCTACGACAACTACACCTACTGGTGGCCCGATCTGGCCGACGCGTCCTACGGGGACTTCCATTGCGAGAAGGACTTCTTTGCCCTGCACGCGGAACTCGCGCAGAAAGCGGCCGCGCCGGTCGCGGTGGAGATCGGCAGGCTGGAATCCAACACGACCCGAGAAGTCAAACGGCCGCTGAAGGGCGGTGATTTCTTCCTGGCCAACCCGTCGAACAAGCCGTCGGCGCTGCCCGGCGAGTTGGATCTGGACCTGCTGTGGCTAGAGCCACCGGCCGGATTGGGAGCGGGCGAGAAAGATGTCGAAGTCGATGTTGTTCGCTTGGACGGCTCGGCCAGAGTCTTTGTTCAAAAGGGCGTAAGGCCGCTGGGGGTGGAGAAGGTCTCTCTCCGGGTCGGCGGCGCTCAGACCGCCGGGGGTGGCATCAAGGTGGAGGAGATGCACGGGGGGCAGGGCGGAGTGCTGGTGTCCACCCCCAAGGCCAAGTGGTTGGTGACGGGCAACGGACTACGGAGCTTCAACGTCGAGGGGAGGGACCTGGCCATCGAGCAGACGGGCGTGGAGGGGGTGGTCAAAGTCATGCACAACGGGCCGCTAGCGGCGGTGGTGCGCGTGGGCGGGGGGAAGGAGTGTACCGACTACTACTTCTTCAAAGGGACGGACATCGTGCGGGTGATGGCCAACCATGCGCTCGGGTTCCACAGCGGCCAGGCACGAAGTTACGTGGGCAAGAAGGACATGGTAGTGGAAGGCTGCGAATGCACCGAGTCGTGCCCGTGGGGCCGATGGGCGAGCGACGGGGTTTTCAAGAAGGTGTCGGTGTTTTATCCGGCGGAGTGGAGCGCGCTCTACTGGCCGGACGGGAAGGCCGGCATGGTTTGCTACGGCTCGCCATCGGCCTCCGAGTTCGTCGTGGAGCAAGGCGGAAAGTTGGATTCGGCCCTGGCGCCCGGGGTCCGCAACCAGGAACTCTATCTGGCGCCGATCCAGGACATCGAGCAGGCCGAGGCACTGTGGCCGGTCATGTCGCGGCCGTTTGTGCTGATGGCCCACGGCGATGGGTTCGCCTGCTTCGACGATCGAAACGGCAACGGCGTTCAGGACACCATCTACGTTACGGACCGCAACCACAATGGGCTGCCGGACTTCGACGGGGACCGCTGGGCATTCGACGTAGATAGCGATGACGCCCTGCAAATGGTCATGGATTTCGAGGCCAAACCGCGGCGGATGAAGGTCTATTGCGATACGGTGTCGGGCACCGGGTTTCACAGCAACCATCTTTCGTCTTATTTCGGCGATCGCCTCGAGGGATGGGGTTATCCTCCCTCGCGCCACAAGTACGACGGATGCCTCAGCGCGGCGGAGCTTGAAGAGCCGTTCTATGTGTACGAGTCGATTGGGGACGGGTTTTTCAAGGGGCCGGTGACGGAAGGTGGACTGATCGCCTCCGGCAAAGTCACCGCGTTGCGAGATGGGCCCATTCTGGGCGTTGCCTTCCCGAAGCATGAGATGCTCACCTGCCTGGACCTCGATGGGGACGGCGATTGCGATATCTGGGTGCAGGACGGCCCGACTGTTACTCAGAACAATGGCATGACCGTCTGCGGAAAACACGACCGTTACGTGAACTATTGCGTCCTCGATCTCTCGGACAACAATCTGGAGCCGCTGACGGTGATGAATCCATACACGGGCCTGGCGTACTACGCGATCCGGTACTTCAGCTTCCTCATGCTGGACAACAGCAAGATTTACCAGGGCGGGTGCATCGACCGTGGCGTCATCACCGGCGGGCAGAACTGGCCGCAGGCGGGCACCTGGGACATTGATAACGACGGCGTGGCCGAAGGCTACATCTACCACGAGATGACGCACACGCTGGGTCTTGATCTGGCCAAGAAGAGGACCGCCAAGGACGACTGGGTGAGCCAGCGGCAGCATCTCCAGCGGGACATCTTCGCGGAGAAGGTGACCCTTCCGGTTAATTTCGGCATCCTGACGCCTTGGCCGCAGGGTCTTATCGACTCGAATCCCTTGAACAAAGGTGCTCGAAGGACCGGTGGTCTCGAAATGCGGCCCCTGATGCTCCCGGTCGGCACGTTTCCGGTGAACACCTACACGGATCCACATGGCAACAGCATTTCGATCTGCGCGGACTTTCTGCCGGACAAGTGGCATGGCGAGCGTCTGGCGTGCAGGGCCTGGCCGGACGACCAGTGGGACTACTGGCCGCGGGACAACTGGAACTCGTTCGTGCGCAAAAAGTACCCGTTTGTCCTGGTCAATTTCTGGCGCCCGGGGTTGGACAACGGCGGGGACCACGAGGGGTGCAATACCCAGATGCTCACTTGGCCCAATCCCATGATGCGCTGCGAGGTCGATGCGGACGGCGCCTCGACCTTCTACCTTTACCAGTCGCCCTTCCTGAACGGCCTGCACTACAAAGGGCTGACGTTCGGCCTGCAGTGCATGCCGGACAAAGAGGCCCGCACGTGGCCAATGCCGCCGGTGCCGGAGGTCTACAAGTCCGCCAAGACGACATGGGTTTGCGATCCTTCTTGCCTTGAGGAATATTCCAACGACATGCTTGTCAACAGCGCCTATGATTATCTGCCCTGCGCGCGGCAAGCTGGCCGGATGTTCCTTTACTACCTGGACGAAGACCGCGACGGCTACGCCGACACCTACCTGCTGGACGACACAAACGGTGGCTCCTTCGAGAAGCGGTTGTGGTACGACAAGGAGAAAGCCATACTCAGCGTGTACGACGCAGGCCGATTTGCGGTGGCGGCGCGCAAGCTGGAGTTCTCGGGCTACGGGCTGGAGCTAAAGAACTACGAGAAGCTGGTAGCGATGTACCGCGAGAGCTTGACCCGGCCGGGCCTGCTGCGCGAGGCGCGCATCAAGGACGGTCGATGCGAGAACGCGGGCGCCGCGTTCTCGGCGGTCCTGGGAGATGGGTGGTTGCCGCGCGTCGCCGTGGACGCCTTTCATGCCGGCGGGAAGGACCTGTGGAAGGACTTTGGCCCCTCTGGATTGGACACCTTAGGCCGGGTGTTCGCGGAATCGCCGGTGGAGGTCACGGGACTGAGAACTGCCTATTCGCGAGAAGCGCTGACGGGAATTGACGTCTTGGTGGTGGGGCGACTGGATTCTACGGTGTCGGGCGCGGAACAAACGGCGCTGGAGGAGCACGTGAAAGCCGGGAACATCCTGCTGATCCTGGCAGGAGGAGAGCAGTCGCCTCCGTCCGCCGCTCTTGCGGAGATGTCTGCCCGGTTCGGGGTCAAGATTGAGGAAGAGAAGGCGTTGAGCCTGGTGCCCGGCCATTGCAAGTGGTCGGAGATCCTGCCCGGGCTGAAGGAGGTGGGCAACGGCGGCCTGCTGGAGAGAGTGGCCCCCTTGTTCCTGGAGGCGCGGAAGGTGCAATGTGGAACCGGCGTCAGAACTCTCTTGGAGTACCGCGGCCATCCGCTGATCGTCGAGTCGCCGCTGGGAAAGGGCCGGGTGATGGTGGTTGCCGCAAACGTCTTGATGAACGGCTTCATGTGTCTGCCTGCGCCGCTCCGCAGGATGCCGTTCAAGCCGGGAAACCAGCAACTGGCCAAGAACCTGGTGACGCATCTCCTGGGCAGCGTGATGCCGAGGATCCATGTGATGGAGATCGGGCGGTCAAAAGCGCGAATGCACATCCAGGGACGCGGCGGCGAAGTCCGTTTGCAGGTTCCGTGGAAGGAGGTTCTGGCTCGCCTTGATGGAAAGGGCATCGCCGCAGAAACGAAGGATGGCGGCGTGGTGATCCGTGTGCCGCCGGGTGCATCCTTCATCGAACTGGCATCCAGCGAGTGACAAAATGCAACACAATGCCACTTGCAGTAGGGCTACGTACGCAAAGACGCGGTTGTTCTTGGGAGCATTGCGGTTTCATAGGAGTTACACGGCGGTTGCCCAGCGCGGTTGCAAAGGCGCTCCTGCGACACCCTGATAAAGCACACAAGTGTGCGCCGTTTCCGCAATTGGCCAGTTGCATGAACGCGTTCGTTGGACCCCTTGTCTACTGTCCGAAAACCGGCTAGAATCGAGAAGTCCGAAGCACGAACGTTGATCGAAAACGCATCATCCGTTGTCGTCTCACGAGGTTTCACGAACGAGAATCGCACTAAGAGGCTGTCCGAAAACGGGGACAGGCACCCCACAACTTGTGCGAGCATCGGGCTCGACCCACAACGTGCGGGAGCCAGTCCCCGTTTCCGGACAGCCTCTACGAAAACAGGAGGCGAGCTGTGTTCCCAGAGACGCTGTTGGAAGTTTTGAGGCACGAGGCTCCGGTTGCCATCGCGACGCAGGGCGCGGATGGGCCTCACCTCGTCAACACTTGGAACAGCTACGTTCAATTGGAGGGCGACGACACCCTGATCGTACCCGTGGGCGGGTTTCACAAGACCGAAGCGAACCTTGGCAGGAACGATCGTGTCAAGCTGACCATTTCCAGCAGAGAAGTGATAGGCAAGAGGGGCAGCCCCGGGGCCGGGTATCTCATTGCTGGCACAGCCAAGTTCTATTTTGAGGGCCCTTGTTTTGAGAAGGTCAAGCAACGATTTGCCTGGGCACGAGCAGCTCTTGTCGTTAAGGTGGAGTCGGCGGAGCAAACAGCGTAGGAGGAATGCGCCCGTGTTCAAGAGAATCGATCATACGGAGATTGTCCCCCGCAACTTCGCGAAAGCGATTGACTTTTACACAAACGTCCTTGGCTTCACGGTGAAGATGCGGCAAAGGGCCTCAGTCCCTCCTCTGGAGGAAGTCGCTTTTCTGGATCTGAACGGAACGACCCTGGAACTGCTATCGGTAAACGACGCGACGCCAATGCCCGCCGATCCTTGGCGAGCCGGCTGCCGGATGATCGCGCTGGAGGTTGGCGACATGGACCAGGCGGTAGGGTACCTCAAGGGCAAAGGCGTGGACGTAACCTGGGGCCCCGTGACCCTAGGCACATCGAAACGCGCCGAAATAAGAGACCCGGACGGCTTCCCGATTGAGTTGAGGCAGTGGTGAGAGCGTCCTGGAGGATGACGCCGGACAAACGACATGCTTTCGTTTCCTATTTCGCCGCAGGACGATGCCGCGCGTCGTCCATCCCACACCGATGGCCGCATGTCTTGCGGCGCTACATCATGGAGCAGGAAACAGCGGCGCTTGCCGCCGCAAGGCGGTCGCCGCAAAGAACCCTTCAACTCACCAGGCACCTGATGGCGTTGGCGAACGAAACTAAATCCGTTCTCGAACCGCGTAGATTGGAGGAGAATGCCATGCATCGTGTGATCGTTCGGCGGGCTTGGCTGCTGGTTGCCTGTTGCTCATGCCTGCTGGCTGGCGTTGGTGTCGCTGCGGAACCACGGAAGACGGAAAACGTCTTGCTGATAATGACCGATGGTCTCCGGCAACAGGAAGTGTTCAGCGGCGCCGACCAGTCCTTGTTTCCTTCCCCACCGAAGGCGAATGCTCAAATCGCGGCGGCGCGGAAACAGTTCTGCCGTGATAACCCGGAAGAGAGTCGTGCCGCGGTTATGCCTTTTCTTTGGAACGTAGTCGCAAAATCTGGCCAGATCTACGGCAATCGTGCAAAACAGAGCAAGGCTGAAGTGGCCAACGGCTTGAAGTTCTCGTACCCAGGCTTTCATGAAACGCTCTGCGGCCACCCTGATCCACGAATCAACAGCAATACGCCTGGTCCAAATCCCAATGTTACGGTGCTTGAGTGGTTGAATAACAAGCCCGGTTATACTTCACGCGGCCTGGATTTGCGCTTTTACCTCGCAGACGCGCGCCGCGACT
>CAZAQY010000295.1:0-10433 GCA_964486845.1 uncultured Pirellulaceae bacterium
CGGCCCCCGGCACTGCGGATCCCTTTGGGCGCGTTCAGACCGGTGATCCACTTGGCCGCAACCACTTTGCCGTCCGGCGTCAGTTTGGACAAGTATCCATCGCCATCCTTGCCCGTCGGCCCGCCGCTGCCGATGTTGGAGACAAACACAAACCCGGAGACGGCGTCAAAGTAGGCACTCTCCGGGCTCTGCACGCCGGCCGTCACCTCCCAAGCCACTGGAAAAGCCGGCTTGTCTTCGGCTCGGCAGGCGAAGACACAACAGCACAGACACCAAACGGCACCAGTCGAAATGACGAGACGTTTCATCGGATGCCCCCCTTGTGAAAGTCAGCCTGAAAACAGGGACCGGCCCTGGAACGGATTATACGACAGGGGACGGCCGGGTGGGACCGCCCGCGCGGAGTTTCGGCGGGCACTCTAGGGAAGAGAGGGCTTCACGCGGCCGACCTTTGGGCCCGCCGTTTCACGCCGTAGCGCTGGCCGAAGCCCAACGTGGCCAGCAGCCAACGGAGCGGTTTGTGCCGGACTTCCCAGCGATAGCGCCGCGTGACTTCGTAGCTGGGCGCCAAGCGTTTGTCGCGGAACTCGCCGGTGGCCAAATCCGGCCGCCTGACGGAATAACCGTTCCGTTCGTTGAACTCCCGGAATTCGCGTTCCAGCCATTCG
Organism: uncultured Pirellulaceae bacterium; assembly: GCA_964486845.1. GTDB lineage: Bacteria > Planctomycetota > Planctomycetia > Pirellulales > Pirellulaceae > Anammoximicrobium. Next base: position 669 of record CAZAQY010000295.1, read on the forward strand.
AGATCGACAGCGGGAATCGGCTTGGACTCGGTCTGCTGATAGCTCCCGACCGTCGAGATCAGGCTGTCGTGGCGCACGTTCCAAAAAGACTGACTGCCCCGCCTGCAATCTGCTATCTGTGCCGGCATCTTCGGCCAACGGAGCATGGCCTTGTCCCACGGCAGGTCCAGCAGGCGGCAGGCCTCCCGCAGCGCGGTCTCCGGGTCGGCGAGCAGGGACTCGTATTTGACGATCGTCCAGCCGGCTCTGGCAAAGAAGCTGCAATCCTCAGCAAACCGCCTGAGCCTCAGGCGTAGCGGCGGGTCCTCCGCTGTAATACCGTTGGCCGCGTGGGATTCACCGACCAGGCTGGCCCATAAGTCGCGCAGATCCCGGACCACCAGCAGCGGATAGACATCCCAGCCCAGGTCGCCGTAGTGCCGCACCAACTCGCTCAGGCGAAAGCTGCCGACGTTGGTCTTGTACCAGGCGTAGGGGTTACCCAGTCGAGGATCGAGAAAAGGCAGCAGGTCGTTGTCGCCGTCCAGCACGCCGTCCATGTCCGACCGCTGCAAGAAGCACCAGGAAACCAGCGTCGAACCGCTGCCCTGCAGACCGCCGCACAGGTAGAGCCTTCGGGAGATCCCCTTCATTGCCTGCCCCTCGTCTACGCATCCCTGGGCCGATCGCCGACCGTTGCGACGTTGGTCTGTGTCGTCAATCCAGACTCGGCTGTGGCTGCAACACGCGATTCCCTGCACTGCCCCAGAATCGGCGCCAAGCCAAGCGCTGACAGCAGCGAATTCTGGCCCCCCCCCACGGTTATCGACCGCGAATTGATCGCTTCTTCAAGACTTGTTTCCGGCGCGGGGGGATAAGCTCAAGTCCCGGTTCGATTCAGCCGCAATCGCGGTCAAATCGCCACGTTCGGCACGGAGCGACGGAGATGCCCTCTCCTGTTGCTCCCTCACGGCCGTCACCCGATTCACATCGGCGAGCCCCACACCATTTCGCCGTCTTCTTGAAAGCTGCGAACGTAGTAGTACGCGACTCCGGACTCGGGATCCATGTTGGTCCACGTGAATTCCACTTCCCGTTTGTTGGGGGCGGAAGTCTAGACGTAAGCGATTTTCTTGGCAATGTCGACGGTCTGGGAATGTCGGTCGGCATATATGTCGCCTGGGCCAGCCGAGCAGCATTATCCGACGCGCGGCCAGTAGCAACGGCGGCGATCCGGACAACTCGTCAGATACTCGAACCACCGCGTCACTCCGTCCCCTAGACGGCGGCGTGCGTCGCTGATAAATTGACACCCTCTAAACACACCGACCGTGCTCACTCAAAGGCGGCGATGGGGGGCGTAATCCATTGCCCAGAGTGGGTTTCCGGCCATTCTGCATTCCTCTTTTTGCCAAGTCGAAGGACAAAGATCATGGCTCAAAAGTACGTGTATTTCTTCGGTCCGACAGGAACGGAAGGCGATGCCAGCATGGTGAATACGCTGGGGGGCAAAGGTGCCAACCTGGCTGAGATGGCCAAGCTGAACCTGCCCGTGCCCGCCGGGTTTACGATCACCACCGACTTCTGCACGGTGTACATGCAAGAGGGCAACCGGTTTCCGGATTCGCTGAAGGCGGAAGGGATCGAAGCGTTGAAGAAGGTCGAAGCAGCGATGGCGATGAAGTACGGCGATCCGGCTAACCCGCTGCTGATGTCCTGCCGCTCCGGCGCCCGTAGGTCGATGCCGGGTATGATGGAAACGGTGCTGAACGTCGGGCTGTGCTCGGCCACGATCCCGGGCTTGATCAAGAAAACGGGCAACGAGCGGTTTGTGTACGACGCTTACCGCCGCCTGATCATGATGTACTCCGACGTGGTCATGGAGAAGGCCGAAGGCGTCGAGCCGGCCGAGGGCAAGGGCATCCGTGTTCAACTGGAGCACCTGATGGCCGACATGAAGAAGGCCAAGGGCGTCGAGGCCGACACGGCGCTGACGGCCGACGACCTGAAGAAGCTGTGCGACCAATTCAAGGCCAAAGTCAAGGAGGTCCTGGGCAAGCCGTTCCCGGACGAACCGATGGAGCAGCTGTGGGGCGCGATCGGCGCCGTGTTCAAGAGCTGGAACGGCAAGCGGGCGGTCTCATACCGCAAGATCGAAGGCATTCCGCACGAGTGGGGCACCGCCTGCAACGTGCAAAGCATGGTGTTCGGCAACATGGGCGACCACTCGGCGACCGGCGTGGCCTTCAGCCGCAACCCGGCCACGGGCGAAAACAAATTCTACGGAGAATGGCTGGTCAACGCCCAGGGCGAGGACGTGGTGGCCGGAATCCGCACGCCGAACCCCCTGAACGAGGCGACTAAGAACGAGCAGAACAAGCACCTGGAGTCATTGGAAACGGCGAGTCCCGCACTGTACAAGGAACTGTTCGATATCCGCACGCGGCTCGAACAGCACTACAAGGACATGCAGGATATCGAGTTCACGATCCAGGAAGGCAAGCTGTACATGCTCCAGTGCCGCAACGGCAAGCGCACGGGCACCGCGGCCTTGAACATGGCCATGGACATGCTGGGCGAGAAGCTGATCGACGAGAAGACGGCGATCAAGCGCGTGGCGCCCGCCCAGTTGGACGAGTTGCTGCACCCGATCGTCGATCCGGCGGCCGAGAAGAAGGCCGAGCCGTTCGTGTCCGGTCTGCCGGCCGGTCCGGGCGGCGCCCACGGCCAGATCGTGTTCACCTCGGCCGACGCCGTGGCCTGGGCCAAGCAGGGCAAGCAGGTGATCCTGGTCCGTGAAGAGACCAACCCCGAGGACGTCGAAGGCATGCGGGCGGCCCAGGGCATCCTCACGGCCCGCGGCGGCATGACCAGCCACGCGGCGCTGGTGGCACGCGGCTGGGGCAAGTGCTGCATCGTCGGCGCCGGGGCCATCAAGCTGAACATGGCCGCCAAGACCATGACGGCCGGCAAGGTGACGCTCAAGGAAGGCGACACGATCACCCTGAACGGTACCCGCGGCCGCGCCTACCAGGGCGCGCTGGCGATGATGGACGCCAGTGAGAACCCGCGGTTCCAGGAGTTCATGAAGATTGTCGACAAGCACCGCACCTTGGGCATCCGCACCAACGCCGACACGCCGGAAGACGCCCGCGTGGCCCGCGGCTTCGGCGCTGAGGGTATCGGCCTGTTTCGCACCGAGCACATGTTCTACGGGGCCGGTTCCGATGCGGCCCTGTTCGTCCTGCGGAAAATGATCCTCAGCGGTACGCCGGAGGAACGCAAGCAGGCCGTCGACGAGCTGTTCTCGTTTGTCAAGAAGGACATCAAGGCCACGCTGGAAGCGATGGACGGCCTGCCGGTGACGATCCGCTTGCTGGATCCCCCGTTGCACGAGTTCGTGCCGCAGAGTGCCGAGAAGCAGGACGAACTGGCCAAGGCCCTGGGCATCAGCCCCGACGACGTCCGCAAGCGCGGCGAGGCCCTGCACGAGTCGAACCCGATGATGGGTCACCGCGGCGTGCGATTGGGCATCACCTACCCCGAAGTGACCGAGATGCAAATTCGAGCCATCTTCGAGGCGGCCGCCGAGCTGATCAAGGCCGGCAAGAACGCCAAGCCCGAGCTGATGGTCCCGGTCACTTGCGACGTCAAGGAACTGGATAGCACCAAAGTAATCTTCGACCGCGTCCAGGCCGAAGTCGAGAAGGCCATGGGCGTGAAGGTCGACTGCCTGTACGGCACGATGATCGAGATCCCGCGAGCCTGCCTGCTGGCCGACCAGATGGCCAAGACGGCCAAGTTCTTCTCGTTCGGCACCAATGACCTGACGCAGATGAGCTTCGGATTCAGCCGCGACGACATCGGCGGCTTCCTGCCCGAGTACCTGGAAAAGAACGTGCTCAAGGCCGATCCGTTCCAGACCATCGACCAGGATGGCGTCGGCCAACTGATCCAGATGGCCGTGAACAAGGGCCGCGGCACGCGCAGCGACCTGAAGATCGGCATCTGCGGCGAACAGGGCGGCGATCCGGCCTCCGTGGAGTTTTGCTTCAAGGCGGGCTTGAACTACGTCAGTTGCTCGCCCTACCGCGTGCCCATCGCCCGACTGGCGGCGGCCCAGGCGGCGCTGAAGTAAGCCGATCGACGGACACGTGCGCTATTCGACGAGGACAAGCCCCGCCTCACATGGAAGCGGGGCTTTCCTCGGAATCGCTGAGCATCGTTCGAGAAATGACTGTCCAGCGTTTGTTGCTGATCATCACACGGAGTGTGATGGCTACTTTGACAAGGCGACAGTTGTTCTTCGAGCGCTGCTAAGGCCGCGTCGGTCTCGGAGATGTCGGCGCACCTGCGCGGTTCTGCTGGCGGTTCTTAGCACTTAAACTCGGTCAGCTCCCAGCCGTTGGTCGCTCCCAGTGAATTGCCAGCACAACCCGATTTGCCGATATTACCGTTAGTATACCGACCCGCGGCGCAGTTTGCCAACCGTTACGGGGATGATTTCGCTGGCGTCGACGGTCAGCCGGTAAACTTCACGAGCCTGGTCGCGGCGGCGTTCGGGGTGGAACAGGGTCAGCACCACGTCCCAACAATCCGAACCCGGCCGGCAAATCTGACTGCGCTCCGTCGTAATCCGTCCTGCTGCTCGCGAAAAATCGGAATCAACACGCCTCGGCACTTCGGCGCGACACCGTGGACGGCACTGTGGTGCTGCCCGAAAATCAGGCTCGCGACATGGGTGCCGTGCAGCAACCCGGCCCCCATCGCTCGATCGGCCACGCCCGGCAGGTGATCTTCGACACCGACATCGGGCAGCGGTGCCTGAAACTCACCCTCGACTCGTTCCCCGCATCCCGCATCCCGCATCCCGCATCCCGTCAGCCTCCCCTCCGATGCAAATGCACCTTGGCAGGCGGCGGCGTCAATTGGCCCCAGCGTTTCATGCGGTAGGCGTAGATCGACCAGTAGGACACGCGGAAAGAGACGTAACCCGAAATGATCGCTACCAAGAGGCAGCCAAGCCACAAGGGCAATGCGATTTGCGTGAACCGGTCCCAGAAAAAGACGACTCCGTCCCACCAGCCCGCCGGCGGTCGAGCCAGTTCCTTCCACCAGCGCAGGCCGACCCCGGGCTGGCCCAAGATCCAGCGGCCGATCCAATAGCAGGAATAGTAGATCGGAACCATCGTGGCGGGATTCGTGATCCAGACGATGGGCAGCCCCACCACTTTGTTGGCCCGGAGCAGCCAAGCCAGGAACACGACCAGCGTCATCTGGAACCCGACGGTCGGCGTAAAGGTCACAAAAATACCGATCGCGATCCCCAGCGCTAACCGGTGCGGAGGATCGTCGGCGTGCAACACGTGATGGACGATGAAATAGCGCAACCACCGTTGCAGCAGGCGGATACGCAATCGTAGGTGACGGATCATGATGGCGGACATGATAACGGAAAATCGCGCGCCGATTCAATGCGAGTTGCTGCCGCCGCTGAACCAGCCCTCGGCTAGTGGATCGTGGCCAGGACCAGGCAGGTCAGCAGGGCCGGCAGGTACAGCAAGGTGGCTCGCAACAGCCACCGCGCGGTCCGCTCGCTGCGCCGGCGGAGAAATAAGAGCGCGCACGTCAACTGGAACACCCCCAGCAGGAACGTGACGCCGAGGTACCACCAACGGCTGTGACCCGAAGTCAACAGCGCCGTCATCAGACTCACCGGCAACAGCGCCAGGCAAGTCGTCACCGCTTGCAACGCGGCCTGGCGTCCACTGGGATCGACGACCGTCAACATCTGCAGGCCTGCCCGCGCATACTGCTGGCGGTACATCCACGCGATGGCCATCAGGTGCGGAAACTGCCACAGAAACAGGACCAGGAACAAAGCCAGAGAGCGCGGATCGGCAACCAAGTCCGGCGTGCCGCCGGCGGCAGACCAGCCGATGAAGACTGGCAGGGCACCCGCCACGGCGCCCACCGTGGTGTGGGCGGCCGCCAGCGGCTTGAGCGGCGTGTAAACCCAAGCGTACGCGAACCAGCTCGCGAAGCCCCACGCCGCGACGATCCAGTTGACCGCCAGCCCCAGGTATCCCAGTCCGATCATCGCGCTGACGGCCGCGAACGTGGCCGCATGCCGCGAACTCAAACGCCCCGCAGGAACCGGGCGCTGGGCCGTGCGCGACATGACGGCGTCGCGGCGCCATTCGCACCATTGGTTGAGTGCGCTGGCACTGGCAGCGACCAGCAGCGTTCCCAGCATGGCGTGCAGAACCTGCCAGCCGTTCGGCTGTCCCCAGCGGGCAACCAGGGCCGACGCGCCGACGACGGCCAGCACCAACAACGCGATGCGCGGTTTGCTCAACTCGATGTAGTCCGTCAAGCGGGCCGACCAGGTCGCGCCTCGCCGCTCGACGGAGACCGCGGGCGCACTCATGCTGCCACCCCTTCCGCCGCCGGCGCACCCGACCTGCGGACCGCAGGCTCGCCGCGAATCAAGCGGTACGCTTCCAACGTCAATAAGACGGACACCCCGATGAGCAGCGACCCCGTCGCCATGTGGCCTGTGACAATCGTCGCCTGCAGCCAGCCCTTCGACTCGATCACCGGATAGCTCGCCGTCAGAGACCACTCCGGCACCCAGTCCGGCCAGTAGTAGTTGACGACCCACGCGGCACAGCCAAGGACCAACTGGCACAGGACCAAAACCATCAGTGCCGCCGCCGGCACGCGCAGCGCCGGAAAAGGACTCCGGCGGCGAAGCGTCACCCAAGCAACGACGGAAATCAACGCGGCAACAATTCCGGCGAAAAACAAGTGAGCGAAGACCGTCCAGCGAAAAAAGACGGGCAACGCCGTCACCAGGATGTGCCGCAGCAAGGCGCCGATGACCAACTGCAAATAGGCCGTCGCCGTCGTGGCCGCCGCCAAACGCGGCAACTTGGCGGCCAACGGCAGCAAGCTCGCCTGCGAAGCATCTGGCCCCCGCCGCCCCGTGGCGGTCGTTGACGATGCTGTTTTCCAAGTTCGCGACGTCACCACGCACAGCGCCACGCAAACGCCGAAGAAGGCCGGTCCCGCACATCCGTGAAGCATCGCCAGTTGCCGGTCGTCCAGCAACACACGCGCACCGCCCAGACAGCCTTGCAGAATCACCGCCGCCAACGCGCCTAGGGAAAACCACCGCACCCATGTTCGCCGGTCCCACCGAAACACCGCCAGCACCAGGCCGATGGTGAATAGCCCGGACAACACCCCCAGCAGGCGGTGGCCGTGCTCCAGGAACAGGTCCCAGGGACCTGCAAGCCAGGTTTGCCACGGGTACAGCAGCAAATTGTACCCATACGTTCCCGGCCAATCGGGCACCGCCATGCCCGCGTCGTAGGTCGTGACCAACCCCCCGACCGAGATCAAAGAGAAAGTCACGACCGCCAACAACAGAGCAAAACGGAAAGGCCAACGGCTTTCTACGGGACAAGTGGACATTCGAATCTCAACAACAGCATCCAAGTTACTCTCTTCCGCGCCCCAACGACGCTGGGCCGACCCCGCAGCGGAGGTGGTTCTTCAATTCTTCCAGGTGCTGCTCGTAGACGCCGCGCGGTGTGGTCTGGCGCCGGGTGCAGATCGCCGCCGCCATACCCAGCACTTCACCCATCATCCCCGTGGTCCGCTGCACGCGAATCGTGCCCAGCGCCACGTGAGTCACGCTGATGTTGCGCCCGGCCGTCATCAGGTTCGCGACGTTGCGACTGTACAGGCAGCGGAACGGAATCGCGTAGGGTTCGATCCGGGTGGTCCGGGCGACCGAGCGGAACTCTTCGCCCGGAAAGTGCCGCGTGTTTTCCGGGTGCGGATAGTGCAAGTCGATGCCCCACGTGGTGGTCACGCAGGCGTCGGGATAAGACCGCTGCTGGAGCAAATCCTGCTCCTGGAGGATCACATCGCCCAGCAACCGCCGGCTTTCCCGCTTGCCGCCGATGTAGGCCACCCAAGCCAGTCGCCGCTTGGCGATTTGGTCCTTCATGTCGCTGTGGTTCTTCAAGTACGACCAGTTGCCGAAGGTCACACGCAACGCATGGTCGCGAATCCGCTCGATGTCCGTCACCTGATCGAGGTTCATGCCCGTCTCCCAATCCCAGTCACCGCGCGTCAATCGCTGACAGGTTGCGTCACTGAATTGCACAGCCCAAGGGCATTCTGGGAACGGGCAAGGCTGTTGCTCTTCGATTGAATACCACTGCACCGAGGTGCCCATCACCAGCTGGTCAGCCTTTTCGGGCGCGAGCGACTCGCCCGTTTCGCTGCGCGCTTCACGCCCTACGCGGAAGTCGGCGCCGGCCAGGAAGCCCAGGCTGCCGTCGCCGGTGCAATCGGCCAACAGCCGGCCGCGGAAACGCAGTTCCCGGCCCGTGACAATGTTCTTGCCGGCGACGGCCGTAATCCGATCTCCCTGCTTCTCCGCTCGGAACACGTGCGTGTTCAGGAACAGCCGCACGTTCGGCTCACGCTCGACCACGTAGCGTTTCTGATCGTCTTCGTAGTTCGAGGCCGGTCCGGCGTTATGGGTCTTCTTTTCCGGGTGCTGTTCGATGATCGCCAGAATCCGTTTGCTGCGCGGCGAATCGGGATCGCGTTTGGCCTCCCACAGATTCCAGTGCCCGATGGGCCCGATCTCGTCCACCAGGTCCCCCAGACGCGGATAGGGCTCCTGGTGAATCAACCCCGACAGGCCGACGCGAACCTCCGAGCTGTTGTTGCCGCCCAACACGGGCCGGTCCTGGATCAGGGCGACCCGGCAACCCAGCCGGGCTGCGCTCACCGCCGAGCAACAGCCGGCCATGCCGCCGCCGACCACGATCAGATCGAATTGGCCCGCGTCCTCCGGTTGCTCGGGCAGGCCGAGCCGTTGCCGGCGAAAGATGGACAGGGCAGGATCTTCGTTCGGCGGGGGTGAATCCTTGTCCATCGTAAACACGACCGCATCGCAGCGCCCGTCAAAGCCGGTCAGATCTTGCAGGGTGACGGACGTTTTTCCTTGCGATAATTCTACGGTCCCGCCGTCTTGCCAGTGCCAGGCGGCGCCTTGGGTCCCGAACGTGGCCGGGAGCGGCTTCCCGTTCACAAGCAATTGAAACTTGCCCGGCGCGCCGGGCGCTTGCCACGGCGCGACCCAATCCCGCGTGCGGACCCAGACGCGGTACGTACCCGCCACGGGGACCTCGGCGGTGGTCACCGCGTCAGCCACCGGCACGCCCAGACCGTGCGCCAACAGGTACGGCGAGCCCATGACATCCATCGCCTGTTGGTCGATGACCCATCCGCCGCGGTCCGCGAAGCCTTCCGCCTCCAGCAGTACGGTTTGGGCGAGGCAGGACTGCCCCGCAAGCATCGCCGGCGACGACAAGAACAGCAGAACGGCCGCCGCAAGACGCGCGGGTATGCGCTGGTGAAAATCTCGTTCGATTCTCATCACGTTTTCCTTTCAGGTCTCCGTCCATGAAACGGTTCGGGCTCAGACGCACAGAATTCAATTCTGGACGACGGGAAGTCGACGCACATGCACAGACCGTGCCCGTCCAAAACTGAATTCTGTACGTCTGAGCCCTTTAACCGCCCGATAAAGCGTCACTCCCTGCCCAGACGATGACGCAGAAACAAGCTCGCGTCAAGGGCCTAAACCGGTCAGCGGCCGCAACCAAAGCAGCATGGCTCGCCGAAGCGTGCTGCTCGGGCCGGCACGGCTCGGAGAGCGCGTGAGCCGCAGGGCTCAGGACTAAGTCTACCACGGAA
>CAZAQY010000296.1:0-10423 GCA_964486845.1 uncultured Pirellulaceae bacterium
TTGGCCTCTGTTTGTGAACAAGCGGCCAATGGTAGGCTGTCCTAAAGTGCAACCTCAGGAGAGAGGGGGCAATCTGGTGGCTCCGCAAGATCGCGTCCAGGTTCTCCGTCAGAACCCCGTGGTTCTTCTCCAGGCTTGCAAGGTAGGAACTGGGAGCGTTACCGCCGATAATCCGATTGGTGCGCGCCGAAAGCGGAGCCTTGTTCACTGCGCAGTTCGACAACTGGCCGCTGATCCCCAGCTTTTCGCAGAAAGAGCGGGGAAAGATGTGGTGGATGTCGATGGCCAAATCGAAGTAGGTGTTCAGCTCGATGGTGTCGCCGTTTAAGAAATCCCGGCTCCCCTCGCCCTTGGTCAGGAGTACCATCAGCCCCTTGTAGGCAGCACTGTTTCGAGTCTGCAAACTCAGAAGCCGGGTAGGGCTGAAGGCGGCGTCCTTAACCGTCCGTGGCTCGTCTCCGCCGTTGATCCACGAGATCACTTCGGGCAGGTCGAACGCGAACCGACTTTCATTCGCACCTCCATACAGTTCCCCGAAGACCCCACACCAGAACCATCGTGCGAGTCTTTGTTTGACCGGTTCCTCCTCGAACCTATCGCCCAGAACGGCACAAATCGCCGCAAGCGGAACTAGTTGGGTGGTATAGGGGAGCGACCGGGAGTCGAAGACCTTCTCGCGGGTGAGCAACTTGGCAGCGCGGACGAGTCCCGCCTGGACGTGGTCAACATGGCCCTTGAAATCTTCCAATTTGAGCTTGAGGACGTCCTTGCGTTTGCAGCTTACCGGGCTGCCAGCCTGCTGGTTCCGCTCATATGAGGCCAAGAGCGTCACCGCAGTAAGCAGTGCCGTCGCGTCGATGCTGTGTAGTACCTGATGTACGTGCAGGGCATCCTCGCGGGTCTCCCAATCCAGCCGCAGGTTGAAGTTGTCCGCGGCGAAAGTGGCGGTCATTAGCTCGAACACGGTCAGCGTCACGCCACCGGTGTTGACTTTCTCGAAGACCTGACACACTGCCTCCTTGGGTGTTTCTCGGAGCAACTCGATGGTCGGCACGCGATACTGCTGGAATCGTTCGACGATCTGGGAGTCAAAGTCGTCGAACATGTCGAGCTTCGCGTCCTCGTGCCGGAATTTCTTCTGATAACCACGACGCCACCCGGCTGGCTCGAAAACGCTGGATACCGGGAAGAGCCCCAACTCGTACTCCTTGTCCGGGGAGTCTACATCCAGTTCGATCTTGCGGCCGAAATCCGACGTGATCTTTCGGTCCGGTGGCACCGATACGACGGCGTCGAGCCGATCTTCATCGGGATCAAGGCACTTGGCAATGTCGAGATAGTACAAACGGTCGATCCTCTGGCCCTTTTCCGTTTTCGTGGGGACGGGTTTACCGCTGAACAACGCCAAGAAGAGCGAGGTCATTCGTTGCTGACCGTCAAGGATCAGCTGTTCGGGTTTCTTGTCGCTGCTCAGGACGACGCCCTCGACCGGCCTGGGCATGAAATGGGCTCCGTCGCCGCCGGACTCCAGCAGCATCACTGCTCCAATCGGATAGGCCAACGACACGCTGGCGATCAACGAGCGGATGTGGTCGTCGTCCCAGACCCAACCCCGCTGGAAGTCGGGAAGCTGGATCTTGCCGGAGTTGATGTTCCGAAGCAAATCCGGCAGCGAGGGCTCGCCGGTTCGGAAGGTGCTGCTGTAGGCTGACATAGGAAGCCTTTCACTTTCTGCCGCGACCGCGGCGTGATTTCTTCGGTGAACTGGACAGCCGGAACGCGCCGTCGGTGGAAGCTGGTTCTTGCTCGGTTGCCTGGGGCGTCGCGGCTGTGCCGTCGTCGCCGGGGATGGGCAGATCGATCACGGGCTGCGGGAGGTTCTCGTTCAGGGGGATATCCCAGTAGGGGTCGTGCTTGCGAGTGAACTTGTCCAGGCCGAGCTGCTTCAGTTCGTCGAAGCGGGCCAGGCACAGTTCCGGGGCCTTCCGGTAGCTGGCGTGGCTGAAGGTGGAGAGCACGTGAGCGTACTGCTCGCGGCTCAGGCCGTAGGCGTCGGCCACCACCGCGTCGATGGCCGCCCGGACCGCCCATCGCTCGTCGTCACCGGCCAGCACCGGCCATGTGAACGGCGGCTTGCCCGGCTCCCGCCATTCGTCGCCGAGCTGCTCATTCCAGAGCGGAGCGTAGCCGGAGTGGTTGCAGGTGAGGCGGAGGGCGGAATGCACGGCAAGAGACCGCAACTTGTCGAGGCTGGCGGGAAAAGGGGTTGCAATGAGCATGAACTGATTAAGGTGAGACCGCACACGAAGCTGTAGCAACCAGTCAAAAGTGAATCCGTTCACGACTGCAAGGCAAAGCAGAGCCGCTGCGCACGGACGCTGCTGTGGAGTGTGTTCGAGCGGTGCAGTGTGTCCCGTCGTAATTCCTGGAGGATGCAGGTTGAAAATCGAAACATTCTTGTCACCCGGGCCAGCAATGTCCCGATAACCCAGCCGGTAGTATTTGGCTCGCTGAAGCACAACCGGCTTGTCCATCAGTGCATTGATCGCAACGAGATAGCGCGGCGGGGCACCCCAGCGGTCGTCGTACTGTCGGAATGTCTTGCCTTCACGAAGCAGAAGGAACCCTGCGATGAGTAGCCGAGAAGCGATTTCTGGCTCACGCGGGTCTTCATCGTTTGGCAGGACTTCGTCCGTTGGCTTAAACCTCCAGGCGTCATCGGTCATGTGGAGCTCTCGACCGAGGCGGATGCTGAGGCGACCACAGACTTTCCCAAATCCCTCGCCTGTGGTGAAGCAGACTTCGGCGACCTCCAGCTCCTTTGGTGATCGCAGTTCCAGAAGGCTCAGGTGGTCGCCGCTGGTGCGACGGATGAATTCGAGCTTGTAGCGGAGCGGCTGGCGTCCGTCTCGTTCGCCAAAAAGCCATTCATCGTCGTGCAGGTAGAATGCACACAAGACCGCCTCGGTCGGCTTTCCGGCCTGGGCAACGACCGTCGCGAACTTGAACCGTGAATCAATCTCAAACAGCTTCCGACGATTCTCGAAGGAATAACAGTGCCGAAGAGACAGCCGTTCCATGTACAGCCGCCGGATGCCGGTCGCGCCTTCATTGGCATGAAAGGCCGACGGAACGACGATGCCGGTCCACCCGTCTCGTCGTAACAGCTGCGTGTTCCGTTCAAGGAATAGCTTGGCCAAGTCCGGATCGCCGCCGGTCTTCTCCCCGTTCACTTCGACGACTTGGTGTTGGAACAGAGTGTCGTGCGCGGACTGCTGTTCGGCGAACTCGGCTCGGTATCGTTCATGCAACTCCGCGACGACGGGATTATCCTTGAGGCGTTCCTCGATCACAGTACGCTCTCGTTTCGTCGGCGCAGCGAGGATCTCGAAATCGAATGCGGCAAAGAACTCCTTCGCCTTCGGACGAACTGCGTCCCAAGGTGGATTTCCGACCACCGCATGAAAGCCTTCCGGCCCGTACGGCACACCATTCGGATAGAAGACTTCGGGAAACGTCAGGTCGTACGGCAACGCAGGCACGCAGCGGCCGGACTTCACGAGTACGGCCAACGCGGCACCATCGTCGGGAACGTCGTCCACCCCCAAGCCGCGAGCAATCATGGCACGGAGGCGAGAACCCTCACCCTGCCGCTCTCCCGGAGGGAGAGGGAGACTTGACGCCACGGCATACGGGGAAGGCGGTTCGGCGGCGAGTTCTGCCGGTTCGGGCGTGCGTTTCCGGCCCGGTTTCGATGCAGCCTTATCCACCGCCGGTTCGGCTGTGGTCGGTGTCAGCCGCTCCGGCAACTCATGCGTCGTCGCAATCGTCTGCAACAGTTCGGCGTAGGCCACGTCGTCGCACTTTTCCGGCCCCAACATTACGCCGCCGGCCCAGGCTGCGGCGGCAACGCGGAAAGGCAGCAAGGCGTCGTCGAGATCGGCCTTGGCGGTCTGCTTCTCGGCGACTTCCGCCAACGTCACACCGACACTGGCTTCCAGGCGTTTGACGTGGCGGAGGGCGTCGAACAATGCCGACCGCAGCCGATTCTCCAGGCCGCGGTAGACGACGCCCTCTAATTTTTCGTCCGGTTTGCTGGGCCATGTGAGCAACCGCTCCCAGAACGGGCCGGTGAGCGAATCACCCACCACCAATCGGTGATCCAGGAACGTCAGCGGCATGCCTTCGGCGTGAGATTCCAGCCACAACGCCAGTTTCGCCAACTCGACAGCCAGCGGGTTCTTGTCCACGCCGTACAGGCAATGTACCGCGATCATGCGCCGGCAGAGGGCCTCGGCCTTGCGTTGCGACACGCCTGACTGCTCACCCTCGACCGACCGACTGGGTAGGTAGCGGACCAATTCGTCGTCCGGGTCGGGCAGGTCGATCACGCGCTGACGATACGCGCGGGCTTGGTCCTCCAGGTTCTCCCGCTCGGCCTTGTTGCCGGCCTTCTCCGCTTGGCGTTCCAGGGCGATGGCCTTCTCGTCGCACAGCCGGGCGGCCTCGTACAGATGCTGGCCCAGGAACCGGCACGCCTCGACCAGGAAGTGGCCGCTGCCCATGGCTGGATCGAGCACGCGGAGCTTGAGAATCTCGCCGGGCTGGGGATTGTCTGACGGCGACCGCTGGGCGACCTGCGGCCCGAGGGTTTCCTGGACCAGGTACCGCACGAAGCTGTGGGGCGTGTAGAAGGAGCCGCTGGCCTTGCGGCCCAGACCCACGCGGAGGTAGAAGCGATCGGCGGGAATCTCTTCGATCCACTGGACCGTGGTCTTCTTGCCACGCTTCGGGGCCTCCTCGCCTTCGCCTTCTTCCTCCGGCTCGTCGATGTCTTCCACCTCGTCGGCCACCTCAACCGGCTTGGCCGGCCGGTACTTTTCGCCCTGGGCAACGGGAACCACGACCTCCAATTTCTGTCGCCGCAGCCGGCACATCGGCTGGCCGCTGATGCCGGGGTCCAGTTCCAGTAGGGCCTCGTAGACGCGGCCGAGGTCTTCTACGTCGAGCGGCCCATAGTGGACCCGCTCGCGGGCACCGCCCTTCTTCTTCGGTGTCGTCCACAGCAGTTGATCCAGCAGATGGGCGACCGCCCGCTCGCCCCAGCAGAGTTGGGAGAGCGCGGGCGTGGCCGCCGTCCCGAACAGGATTCCGCCCAGCGGCTTGACGTTCAGCTCGGTGCAGACCAGGCCCTCGTCGAACATCTTAAAGAGCCTGCGCATGCCCCCTTCGAGCAGACCACCCGTCTCGGCCCCCTCGTGGAGAATCGCCTGGGCAAACGGGGCCAAGGCCATGCTCGGGCTGAACGTGTTCCGCCACAGGCTGGTGGAGGCGAAGGTGAATGAACGGGCCGGATCGTCGCTCGATTCCAGCTTGAGCACGAACAACAGTCGGTACACCAGGACCAGACCCTCGTGCCAGAGCGCGCGGGCCAGGGCATGACGGTCGGTCTGCTCGGCCAGCCACTGGCAATTGGCCGGGTGGTCGAGCACTTCTTGGATGAACCGGCCGATCGCCTGGCGGGCCTGGTCCCGGAGGTCTTTGGTCACCCGCGCTTGCTGCAACCGGGCCTTATCGACCAGGTCCGGTACAGCCTTGACGCCGGCTGGCGACGCCAGCGCCAAGAGCAGCCGGAATGAGTCGGGCACGTCCCGGCTCCGCTTCCAGCCCGGGTCCAGGGACATGACGACCTGGGAATCGGGGCGGGCCGGATCGGAGATCAGCAGACGCAGTTCGACGCCGTTGGTCAGCAAGCCCACGCGCTCACCGCTGGCCAGGAGGACCCGCTGGGCGATCCGCAGGTGGCTGAAGCGATACGCTTGGCCGCGTTTGGCCGGAGCGTCGATGTCTTCGTCCAGGCCGGTGACCCACACGCGGAGCTTGGCCTTGCCGTCCTCGGAAACCAGCAAGTACCCGCCTGCTTCATGTCCCTCGCGCGTCTCCGCCTGAGCGGCCTGCTGGATGTCCTTGTAACCCAGCGGCGCGAGGATCGGCTCGATGACCTGGTTTCGCACCCGGACCGGCCCGCCGCGTACAGCCAGTTGGGCCAGGTGCCGCCGGTAGACGTCCCAAGTCTCCTTGAGTCCCTTCCCTTCGTGGCCGACGGTCTTGGGCAACAGCTTGAGCTTCGTGAGTTCGTTCTCCAGCTCGAACTTCACGAACGGGTCCGGCAGGGCAGGCCCAAGGAACTGGCAGTCGGTCAGGTCAAGCGGCATGGCGTGGGCCTCCTATCCTTTCTCCGGCATGAGCATCAGCACGCCGAGCGGGATCACCTCCGGCTCGGCGACGGCCAGGAGGTTTTCAAGGATGGCCATGCGTTGGCGGTAGATTCGCAACACGCCATCGGCTTCGCTTCGCTTCGAGGGAGTCTGGTTGCCATCGGAGGCAAATGCGGCCAATCGCTCCGCAGGATCATCGAGGGTCTGCCAAGCCGCGGGACGCTTGCCGTCAGGGCCTTTCGCCGCATCGAACAGGCCCAGTTGGACCGCCGTCGCCACGCCGGTGCCTGTAATCTCCTGGGACCGCTTGCGAAGCCATTCTTGCTGACCCTGCTGCTCTTGCTTGAGCGACGCGGTCCGCTCATCGACGAACGCCTTGGCGACCGGCTGGAAGCTGGCCAGCGCCGCCTTGGTCGCCCGATCGCCCGCGGTCTTCGCCCAGGACTCGAAGTGCTTCTTCCACAGGTCCGTGGTGCGGATGGCCTTCGCCGGATCGGCCAACTGCGACCACTGGTCGGCGGTCAGGTAGACTTCGGGTTTCCCCGAGGTCGAGACCTTCACTGCCAGTGCCCGCTCCAGCTCTCTGCCGCCCCGGCTGGAGACGCGGCCCAGGTAGGTATAGAGGAGGCAGGGCGCGGGAACGTCGGCCTTGGCGGCGCTGGCCCGGGGGTCTTGATTCGACGCGGCCATACCGCCGAACGACAGGTTGCGGACACGATCCAAGGCCCGACGCACCAACGGATGGGCGCGACCCAGGAAGCCGACCGGGTTCTCCTCTTCGTCGGCAGTCACTTCCAGCCGCGTGGTCAGACGTACCAGCCGATTATCGGGATCGTAGCCGGGGAGGTCTTCCAGCCCGTAACACCAAGCTGGCGGAAGGCGAAGCTGGAAATGCGGATCGCCGAGATTGCCCTCGACCTGCCCGCCCTCTAATCGGCCGGCATCGCAGACGAACTGCGCCAGATCGACCGTGCCCACCTGATCGCCCAGTTGCCGGACTTGCACTGCCTCCTGGAGTTGGGCGTCGTCGGCGTTCAGGCCGGACTCGCCCAACCAGGAGTTGATTTTCGCCGCCTGCTCGAAGCCTTTGAGGCTACGGTCGATCTCTTCCAAAAGTTCCTGGGTGGCTTCGTCGGCCCCTTCCGCTTCATCGCCTTCGCGGAAGTCAAAGAGCGTGGGTTCGTCTCGGAACAGCCGCGTGTCCTCGTCCAACAGGCCGGCCAGCAGCTTGGCTTGGGCGGCGTCGCTGGACGCGGTGATGCCCAGCGTGTTGGGAACGAATGTCAGTCGGGCCCGCTGCCGTTCGTACTTGGCGATCAGCCGCAGGAGGATGCGGTCCTCGAAGGTCCCGCGGAGGAACAGATAGCCGACCGTCGGCTCATGCTGCTGGCCGTAGCGGTCGATGCGACCGTTGCGCTGTTCTAGCCGGTTCGGGTTGAACGGCAGCTCCATGTGGATCAGGTGATGGCACCGCTGATGCAGGTTGAGACCCTCGGCGGCCGAGTCGGTGCTTACCAACACGATGCCCTCCTGGGTGCGGAACCGCTCGGTGATCGCCAGCCGTGCCTGTTCGTTGTCATCGCCACACATCGTCAGGACCGTGCCGATGTCGCTCGACTTCTTGAGGGCTTGGACCGCAGCGTTCTGGCTATCGACGTACTCGGTGTAGATCAGCACGTTGGCCCGGGGCTCTCCCTGGCGAATCGCATGAACCTCGGCCACAAGCCGTTCGAGCTTCGGGTCCTGGGGCTCGGCCTCCTGGGCCAGGTCGATCAATCCCTCCAGGTGCTCGACGATATTGGAGACCTTCTCCACCTGATACGTGCCACGGCGTATCTCCCGCTGGATTTCGGCCAACTGGTGAACCAGGTCTTCGGCTTCGAGTTGCGTCCGCTCCTCTTCCTCCTCGGTGCTCATCGTGCCGAAGCGTTCCTGCTTCTTGAGGTACTCACGGAGCGTGCGCCGGCGTTGCCGACGGGCATCCTGGCTCTCGACCTTCTCGGCCAGCTCGCCCTCCAGCCGATCGGAGACGACGCTCAGCGTGGCCCTGCAGGCGGCCACGGTTGAGACGCTCCGCTTCAGCAGGGCGATGAAGGCCAAGACATCGCTGTAGCTCTTGTTATGGAATGCCCGGCGCAACTCGGGAGCCAGGAGGTCCAACAGACCTCGCTGCAACTTGATGAACGCCGCGTGCCGCTTCGGATCGGGTTTCACGGCGATCGGCGTGACGACACGATCCTTGAAGAGCGGCTGGCCTGTCTTGGGGTCGCGAACGTGGCGTTTGAGGCGGCGGACGACGTAGGGCCGATACTGTTCGCCCCGTAGAGCACCGCGGCCATCGACGAGCGACGGATCGAGCAACTCGCAGAGCGAAGCGAACGACCGGTCGTTGCCGTCGTGCGGCGTGGCCGTCAACAGCAGCAGGGCGTCACACCGCCGGGCCAGGACTTCCGCCAGTCGCCGGCGCTGCGAGTCCTCCCGGTCAATCGTGCCGCCCACGTCCATGGCGTGGTGGGCCTCGTCGATCACGACGATGTCGTAGCTGGCCCGTTCCAGCTGATCCAGCACCCGCTCCTGCTTCAGGAAATCGACCGAAACCAAGCCCAACGGGATGTGGTCGAAGGGGTTGGAACCCAACTCGGTGGCGCGGCGCACTTCGTCAAGCTTCTTGCGGTCGATCACCTCCAGCCGCAGCCCGAACCGCTGCGACATCTCCATCTTCCATTGCTCCAGCAGGGGGCCGGCCGGTGACACGATCAGGATGCGATGGGCCAATCGGCGCGCGACCTGCTCGGTGAGTACCAAGCCGGCCTGGATTGTCTTGCCCAGGCCCACGCCGTCGCACAGAATCAGCCGCACGCGAACCATGCGGATTGCCCGCAGCACGGGGACAAGCTGGTATGGTTCGATCCGCAGCCGCCCGGGCTGGACAGCCAGAAGGGCGTTCGGACCCAGAGCCTGCTCCAGCAGGAACGCCTGGTGGTAGACCAGCCAGTTGGCCAATGGGGCCGCCCTATCTGGGCGCAGGGCATGGATCACCGGCTCCAGGTCGTCCTCGAACGGATACAGGATGTCCAGTTCCCGCCCGAGGACCGCGTTTTCCAGGCCCCGGATTCGGAACAGGGTCTGGGGTCCCAGGCTTTCGGTGGAGACGACTTCCCACCGCAAACCCCGGAGTCGGACCTCGGTCCCAGGCAGTAGTTCTTTCGTGCTGATCGCCATGACAGGCAGTTCCACTCCCGTTTGCCGGTCGCTACCGAGGCTTCTTTGGCTTTGCCCGGAACGTAGTGCGGACGTAGCCGGTCGGATGCTTGCCCGATTCTTCGATTTGCCGCAGGAGTTCCTCCAGGTCGGCCTTCTTGAACAGGCGGTAACCACTGATTGGGTTTCGGTAGACGGTCATCTTGCCGTCCCGATGCCAGTTGCGGAGCGTGTTCAGCGAGACGCCCAGTATCTGGGCCGCTTCCCTGATCGTGACGAACTCGTCGAGCTTGACCATGACCGTGGCTCCGTAAAGTGCTTCCCCCTGCCGCGTGATGGTCAAGATTACCAAATCTGACAATCAGATAGAAGTAGCTGCTGGTTGCCAGGAGTTCGGAAACACCATTCCCCGTACCATCACCTTGGCTGACGTTCTTGGCCTAAGCCTGCGGGAATCGACGCCGGCCCCTGCATCCGTGTTGGTTACAGAGCGGCACTCTCGCCTTGCCCAAGCCAGAATCTGGCGCTGATGGACAACCGTCTGAGCTGGCAGTACGCTGGCGAATTCCGCGCCACAGCTAAACTTCTGAGGGGCAACGCAATGAACCGGCACACGTACTTCCAGATTATTCTCGCCGTTGCGACGGTCAGCTATCCTGCCGTCGCCAGCGAACCGATCCGTAACCACGCGGCTTGGACTGACACGGACGGCAACCTGATCTCCTGCCATGACGGCGGTATCACTCGGGTCGGCGACAGGTTCTACTGGTACGGCACCAGCTACAAGGGCAACCCCACCGGCATTTGGGGCCGAAAGGGCGCCCACCTCCAGCAAGGCTTCAACTGCTACAGCTCGAACAACCTCGTGGACTGGAAGTGCGAGGGCGTGTGCCTTCAGTTCCCGAAGAACGGCTGGCTGGCCCAGGGCACCTCGCACCGGCCCAACGTGCTGGCCTGCGACAAGACCGGCAAGTATGTGCTGTGGTTCTTCTGCATCGGCACCA
>CAZAQY010000297.1:0-10321 GCA_964486845.1 uncultured Pirellulaceae bacterium
GATCCGTTCGCCGGCCGATTTCCTGGGCAGCCAGATGCGGCGGATCAAGGATATCGGCCAGGACGACGCGGCGATGCTGTTCTCTAGCGATTCGAACGAAAACAGCTGCGAACGGGGCGACGGCGTGCTGAGCGTGATGACCTACTTTCTGGTCGAAAAACTGCTCAGCAGCAGCACGCTGACGCTGGCCGAAGCTTACGAGCACGTGCGAGTCGAGGTGCCCAAGTACATGAAAGACCACTTCCCCGGCCGCGAGCAGAACCCGCAACTGGTCCCGGAGCAAGCGGGCAAGGACGTGCGTCTGCGGTAGAATGGAATTCATTCCGTTCTTGTTTGGGGAACACTAATCTGCGCTAATTGGCACTAATGAACCGGGGGATGAAAGGCTCTTTTATTGGGTAACAAGGAGCACGACCATGTGGCGCTTGAACTTGACCGTCTTGTTGTTGGTTCTCAACTCGGCCCCGCCGGCCGCGGCGGCGGAGGCTCGGGGCATCGAGGTCGCCATTTTCGAGCCGATGGCGGCCGATGCGCCGGGCGGGAACGCCGGGCTGTTCACGGGCGTCAACGATTTCGATGACGAGTCGTTGAAGGATCTCCAATTCGCGGTTCACGATGCGATTGAATTGGCCTACTTGTTCGTCAACGAACTGAAGCTGATCCCCGCCCAGCACTGCTACGTGTTGCTGGCTGGCGAGCCTGCCGAGAAGGCCCGGACGGTGCGAGACCACTTGGCGGAGCTTCGGCGGCAGGGCGCCCCCATCGTGACCGCGACGCGCAGCGAGATCCTGAAGGCATTCGACAAAGCCTGCCGGCACGGGAAAGAGCCCAAAGATCTGCTCGTTGTGGGATTTAGCTCGCACGGCTTCGAGGAGGGGCAGCCGTTTATCATGCCCAGTGACGGGCTCCGCAACCGCTTGTCCTTGACTGCGTTGCCGCTGGCGACGATCGAGCAGGAGATGCAGAAGTCCCAGGCCGGGCATCGCTTGTTGTTGGTCGACGCCTGCCAGGAACGCGTTTCCGCGAAAGATCCCAGCGGTGCCGGTGGCACGCCGATGGGCGTGCCCTTCGCCGATGAGTTGAAGAAGTCGACGGGCCAGACGAAGCTGGCCTCGTGCAGTCCCGGCGAGTTGAGTTACGAAGACGGAGCGTTCGGCGGCGTGGGGCATGGGATTTTCTCCTACGCGTTTCTGGAGGCGTTGCGGGGCGACGCGCCGGCCGATGCTCAGAACCGTCGCAGTATTTGGGTCAGCCGATCACCTTGACCAACGGCCAGGGAATGAAACTGACCTTGATCCCCCCGGGGCAATTCGTGATGGGTTCGGCCGTGTCGGCCGAGGAGATCGACCGGCGGTTTCCGGGAGGCAAGGTCGAGTGGTATGAGTGGGAGCATCCCCATCACACGATCCGCTTGACGCGGCCTTTCTATTTGGGCACGCACGAGGTCACGGTGGCCGATTTCCGTCGCTTCGTGACGGCCACGGGCCACAAGACGACGGCGGAGAAGGGAGGCACGGCGTGGGGTTTGAAGCCGGGAGGAGACTACCAGGAGATCGACGGCTTGAACTGGCAGAAGCCCGGTTTCGACCAGGAGGACACCCACCCAGTCACCTGTGTCAGCTGGGACGATGCGGTGGCGTTCTGCCACTGGCTGAGCCGGGAGGAAGGCCGGACGTACCGTTTGCCGACCGAAGCGGAATGGGAGTACGCCTGCCGTGCGGGTACCGATACGCTTTTCTTTTGGGGCGACGATCCGGATGACGGGCAGGGATATCTGAACGGAGCGGACGAGACGGGCACTCCGGACGGTCGTGCGTGGAGGTACAAGTTCAACTTCAAGGACGGTTACGCGGCGACTTCGCCGGTGGGCCGGTTCAAGCCCAACGCGTTTGGCCTGTGCGACATGTTGGGCAACGTTTGGGAGTGGTGTTCCGATTGGTGGGGAAGCGGGTATTCTGGTGAATCGCCGGTGGACGATCCGCCGGGGGCTGCGGCTGGCTCGTACCGCGTGCTTCGCGGCGGCGGCTGGGACAACGGCGCGAGGAGCTGCCGGTCGGCGGGCCGGGGCGACGCCGCGCCGGGGCGCCGGGACAGCCTCCTCGGGTTCCGCGTGGCCTCCAGTTCGGTGGATGCCTCCAGCAAGTAGAGCGAGTTTAGTTCAAGCGGAGTCTTCCGCGTAGGCCGAAACGTTCGTCGTGCGCAGCGGAGCGGAGCCGACGAACGTTTCGAGCCGTAGCGGAAGACGGAGCAGGTTTAGGCGAGCAAGAAAGGAGGTAGGCGGCGCATGCCGCCGTGGGGTCTGGGGCGAAGCCCCAGCGAATTTCGAAATTTCGTTGTCAAACTCACCCTTTCTTCGTTGCCTTTCCCCCCCGCCTTCCATTAGTGTAGATTAGCGCAAATTAGTGTTCCCCTTCGCTGTTCTCGTCTGTGAAAGGTGACGATCGTGTTCGAACAAGAGGGTTATCAGTTGATGGGCGCGGTGTTCGAGGTGTACAACCAGTTGGGCTACGGCATGGCGGAGGAGATTTATCAGCAGAGTCTGGAAATCGAACTGTCCCTTCGGCAGATTCCGTTTGTCCCCAAGCACGAGTTGGTCGTGTTCTACAAAGACCGCCAACTGGACACGCGATACAAGCCGGACTTGCTCGTGTTCGGGGGGATCGTCGTCGAGTTGAAAGCGGTGAGCCAATTGACGGCGGACCACGAAGCCCAGTTGTTCAACTACATGCGGATCGCCCGCCAAACGGTCGGCTACCTGATCAACTTCGGCCGCGCCGGCGGGGTGGAGTGGAAACGCTTCATCCTGTCCGACCTGCACCAGCCGGGCTAGGAACGCTGAACGAAATGAGCTATTAGCGTAAATTAGCGTCAATTAGTGTTCCCCGTTGTTTGGGAGGGAACACTAATTGGCACTGATTAACACTAATGAGGAATATGTGGGGGGCGGGTTTCCGATTTGTTTCCTCCAGCGCGCAATTTTGTTCGGTCGGGCTCGTCTTCCTGCTGGCGTGTGGGAATACATCCTGATGGCAAGGATCTTCGCGATGAAGGTCTTCTCAGTCTTGATGCTCGTGTTCTTCGCAGCTGACGCGGATCAGGGAACGTCGATGCAGAAGTTCCGGCCCGAGCGGAAGATCGGCCAGCAGTGGACGGTCGAAACCACGTCGCAACAGACGCAAGGTCAGGCCGCCCCGTTCCGCTGGCACCCGGCGCAACAGCGGCAGATCAAAGGCCTGTTGACTGGCCAACGCGAGCCGACCGCCGACCAGATCGGGCACGCGACCCGAAAGAACCAATCGGGCCGTTCGCCCAGGACATGACGACCGTTTACGTGGATGCAAAGAAGTAGAAGAAGCGGGAAAACGAATTGTCACCAATCTCCGCGAATGCCCGTGTCTTCATTCGTGTGAATTAGCGAAGACTACTGTTCCCAGAAATGACAGGAGCTGAGTCATGCGAGTTGCGACTCGTTCTCTGGTGTTGACCGTGCTTCTGGCCTTGCCCGCGGGCCTTTGCGGGGATGTGATCGAAAGCATCGGCGGCAAGGGCCTACCAGCGGCCGACCATTCCGCCGTCAAGCAGCACCCAAAGCCGTCGCCCCAATCGCGACCGCTGCCCGAACCAACGTTTCAGGGCCAGTCGGTCGCCGGGCCCAAGCCGCAATCCCAGGCAGGGCAGCAAGCGGCATCGCAGGCCAAGCCCGCGGCGGGGCCGCGGCGCGTTCGGCTGCCGCCCCGGGCGGTGCTGAGTCCGTTGGAAATGGTCGCCTTGATCGCCGGCAAGACGTCGGACTTTGGTCTGGACGTCACGGTGGACCGGTTTGACGGCGGGCTGTACGAGGTCGGGGACGAATTGAAGGTCCGCGTCACCAGCGAACTCGCGGGCTACTTGTATCTGCTGTACGTGGACAGCCGGGGAATCGTATCGCCCTTGTATCCCCAGCCGGGCTAAGACAATCGGATCGGCGCCAACCGCGAGGTGTTCTTTCCGGGGCAGGCCCGCAGGGGCGCGCTGTGCGTCGCGCCGCCCTTCGGCACTGCCCGCATCAAGGCCGTTGTCTGTTCGCGCCCGCTGCAATTCAGTGGCATGTTGTCGGCCGCGCAAGCCCGGGCGGCACAACCACCCGCGTCCAACGCCCCATCCGCCGCTTTTCCGGACCTCGCCGGGCAACCCGCCCAGCGCGCGGTCGTCGGCCGGCCGCCGGGTTGCCAGCAGGAGAACCCGCTGGCCGCCGACGAGCATGACCCGATCGAGCCGCGCCGTATTCTCGGCCGCTTTGCCCAGGACGAAGTCGCGTTTTATATCGGCCCCCAAGAAAGGAGCATAACACCATGAGCGTGAACGATCGCAGGAACGTACACTCCGCCGGCCGCCCCGCCTTGGCGTTGCTGTTGGTGGGCGCGTTGCTGGTTCCCAGCTTGGCCGCGCATGAGCCGGCCAATGCCAAGGGCGCCTTTGCGGAGGGCGTCGTTAACGAATGTGCGCCGTTTCTGGTCCGCGTCGAGGTGGATCACGGCAACGCAATCTACCGCCTGGGCGACACGCTGACCGTGACCGTCACGTCTGCCAGGTCGGGGTATCTGTACCTGTACTATTTCATGGCCGATGGCACGGTGAGCTGTCTGTTCCCCAACATGTATCAGCCCGACAACAAGATCGAGGCGCACGTGCCGATGGTCGTTCCCGCCCAGGGGGCCAAGTTTCGCCTCCGCATCGGTCCGCCGATCGGCTGGGAATACCTGAAAGCGGTGGTCTCGCTGCGGCCGCTGACCAAGCTCGACATCCGCACGCTGACGGCACAGCCGATGACCGAGGTCGCACCCGATGGCATCCGGGCCGTTTACGTCCAGGAATTGAAGCCCGAGCCGACGAAATGGGCCGAGCATCACGTGCGAATCCGCACGATCGGGCCCGACGACCCGATGCCTCGCGGCATGGCGCGGCGCGTAGGCGCGTTCGTCGGGATCAGCAAGTTCAAGGACAAACGCATCCGCCCCCTTCTGACCCCGCATCGGGACGCGGCGGCGATGCACGAGTTCATGCGCGGCGAAGGCGGATTGGACGAGGCCTTCCTGTTGGTCGACCAGCAGGCGACGCTTCGAGAGGTTCGCCGGCTGATTTCTGAGACGCTGCGGGACAAAACCTCGCCCGGCGACACGGTCATCCTGTACATGTCGACCCACGGCGCACGCTGTGCGGACGACAACGGAGACGAGGACGACGGATTCGACGAGCTGCTGGTCATGCACGACTCGGACATCACCAGCATCGACACGATCCGCGCGACCACGCTGGTCGACGACCAATTCGGCCGCTGGTTGCAACAGCTCGATAGGCGCCGGATCATCGTGATCCTGGACGCATGCCACTCGGCTGGCCAGGCCCAGGCCGGGCGCCAAGGGGCTGGCAATGCCTCGGGGGCGAACGCTTTCGAGCCTTACGCAAAGTATCTCCGGCTCGCCGGCGACACCTCGGCGGGCGACGACAATTTTCTGGACGATGAACTGCGCAGGATCAAGGACATCGGCCAGCGCGATACCGTCCTGCTGGCCGCGGCGCGGCCGGCGCAGATCGCGTACATGCGTCGCGAGGCCGATCTGTCGGTGATGACCTACGAACTGCTGCAACTGCTGCGGCCAGCCGCTGGCGGGGTCACCGTCTCGCAGGCGCACCAGCACCTGCTGCGCGCCGTGCCGGCTTATGTCGAGAAGCATTTTCCCGGCGCGACCCAAACCCCGGTCCTCGTCGCCGACATGGCGGCGCCCGCATACCTGAAGCCGTAATCAAGGCGCCCGATCAGGCGCCGTGCCGCGGCGAAGCTGTGCGTCTGGGCGTCTCTTCGGTGCATCGCACGGCTTTGGAACGTGCACCCCTGGAGGGCCACGCTCGACGCGTGGCCGCCCCGGAGTTGGAGGGCCACGCTCCGTCGTGGCCGCCAGTTCGGATGGGCGCAACGGACGCGACAGAGCGCGTCCCTCCAGGGCGGCCTGTGGGCACAACGGGCGCATTCCTCCGCGTCTTTGCGTCTCTGCGTGCATCGCACGGCTTTGGAACGTGCACCCCTGGAGGGCCACGCTCCACGCGTGGCCGCCAGTTCGGATGGGCGCAACGGACGCGACGGAGCGCGTCCCTCCAGGGCGGCCTGTGGTCACAACGGCCGCATTCCTCCGCGTCTCTGCGTCTGTGCGTGCATCGCGCGGACCCAACGGACGCGACGGAGCGCACTGCGGACGCGACGGAGCGCGTCCCTCCAGGGCGGATAGCCGCCGCGACGGAGCGCAGCGACTGCCAGAAAAATCCTCCTCGCCGCGCAACTTCGTCCCCCCAGCGGTGCTCTTCAGGGTAGAAGCAGCGCGAACCGAGCCACTCGACGGTCGAGTGGCGGCAAGCCGCGCGGATTCACACGTGGGGGAGCGATACCATGAGTATTATGAGGCTAGGGTTGGCGGCCGTCGTCTTGGCGGCTTGCGTCAGTGGGGTGGCCTACCGGAACGCCCCTGGATTCCGCGACGCCGTCGATCGCGAGATCGCCCGGTGGGGCGAATGGACGGACGAGGCCCGTGGCCGGGACCCGGTCGGCTTTGTCGGTCATGCGAAAGGGCAGTTGCAACGGGATGTGGGCCAGATGGCTCAGACTCGCGGCGATCTGGTTGCCGTTTTGGACAAATTGGACGGCAAGATCCGCGAACAGCAGGCGCTGCTGGCGTATGCCGAGCAGTTCGCCGACGAGTTTCGCACGGCCGCCCAAGACGCGGCCTATCCGGTGACGGTTCGCGGGGCCGCGTACACCGAAGACGCCCTGGTGCGGCAGGTGAGCCTGCTGCTCGCCGAGGCCGAGGGTTACAAAGCGGGCATCGACCGGCTCGAGGCGATCCGCCAGCAGGCGCGGGCGAAGTACGAGGAGCTGACCGTCCGCCTCAACAGGACGGAATCCCAGCTCGCCGCGCTGCCCGCGCAGCGCGAGTTGTTGCGGGTCCGTAAACTGAGCGAGGACGGCGAACAGCTTGTGGCCCAGGTCGACGAACTGATGCAAGGCAACCGGCGGGCCATCGTCGCCGACGCGGTCCGTTCCGTCCAGGAGTTGCTGGCGGGTGGCCCGGCGCAGCCGGAGCCGCGTCCGACGCTGGCGGCGGCCCGCGAGTTCCTTGCCCGGGGCAAGAGAGCGGCAGCCGCGAGGGACGCGCAAGCTGCGGCGCCCGTGCGGGAGATCGCGCCGGCGAGCCATGACGAGCCCGTGGCGGACGACGCCGAACCGGCCGAAGCGGAAGTCCACGAACCGGCGGACGACGCCGAACTGGCCAAGCCCATCATCCGGAAACAGCGTGCCGCAAAGGCCCGCCACAAACCGATCTTCGTCCAGTGGTAAGCCGTCCGGCATCGGCCCTCACGTCCGGCGGCGGCCCGCGACGAACCAGCGGCCCGGCTCCGCACCACGGAGCCGGGCATTTGTCGTAGCTGCGGCCCCGCGTCCCGTGCCGCGATCCGGTCGCAACCCAGGCGGCCTGCGGGCACGGCCGACCGAGGATGCTTCGCCGCGTCGAGTACGCGCTGGCGCGCAGAGCGGATACTGCTCATCCGTGTTATTCGTGGTATTCGCGGCTCGAAATCTACGTTCGCACGATGTTTACCGCCAACTCGTGCAAATCCCGGTTTCGGATCAGCGTCAACACCGAATGGCACTGTCGTGCCGAACCTCGACCGTGGGCGGCTTTGGCGGCTGGCCTTGTGACAGAAGCGATCACAACTCGGCTCGAGCGTCACCGATGCAGCGCCTCCCAGCCGCCAGTTGACGGTATCGTTTACGAGTGCCGCCTGGGAGTTCGGCTGTTCGCACGGTGCGGCGGCTTTGTGTGCTCTTCATTGGTGGGCGAGCCTTTCCACAAGGGCAGCGCCCTGTGCCAAGTCGGCCGCTCGTAGTTCTTCGACTCGCCACGGCGGGGTTGCGTGCCGCAGGCGGTCGCGGATGTTGCGGTCGCGGCGGAGATTCAGGCCGGTGTGGAAGGCTGCGCCATCGATGTAGATGGCCAGCCGCCGTTCGGGGACCGCAAAGTCGGCCACGGAGATCGGCGGGTCGCTGGGGTTCAGGGCCACCTGCACCTGCTTTTGGGGATGGAATCCGTGTTGCTCGAAGAGACGTAGGAATTTCAGCTCCAGGGGCGAGCCAACCCCGGTGGCGTAGGCTTCGAGCCAGGGGCGGGGATCGTCGATGTCGCCGGTCTCCAGCGGCCGAGGGCTGGGAGGGGCCTGGATCAATTCCTCCAAGGCCGGCATCACCTGTGGCCAAGCCAGATGTTCGTGGAAACGCTGATTCTGGTACGACTTCAAGCAGCGGTAGCAGGCGTTTTCGCATACGGGATGGTCCAGGTGTTCAATCGCCCGGCGAGCTACAGCGTCGAAATGCTCTGCGATCCGGTGCAAATAACCTGTGCCGCCCAGGCTGGGGTCGATGAAGGCCAGCGACAGCTTCGAGTATCGACCGGCGGCGTCTTCGGTCTTCCACGGACCCTCGAGTTCAAAGTCCAGCTCGTTGGCATCCAGCATGAAGAAGTGCTGCATCCCGGCGAGCAGCGAGTAGCCGAGCGAGAGCCCCCAGGACTGCCACTCGTCCGGCCGGCTCGCGTCCGGCGCCGGGATCAGAAGGCGCAGGACTTCGGCCTTGCCGGAGGTGCTAATCGCCAAGGCAACCGGGGCGCCGCCACGCCGCGGACAGCCTTCGGCGTGGCCTACGTCGTCCTGCTTTCCCTTTTTCGGGTTCCGCCGTCCGCCGCGGGGCGTTGCGGTCGGCAACGGGGCCGTGAGCATCCGGCCACAGGCCGTGCAGACGAGATAACCCCTCGCGTCTGGGTGCAGGATCGCCTCGGGGGGATCGTTGGCTGCCGGCGGCTTGCCCTCGTTCAGCCAGCGGACCTCTTCGTTGTGTGCCAACCGCAGGGCCCAGCCGTTGGCCAACGTCCACCGGCCCACCACATCTCCATCCCACTGAGGATAGGTCCGCACCAGATTTCGTTCGGCGTCTCGCTCCTCTTCGTCCAGGATCGGCGTCTCGTCGGGACACGCGACAAAGCCGGCCAGCTCGCAAGACGGCAATGGCTTGCGCGATTCGCTGTAGCCACAGCGTGGACATTTTGGCTCGCCGGCGTTGAACCGCAATCCACACGCCGGACACAGGCAGTAGGACCAGGTGGGTCCCTCGCTCCGCGGATTCCACGGCGAGGCCATGTCCAAGCCGATCACCTTCCAGCGCTTGGACCGGGCGTAGACGTGCGCTTCGGGCTGGAATTGGCCGATGCCAAACCGGCGCGTCACCGAGATCGGGTCCTCTTCGTGGGGATCGCCCAGCAGCCGCAGCGCCGCGGGCTCCGAGGGGAACTCGTAGCCTGGCAGGATCCCAAACTCGGCGAATCGCCGCAGGGGGTAGCCCGCCGAACGGTCGTCCGCTTCGATCTCGGCTCGCAGTCGATCGTCGGGCGTGTCCCGGCGATCGGGCGCCTCGGCCCGCGCCTGGGCGACGATCTGGCTTGCGGACATGGGGCGGCCGATGAGCCAGCGGTTCAGATCCCACAGCAGCCGATAACGCCGGGCGGCTTCGGCGAGCGGCGTATCCGCCGGAAGGCCAGCCAGCCGACACAGGCCCTGCCGAACCGCCTCGGGCTGGGAGATATCCAACGAGCGGACATCCACCGTGCCGGGTTTCGCGGGATAGGACGCCTCGGCGGGGATCCGGACGTCCTCCAATTGTTCGCCAAAGACGCGGATGCTGGCGGGTTCGACGCCCACCAGCGTTGCGAAGAACTCCTGGACGGCCTGGTCTCGCAGTTGTGTGCGTTGTTGAGCGGACAGCCCCTCCTCGGTCACCGTCTTGATCGTGGCCGACGTGCCGACCGGCACCAGTTTCGGATACCGTTTGGCGCGTTCCTCGTCCGCTACGTCGGGCTTCCAGTTCTGCCGGGCGTGGGCCAGATGGACCTTCAGCCGCCGGACGAGCAGCGCGATATTGCTGCCCAGGACGTCTCGGTACGTGTGAACCTCGTCCAGCACCAGGAACCGGCAACGGTGGTTGGCGAAGATCGCCTCGCGGTCGGCCGGTCGCACCAGGAGGTACTCGAGCATCATATAGTTGGTCAGCAGAAGGTGCGGCGGATCCCGTCGCAACCGCTCGCGCTCGGCGTGGGACGTGCCCCGATCGTACTTGGCGATTTGGACCGTCCCCGCGAATCCGGCCTCTGCCAGGTACTGGTTGATCCGCTGCTCCTGGTCGTTGGCCAAGGTTTCGGCGGCCATTAAGAATTGAGCCACTTTGGCCACGAGAATCGGCCAGTTG